>JAHEEC010000092.1 GCA_024640885.1 Bacteroidota bacterium | reverse complement strand
GCCGATATAGAAGCCGACAACGGAGTTGTACATGTCATTGATGCAGTGCTCACACCTTCCACAGGCGTTCGTCAATTAATCCGTGATGCCGTCGATGTAAGCATCTATCCAAATCCTGCCAGTGACTTTATTAACGTGAAGTATGATTTGGTGAATGATGGAGCAATCAGCCTTGAAATGTTTGATATGCTGGGACAGCAGGTCCTGATCAGCGAACAGGGATATTCCTACAAAGGAAACCATACGGTGGAACTTCCTGTGAGTGATCTGGAAACAGGCATATATTTATTAATAATCAACACCGGTAACAGCCAGATAGCAAGTAAGGTCAGGATTGTGAAGTAGTGGTCTGTTATAGGTTTATCAGGAGGCCATTCACTTCGGTGGATGGCCTTTTTTAATTTATATCTTTGCACTATGAGGAAAAAGCTCTTTGTTGTTGGTTTGATGGCTTTTTGCTGGACCAGCATATGGGCCCAGGAATCCTACCTCAACCGCCCTGATCTTCTTAATAAGGTGGATAGTTGTCTTCGGCATACCTATAACTTCTCGTTTATCAAGGCCCGTCATTTTCAAATGGAGCTTGCCAGGATCACTCCCGATCACCCGGCTCCATATTTCCTGGAGGCACTGATCGTATACTGGGAAAATTATCCCCTTACGCCTGAGAAAAAAGCTTCCGAGAAATTTGTGGAATTAATGGACCGGGTTGTAGCTCTAAGTGAGGAGTACAGTGAAAGTGAGAGGACCCATCTTGAAGGAGTCTTTTTTGACCTCTTCGGCCGGGCCTTTAAGGCGATGTTCTGGGCCGACAATGGGAAACCTGGAAAGGTCTTGCCCGATTTATCAACCCTCTACAGGAACACAAAAGAGGGATTTGAAATGAAGGATCAATTCAGCGAATTCTATTTTTCCACAGGACTATACAATTACTATATTGAGGCATACCCCGAAGCGCATCCTGGTTATAAGGCTTTGGTCGCTTTCATGCAGGATGGAGACAAAGCTCTTGGACTTCAGCAGCTAAAATACGCCATAGACCATGCCGTATTCCTGAAGGTTGAATCCATTGTATTCATGTCCATCATTCAGTTGAAATATGAAAGAGATCTGAATGCTGCAGCCATGTATGCCGAAATGCTTTTCAAACAATTTCCTCATAATCTGTTTTACCAGGGGCATCTGGTGACTATTCTGCTGCATCAGAAACGATTCCAGCGGACCCGCGAAGTCCTTAAGGTGATGGAAAAACAGAGGGACCCGTATTCAGAGATGATCAGGGTTATGGCCAACTCATTTATGGCAGAGATGGAATCAAAAAATGACCTGAAAGCCGAGAAAGGATACGAGAGTGTTTTGGAGATGGCCGACCGAATTGGGCCATATGCCGACCTGTTCATGGCCATAGGATATATGGGCCTGTCCAGGATCTTTGAAGAAAGGGGTGTATCAAGCGAGTCAGGAAGCTACGCCAGAAAAGCGGCCAAATATACTTCATACCGTTTTATCCTTGAAGAATAGTACGGCGGTCCCAGGTGATCAGCCATACCCCGACCAATGTCAGTCCTCCACCTGCCAGTTGCATGCCGGTAGGGAAAATATCCAGGAATATCCAGGCAAGTATAAGCGTCCATAATCCTTTTGAACTGATGATCAGGGAAGTCTTCGTGGCCTCAATCAGTTTCAGGGCCTGGTATGCCAGTACGATCACAATCAGGGTCTCCATCAAAGATCCGATGGAGAGATCCCGCCAGATAGCGATTGAAAGATCCGGCATCTGGCTATCAAAATTGAAAATCAACAACATGGCAAGTGCCAGCAGGAACGAGCGGATCAGGGACATATAGCCGGGCAATAGTGAAAGGTGATACTTCCTTCCAACGATCGTGGCGACTGAAAAGAGCAAAGATGCACCGATCACATAGATTGATCCCGGATCCGTAAAACCTGCAAATCCCCCTTCGCGGTAATTGATCACAAAAATACCTGCTATGGTGACCAGAATACCGACCATCTGAACGGTGTGAAATCTCTCGCGAAGCAGTGTGATCCCCATAATGGTTACGAAAACCGGGCCTATATTACCAATGAAAGAGACAACCGCAGGGTTCTCCATTTCTTTGATGGCCATGTAAAACAGGCCGGTAGCAAGGCCTTCAAGGACTGCCACCGTAAATGCAGTCCTGGTTTTACTTATAAAGGAATCCTTCAAATTCCGATAATCCCCTTTGAGAAGAAACCATGCACCGTTCCACACAATGCCCAGGGAGAACCAGATCAGACCGAATTGGACAAGGGAAAGTTTGTTAAGGGCAGATTTACTGAACACAAAAGAAGCAGAAAGGGCCAGTGAGGCTCCCAGAGCATAAAGGTACCCGGTTGATTGGCGCTGATTCATTTACTATATTCAACCCTGTAATTGCCCGGCCAAATTAGTGAAATCCAATGACAAAAATTAACACGGGGAGATCCTCCGTTAGACCCACCGCTGGCATTTTGGAAAATGACCCGGGATACAGGCTGGTCAAGGAGCTGGATTTTAATGATATGATCCCCTTTGTCCTCACGAACATCCGTCGGAGAAGCATCATTTCGACCCTCTTTGCGATGGTGAACCTGGGGATGATGGTATTTATTGTGTGGTATCTAATCACCGGATTGATCGGATCACAAATTACCTGGCAGGCCGTGATCAGGCAAAGCCTGATGGGTATCTTTTCCGGTAGCGTCCTTGTGGTTCCTCTCCACGAGATTCTTCATGGGTTGGCGTACTGGGTTTTAGGCGCCAGGAAAGTCAAGTTCGGCGTTGATTTTCAGCAATTTATATTTTTTGTGACTGCAGACCGTTATCCGGTTTCAAAGCGGGAGCTCTGTTTCCTGGCAATGACGCCATTCCTCCTGATCAACCTGGCTGCGGGAGTCCTTTCAATCGCACTGCTTCCCCATTTGGCGCTCTTCATTGCATTCATGTTGCTTAGCCATAATGTGATGTGCATAGGAGATTTTGCACTTGTAAATTTCGTGCTCCCGTTGAAGGGCCGAATTTTTTCTTTTGATAAACCCGAAAATAAGAAAAGCTATTTTTATGAAGAGATCACGGATCACCGTGAGCTGTTACAATTCCATTGATTTTTCAAGAAGTTGTTTTGCTTTCATGGCCTTCTTTTGGCTTACTGTGAAACTCGAATCAATCTCGAAAGCCTTCATGTAGCTGTCATATGCCTCCTGGTACTGTTCAGTGTTGATATAGAAATCACCTTTGGAATCGTAAGGATTGGCAATATTGGGCGCCAGTTTAATGTACTTATTAAATGCAGCTTCTGCTTCATCAAATTTTCCTATCTCCATGTATGCGTAGCCAAGCTGGTTATAAGGAAGCGCATAATCCGGTTTCACTTTAATGGCCCGATTGATGCTTTCAATGGAACCTTCCAGGTCCTTTAAAAACTGAAATTGAATGATATAAAGAATCTTATGGACACTGGGATCCGAAGGATAAAGATCAATGGCCATCTGAAGATGCTCCACTACCTTTTCATCCTCCCCATCCAGCAGGTATTTGAAAGCGGATTTTATTTGTTTCTCACCTTCATTAAGTGAAGCCGTGGACGAAAGTGCCTGCTCGGCAACTTTCTTGGAGGTTTTACTGGAAAGGAAATACAACCAGAAATTAGCCATAAAGAAATTCGGGTCTTCCTCTACTGCGAGTTGAAGGTTATGCATGGCAAGACCAAGTTTTACCTGATCAAAAGCCACCATCCCTGTCTCATAAAACTCCAATGCCAACTCCGAATCGGTCGTAATAGGCATCATCTCAACCGACTTGTAATAGGAGCAGGAAATAAGGGAAAGAGCGGACCACAGCATCACCGGGGTTAAAATCTTTAACCTCATCATTTTAAAATTTTCAATCTTGCGTCCGATTCAAAAATAGTACATTTCACTTCCATTGCCAAATCTGTAACAGAAAGAATCCATTTCGGTCAATCATCACCTTATTTTTGTCTGACAACTCCTTTCACATCTGAACAAAGCCTCCACCCCCGCTGATAGTTACAAACCGATCCCGAAGCAGGGCTAATTCAACAAATTAAACGATTAAAGAATGAACAATATGATTCAGGATCAGTTCCATATCAAAACAGGGTAATATGCAGAATCTAAAACGATGCGGATGGAGTGGATCAGATCAACTCTATCAACGGTATCATGATGAGGAATGGGGAGTTCCCGTGCACGAGGATCTGAAACAATTTGAGTTCCTGGTCCTTGAATCGGCCCAGGCCGGACTTAGCTGGCTCACCATACTGAAAAGACGAGAGGGCTACAGGAGGCTCTATTTAAGTTTTGATGCATTGAGGGTGGCACAGTTCGATGAATCGCACATTTTAAATATGTTACAGGACCCTGGAATTATTCGAAACCGAAAAAAAATTGAATCCTCCATCAACAATGCCAGAAGGTTTCTTGAAATACAGGAACAATTTGGATCATTTCATAAATATATCTGGGGATTTAGCGACGGGAAGCAAATTGTAAACCATTTCCACACCCTGGATGATTTACCGGCTACTTCGCCTTTATCCGATGCCATTAGCAAGGACATGAAGCAGCGTGGATTTCAGTTCCTGGGATCCACCATCATCTATGCGCACCTGCAGGCCACTGGCCTTATAAACGATCACCTGACAGATTGTTTCAGGTACCAGGAATGCATGGATTCATAGCGTTGCGGAAATAAAACGCATTTTTCTTTGTTATTTTCCTGAATATTGATATTTTTATGATATCATTTTGATATCGTATATATTTAAACATCCTCACAATGAAAAATGAACAAACTTACAGGGCACTTTCAGGATACCTGATGATGTTCCTCCTTTTGGCAATCCTCGTGGGTACAATCTTCAGTTTCGTGCATGCGGTCAACTGGCTCGGGGTTACGCTGATCCCTCTATTTTTACTGCTTTTTGCCGGACTTACCGTTGTGAATCCAAACCAATCATCCGTCCTTGTTTTATTTGGTGCTTACAAGGGAACAATCAAGAAAAATGGACTATTCTGGGTCAATCCCTTTTTCGTTAGGAAGAAGATCTCACTCAGAGCACGAAATTTTGACAGTGAGACCATCAAGGTGAATGACAAGCTGGGAAATCCGATCAAGATTGGATGTGTCCTGGTATGGAAAGTAGAGGAAACGTATAAAGCCGCCTTCGAAGTGGACGATTATGAGCGCTTTGTATACGTTCAAAGCGAGACTGCCCTTCGCAAACTGGCCGGCATTTATCCTTATGATAATTTCGAGGATCATGATGCACAGATCACCCTCCGCGGAGGAGGCGAAGAAGTGAACGAGGAACTTGAGAATGAAATCAGGGAAAGGCTGGAAATTGCCGGGATCAGGGTGATCGAAGCCCGGATAAATTTTATTGCCTATTCCGAGGAGATTGCAGGTGCCATGTTGAGAAGACAACAGGCCACGGCAGTAGTGGCCGCAAGGTTCAAGATCGTTGAAGGTGCCGTATCCATGGTGCAGATGGCGCTGGAGCAATTGACTGAGAAAGGAATCGTTGACTTCGACGATGATAAAAAAGCAGCCATGGTGAGTAACCTGATGGTTGTCCTGTGTGGGGACAAAGACCCGAGTCCGGTTGTGAACACAGGCACATTACACCAGTAAAATGAGCAAAAAGAAGGCATTTGTATTACGGATTGATCCGGAGAAGATGGAAATGTTGGAGAAGTGGGCTTCCGACGAGTTCCGCAGCGCAAATGGCCAGATCGAATGGATCATTGACCAGGCATTGCGCAAATCGGGAAGGTGGAAATCGGGTTAGCCTATTTAAACAATCCTTCGTCCCTGATGAGCATCAGGATGGCCGCATGGGGAATGATGACATATTTTTCACCATTGAATACGATTTCATAACCGCTGTTCTGAAGGTATACCGCCAGATCACCCTCCTTTGGTTGCAGGGGAACATACTTCACTTCATCGCTTCGGTCCTTCCAGGGTTCATCCGAATCCTGAATGGCCGGGATGGGATATCCGGGCCCCACCTTCAGCACATATCCACTATGGACCTTCTCCTTTTCATGAACACCCGGAGGCAGATAAAGTCCAGATTTGGTCCTATCCTGCTGGTTCTTGGGCTTCACGAGCACCCTGTCACCAACCATAATAAATTTATTGATATCCTTCTCGTCAATCTGCAATCCCATGGTTTTCCAATTTCAGCTTAGAAATCAAGATTCTCCTTCAACATCTGCATTCCACTTCTGCTCACCGGCACCTTGTTCCCATCCTTCAGGATCAGGATAAAATTGCTTTTTTCGTAGGGTTCAATTCTTTCAATACAAGCAATATTTGCAATGTATGACCGATGTACCCTGACAAACTGCTGGGAATCCAGGTGCGTTTCGAAATACTTCATGGTTTGCTGCTTCAGGAATTTCCCTTCACTGGTATAGACCATTACGTAATCGTCCTGGGCCTCCAGGAAATTAATATGATCAGTGGAGATCACATGAATCCTTCCTGCCTTTTTTATCACAACCCTGTGAAGTTTTTCATCACTTTCAGCAAGGTGTTGTTTGATCTTCTCAATTCCGCTTTTGGCCTCCTTCCCGACAACTTCCGAACTAAGTCGTGATTCAAGCCTTCCAATGGCTTCACTGAAACGCTCCCTGGAATATGGTTTAAGCAGGTAATCGACAGCATTCAATTCAAATGCCTGGATGGCATACTGGTCATATGCAGTGGTAAAAATAACCTCAGGATGATGTTCCAGAACTTCCAACAACTCAAATCCTGTCAATTTGGGCATTTGTACATCCAGGAAAATGGCATCCGGTTTAATTTCGTTAATGGCCTTTAATCCATCAAAACCATTGTCATATTCTCCGACCAGTTCCATGTTGGAGAATTCCATCAGATAAGTCCTGATCAGGTCCCTTGCCGGTTTCTCATCTTCAACAATGATTGTTTTAATCTTGCTCATCGTTTTACAAATATACGAGGAAATAATATGGTTACTGCAAATACCCCACCGTCACTGTTCCAACGCACCGATCCCCTCTCGTGGTAGGATAGTTCTATCCTTTGCCTCACATTCTGTAAGCCCAATCCGGTCCCTTTCTTGGTGGGAACCGCCGGATCATAATCATTGGAAACGATGGTTTTCATGTATTCATTTTCGCGCATGCAATCAAAGCGGACGGTGACAGGTTCCACGCTCTCATACACACTGTGCCTGATGGCATTCTCGAACAACGGTTGAAATATCATGGTGGGCACCGGGAACTCCTCGCAATCTCCCTGGATATTGAATACATACTGCAACTTTTCGCCGAACCTGACTTTCTCGATGGCCAGGTAGTCTTTCATTCTTCTCAGCTCCTCCTTCAGCGGAACATATTCATTCTCCCTGTGCTTCAATGAGTACCTTAAAAAATCGGAGAGGCGAACGATCATATCCCTTGCCTCATCCGGGTTGGACATTGTCAGAGAGGCTATTGAATTCAAAGAGTTGAATAGAAAATGAGGATTGATCTGGGATTTTAACAGGTTCAGTTCAGTATCTCTCACAAGATTCTTTAAGCGTTCCTCCTGCTGTGCACGTTCCAATAATTTTTGATTGTTGGCGACCAGGTAATAGATAAGCACAAGCAAAAAGTAGACCATGCCACCGAAAATGCCCCGCCATACGATTGATTTATTCAAAAACACTCCATATTCCTCCTGGGTGCCAAAAAATGCCTCAAGCAGTCCCACATCCAGCAGCATCCAAATGGCCAGGACCAGCAAGCCAGCAACAATATGGGCAAACAATGAATAGAAGGGGGAATGTTTTTGAAATGGTATATACCGGGTGGGATACCAGGCGAGCAACCCCAGGAATCCGAATAAAAGAGTTGATAATAATGCCTCTGAAGTTACAACCGCCACCGGGAATCTCATGAAATACCAGAGCATGGATCCATACAGAACGGAGACGATCAGCCAAACAATAGAATAGATCGCAACCGATCGCCTGTTCCCGGTAATAGGATGGCTCATTATCAGTAATAATTGACTATTTCACCCCCTCCAAAGATCGTTGAGCCTGTGATCACCATGGAACGATCTGATTCCTTCACCACCATCGATTTAACTCTCTTGTCAGAAAAACCTCCGAAAATGGAAGTTACTTCCACCTTCACATCCCAATTCTCGGGAATGATGAATTTTGTGCCTCCGAAGATCATAAGAATATCAAGCCGGTTCTTGCCCTGGGCAAGTTTGGCATTGGTCATATCATACTTTGAACCTCCAAAAATGTGGGTCAATTTCCCACCTTGAAACTGCTGCGAGTTGACGACCCTGTCACCTCCCCCAAAAATTGATACATCGTCCAGAAAGTCCTCACCTGAAGTTTTTCTTCTCTGCCCGCCCATAAAAGCCCCCACGCTGCCATGACGACGTGTTCCAAATATAACCACCAGACCCAACAGGATCAGCATGGTCGGCCAGAAAAGCGAGTGCCAGTAATTGGGAAGATCCAGAAATCTGGGAAGCAGGAAGAAAGACCCGATGGCAATCAGGATCACCCCTGTTCCCTTATTTTCACGATTTGAGAGGAAAATGATCCCCAGGAATATCAGCAGTGCCTGCCATGTAAAAAGGAAATCTCTCATGCGCCAGGGGATAATATCAGCCAGGTCTGCAATAAGAAACAGCCCCAGAAACATCAGGACGATCCCAATCAGCAGGTGAGCCCTTCCTGATCTCTTGAAATTTTGCGGTTGCATTTCCATTTTCTTATAGTTTTATTTTCCTCAAATGTACATCCTATGATTAATTCCATGAAGTGGAAATCGGTAAGCTGACCCATTTAATCGGTAAACGTGGTAAAACTAGAACCTGTTCAGCCAGCGGTATCTGCGTGCGTTGTCTCCAAATTTTGCAATAAAGGTGAACTCGTGGGTGCCGAAACTGTGTTTCATAATGCTGTTGAGCCCAATATCAAAAGCATATCCGAATACCAGCTTATCCACACTGACCCCGGCCATCACAATGATGGCCTGTCCGGTCCGGTATGTGAGTCCACCCCAATAATTCTGCTGAAAGTACAGCTTCCCGCTGAAATCAATTTGCAATTTCCCGTTTTCTGCAAATTTGATCAATGTGGAAGGGGTAAGAATGATATCCCTCCGCACTTCAAAATCATACCCTCCCATCAGGTAATAGTTACGCTCCATCACGTACCTGTCGTAACCTGAATCCCCTAACTTTAAGATGGATTCAAACATCTGATCCACCGAGAAACCAGCCCAGTAGTTCCTTGCCGAATAGTATACGCCGGCATCGGCATCAGGAATAAAAACAGATTGTTTGGCTCCAAGCCATAAGGGATCACCCGGTTCCAGGAGATGGATTAAATCCTCATCCAGCCGGAGCTGGTAAGCCACAAAAGAGAGCCCGAACGAGAGCTGAGACTGTGAAAAATTAATATGATATGCATAGGATCCCTTCAAACCGATCCGCTCTACGGCACCGTTCCTGTCATTAAAAAGGTATCCGCCCAATCCTACATTCCCACTCCTGGATCCACTTTTGGGTCTCCTCCTCACGGAGGAACTCCTGGATATATAGCTTTTCTTCAGGATCCTGGTCTGGAAACTCAATGCATAGGTTCCGGGACCGTTCTTCAACCCCACCCATTGCTCCCTCGCAGTGAGGTTCACGGCAGTGTAACCCTCCGATCCTGCAGCTGCAGGATTCAGCAGGAATCCATTGAGCATATACTGGCTGTAAAGAGGCACTTGCTGGGTCCATGCCACCTGCATGAATCCGGCCAGAACTAAAGCGATATATAGCGCTCTTTTCATTCTGTTCCTTGCTACTTGATCACAGTTATAATACCATTAATCCGGTCATTTTTACCCTCGTTCAGATTGATAATAAAATGATAGGAATCCATGGGCATCGCTTTTCCATTCATGTTTTTACCATCCCAGGGTATTGAATATCCTGTTTCTGATCTCCACACCAGCGTACCCCAGCGATCATAGATCTCGATCTCTGCCTGGGTATACCCGGCAAGTTTAGGTATTATCCAGGTATCATTTACCCCATCCCCATTGGTTGTAATGGCCGTGGGAATATCCCTGAAATAAAATTCCACGTCACATTCATCAATATTCAGGGTATCCCTGTTCGTGCAACCAAACGAATTCTCCACTTCAACCCAAATTAGTTGTAATCCCTGGAACACCGTGATTTGTTGACTGATCTCTCCTGTGGACCAGGTATAAATTTCACCATCAGTTCCTGCATCAAGTACAATCGATTGATCTCCACACAGGGCCGTGTCATTGCCCAGTTCCACAACCGGCAGCTCAACCACACTCAAGTATAAACTGTCACTTTCACTGCAACCATTTGAATCCTTAACTTCCAGGGTGATCCATCCTTCCTGGTCCGTCGTATAATCTGGAGCTGTGCTTCCGTCCTGCCACAGGTATGAAGCAAAATCCCCAACCGGAGTTATGGTTTTTGATTCACCACGACAGGTGTAATCATCTCCGCCAAGGTCGAGTACCGGCCCTTCAATGGATACTGCCAGGATTACCGGGATTGACGTACAGCCCTCCAGTGAGGTCTCCGTCACTTCAACTGTCCCTGCATTGATCAGGGTCCCCCAATCTACATAAATTGTGTCGTTGAAGGTATCCGTGATGGTCCCATTTGTAACATTCCAGGTGAAAGAAGAACCTGACTGGCCACCGGCGATATATCTGTAAGGGGCCGCATTGATACAGACCTCCTGGTCCCCTTCAGTGAAAGTCGGTACGGGAATTGGATAGACTACAACCGGTATGGACGCCGCCATGCTCGTATCACAGGTTGCTTCGAACCTGACATAATAGGTGGTTGGGACCAGTGGTGCAGCAACAGCCAGGGTGTTACCGGTACCGATGCTGACGGACATGGATGCGTCATCGTACCAGGTGCTCACAGCACCCGGGCCTTCGAAGCCTCCCCAGTAACTCAGGGTAATGATCCCATCACCGGAGCATATAAAGTTGCGGTCCACGGTTGCGCTATCCGGCGCAATGGAGGGAGGGTTCACAAACAACCTGTGTCCAACTGCATCCGAGCTATCGCATTCTGCCTCGAAGCGTACAAAATAGGTGGTTGTTGCAAATGGTGCCGGAACTGACAGATCGTTGCCGGTACCTATCGTGACCGTAAGTGAAGAATCAGAATACCAGCGTGCAATCCCTAGAGAGCCAATTACTCCTCCACTGTAACTGAGGATAATTGAACCATCGCCCGGGCAAATATTATTCCGGTCGGATCCCACAGCGGTGGGCGCCACAGCACCCGGCTTTATAAATATGGTCGTTGAAACAGATGAGGTGGTGTCACAGGTCCCTTCAAATCTTACATAATAGCTTGTTTCAACCAGTGGCGATGTGAGCACCAGGGAATTGCCGGCGCCAATATTATTTGTGAGAGCTGCATCGTCATACCACATGGCCTGACCTCCCTCGACCATCACTCCTCCGGTGTACATTAATAGAATGGTCCCCTCACCCGGGCAAACACTGTCCAGATCACTATACGCGGCTTCCGGCGGCACCAGGGTAGTCTGCACAATTACCTTGAATGAGCAAGAATCGGCATTGCCACTCTGATCGGTAATCGTGTACCAGACCGTGGTTAATCCTTTGTTAAAGCTGGTACCGCTTGCATCATTTGATCCGGAACCTGTAGTTGCACCCTCCAACCTGAAGGAAAGCAGATCGGTACTGCAGTTGTCCGATGTAAACAGCGCACTGATATTATTTACAACCGTGCTGCAGTTTCCGGCCGATGCAATTACCGTGGTATCTGCCGGACAACCTACCACGGGACTTATATTGTCAACCACGGTCACTGTAGAGGTGCAGAAGCTGGCATTCCCATTTATGTCGGTCACAGTCAGGGTCACCACATTGCTTCCCAGATCTGCACACGTAAAGCTGCTTATATCAAGACCCATGGTCGCAATGCCGCAGTTATCCGAACTCCCACCGTCAATATCGGAACTGTCGATGACCGCACTGCCAGAGGCATCAAGCGCAACTGTGATATCGAGGCAGGAAACCACCGGAGCCGTATCATCGTCACCCGTTAATATAACCGGGCAGGAGGTGATATTACCATTTCCATCATCCACATTAATAGTCACACTATGGGTAATACCCTCTCCTGAAGAGAGGATTGATCCTGCGGCAGGTATTTGTGTAATGGCAAGGGATCCTGCACAGTTATCAATGGCAACCACCTCGCCTGTAAGATCAGGCACCACTAGCTGGCAGGAGATATCCAGGGAAACATTCCGAGATGGCGGACATGAAATAATCACCGGATCGGTGCTGTCATCGCCAGTAAGCACCACGTTGCATGTGGAGCTATTCCCGTTGCCGTCATCAACCATGATCACAATATTATGGTCAATGCCCTCTCCTGATGCGAGAGCGGACCCGGCAGCAGGAAGCTGGGTTATGGTTAACAGTCCTGTGCAATTGTCATCTGCAATCACCTCTCCGGTAAGATCAGGAACGATGAGCAGGCAGGAAGCATCAAGGGCCACATCCCGCGCCGGGGGACAGAGGGAAATTGATGGGGCAGTGATATCATTCCCCGTCAGAGCGACAACACATTGTGAGGTATTACCGTTTCCATCATCGACGGTCATCGTGATCGAATGTAATACCCCTTCGCCCGAGGAAATCAGCGTACCGGCAACCGGGCTCTGGGTGATCGTAAGGGCGCCTGGTACCGTACAATTATCATCGGCAATTACCTCTCCTGTAAGATCAGGAACGGTGAGCTGGCACAATCCATCAAGGGCAATATCCCTGTCCGGCGGGCACACTGTAATGCTTGGCCCGGTATCATCATTTCCAAAGAGGGTCACATTACAGCTGGTCGTATTCCCGTTTCCGTCATCGGCAATCATTGTGACTATATGCAACATTCCATCACCGGAGGCCAGGTTTGTACCTGCGGCAGGACTCTGGGTGATGGTCACGCTACCTGAACAATTATCTGTGGCCACAACCTCCCCGGTAAGATCCGGTACGATCAACTCGCAGAGGCCGGTCAATGAAACCATGCGATCCAAAGCACAAGTGGTGATCACCGGAGCTGTAATGTCATTGCCGGTCAGTGCGACGGAACAATTTGTGGTATTGCCATTGCCGTCATCCACTATCATGGTGATGGAATGCAATACTCCTTCACCTGAAGCAAGCAAAGTACCCGCTGCCGGAACCTGGGTAATGGTCAGGCTGCCAAATGCAGTACAATTGTCACTGGCAACAATCTCTCCTGTAAGATCCGGCACTAAAATCTGACAAATGTTGTTCAGAGGCAGGTTCCTTGCAGGTGGGCAGACCGTAATCACCGGGGGAATATTGTCAACCACGGTCACATTTGCATTGCATGTGGAGATGTTCCCATTGTTGTCTGTCACTGTCAGCGTTACCACATTCACCCCGACCTCGGCACAGGTGAAGCTGTTCGGCGAGGCCACCAGGGAGGCGATCCCGCAGGCATCGGTGCTGCCATTGTCGATATCCGCTCCTGTGATGGTGATATTACCCGTAGCATCAAGTTGAACCAATATATCCTGGCAAGCTGCCGCTGGTGCCACATTATCCTCGATGGTCACATTCGCATTGCAGGTCGAGACGTTCCCGTTGTTGTCTGTCACTGTCAGCGTAACCACATTCACTCCCACATCGGCACAGGTGAAGCTGTTCGGGGAAGCCACCAGGGAGGCGATCCCGCAGGCATCGGTGCTGCCATTATCGATATCTGCTCCCGTGATCGTGACATTACCCGTGGCATCCAATTGAACCGTGATATCCTGGCAAGCTGCCGCTGGTGCCACATTATCCTCCACGGTCACATTCGCATTGCAGGTCGAGACGTTCCCGTTGTTGTCGGTTACCGTCAGGGTCACCACATTCACCCCGACCTCGGCACAGGTGAAGCTGTTCGGGGAAGCCACCAGGGAGGCGATCCCGCAGGCATCGCTGCTGCCATTGTCGATATCTGCTCCCGTGATCGTGACAT
>JAHEEC010000023.1 GCA_024640885.1 Bacteroidota bacterium | reverse complement strand
ACGTGACGATAAGAGTTTCAGATGGCCTGGGTCATATTGATCATCATTTCCAGATCACGGTTGTCAATGTGAATGATCCTCCCGAATTGATATCCAGTCCCTTATTGATTGGTACGGAGGATGAGGAATACCTATATAAATTGGAAGTTCGTGATATAGACGGGGATTCACTTGATTATACAGTGGCCATTTTGCCCCATTGGCTCACTTTCGATGGAATATCACGGCTCCTCTCAGGGATCCCGGGGAACGAGCAGGTAGGCATCCACCAGGTAGACATTCACATTTCCGACGGAGTGGAGGCAATTGACCATAAATTCCAGATAACCGTGACTAACGTGAATGACGCACCTGAGGTGCTGTCAATACCAGCAATATCTGTGAAAGAGGATGAAATTTATAACTATACATTAATTGCCAGGGACGTGGACGGCGATCCCATTGATTACTCGGTTCTTCAGTTGCCAGACTGGCTCAGCTTCAATGATTCAACACTCGTCCTCTCCGGAATCCCCGGGAATGAACACGTGGGTATCCACCAGGTCAGCATCAGCGTTTCTGATGGAATGGTGGCAATTGATCACCAGTTCCAGGTGGCAGTCATCAATGTGAATGATCTTCCGGTGATCACATCACTACCCCCCAGTTCCGCCCTCCGGCCCGAACAACTGTATGAGTATCAAATCACAGCTGAAGATGAAGATGAGGGGGATGTGCTGACTTTCTATTCCGCTGATCTTCCTGGTTGGCTTCAGCTGATCCAGGGCAACGGGAGTCCATTGCTAACCGGGACGCCCGCATTTTCGGATATGGGAAGTCACACCGTCCACATCATGGTAAACGATGGAACAGCCGAAGTTACACAGGAATTTTCCATCGAAGTCCTCGATCCCACGGGATCTCCTGCAGGGGAACGATTGATTGAGCGGGTATATCCAATCCCTGCGGACAATTTTGTCTATTTTGAGTTTGGAATTAGCGGTGTAGTGACGCTCAAATTGTTCGATATCACTGGGAAGGTCATCAAAGAATTCCATTCCACTGGAAGTTACCGTATGAAGCTGGATCTATCAGATCTGACAGGGAACCTATACCTCTTCCAATTGGATATCAATGGCAGGACCATGGTCGGGAAACTGGTTAAAAAATAGTCTTCATCACCCATTTGATCAGGTACAATAGTTCGGGAAACGGATCCCTGGCAATTGCAGGGATTTGGGTGTTCTTCAGTTTTATGGGAACTCTATTCCCCGAAACAACATTTTTCAAAATTTTTTTAATTCCGGCAGTTCCATAGTAGAAGTACCCTGTGCTGTATTCAGGAAATTTCATTTGAATTTCAAGGGTGTAGGCAGTAATCAGCAGTGGGAAATTGACCCCCATCAATCTTGACCCCTGCATGGAATTCCAGTACCTGGCATTAAAATCAACCAGGATATATTCCCCTGTTTTTGCATCAAACCTGAAATCCAGATGGGCAATTCCAGTATATGAGAGTTGCCCTATGATCTTCTCAGTGAGCTCAAGAAGGGCATTATTACGAATAAATTCGATCCCTCTCGGGAAGGTGAATGAGCCAACCAGGATTCCCTTCTGAATGGTATGGCAAAGGATATTCCCCTGCACTGAAAAAAGGCTCACATCAATGTCATATCCCTGGATCAATTCCTGAAAAAAATAATCCTTTTGATATTTTTTCTCCTGAGCGAGTAAATCACTCAGCATCCGGGCATCATTTACCAGTTTAATTCCAATTCCGCCGGCGCCTGTTAATGGTTTAACCAGAACAGGAAAGGGAATTTCAGCTACATCAATATCGTTTAATCCACCCTGATTGATCGGCAGAGCCCAGGAATGTGGGAACCCATGATCAATAAGCCATTGATTCAGCTTTATTTTGTCCATTGTGGTCTCAATGGTCGACTCACCCGAAATCGGATGGACCTTCACCATTCCGTTTAGCCAGCTTGCATTTTTGGCAAATAATTGAGATATCCATTCGCGGGTTGGAATAACCAAGTGGGCCTGGCAACGCACGATGGTCTCTTTTACTCCTGATTCAAAATGATCTTGGATCGTACCCCTTATTGAATAGACCTCGCGAAGGTACCTGGAATACCTGAAAAGATTGGGTTTCTTTTCAGAGAAAACCAATGCATACAGATGAATATTCTTTTGTCCTGAAAAAGACCTTATAAGGGGAAGGATGAAAGGGGCATTGTTGTCATCGACGATCAGTATATTGATCTTTTCAGTAAAAACAGGGTCCATAAAAATGCTTCAACAGCAACTTTAACGGCATTTACCACCTATTTGTTTCCGGTGTTTTAATTTATTTTACTCAAGCGCCTTACCGGTCATGGGGACAAAACGGACCGGGTACTGGCGTTTTTGGGAAATCCTTCCATGGCGGTCCTTGGTTACCACCACCATGTACTGGACCTGGCTGGTCTCTCCAACAGGAATGACTAAGCGTCCTCCGGGAGCAAGTTGTGCGAGTAAAGGCGGGGGAATATCGTCGGGTGCGCAGGTGACAATGATCCGGTCAAAGGGGGCGGCATCAGGCCAGCCCTCATACCCGTCCCCGATTTTGACCCTGACATTTTTATATCCCAGCTCATTCAGCAGTTCCCCTGCTGATTCCCCGAGCTGTGGAATGATCTCGATGGTGTAAACATGGTTGCAAAGCTCTGCAAGAACCGCTGCCTGGTATCCCGACCCGGTCCCTATTTCCAGCACCCGGTGATCGGGTTGAAGATCCAGCAATTCGGTCATGTGGGCCACGATGTATGGCTGGGAGATCGTCTGGTGAAAACCTATCACCAGGGGGGTATTCAGGTAGGCATCACGGCGATACTCTGGGGGCACGAACCGGTGCCTGGGCACCCTTCTCATGGCTTCCAGGACAAGGGGGTCCCTGACGGGTTGGTAGGGATAGTTCTCGATCCCGTTTTTCACCATTTCATGCCTTTCCTGTACCCTTTCTCCGAACGCCGGATGCTGCTGGAATGTGGTCTGGACCTCCTGTACATCACAGGGGACCAGCCATGTGGAAAACACACATAATATCAATATTGCCGGGGTGTGCACGGGAACTTATGTTGACCTGTGATCCTTCAAATGAGCAATGGAACTTTTGATAAGTTCGGTGAGAACATCCAGATCAATATCCTCAAGTTTCTTGATGTAGAGACACCCTTTTCCGTGGGTATATTTCCCCAGCTCTTTGAGCTGTTCCCCGTAGGAATCCAGGTACCCCATGAGGTAGATGGTCAGGTTCTGCTTCCTGGGACTGAAACCACACTGGAACCACTCCCCTTCCCTGCCGCTGGCATATTTGTAATGGTAGGTTCCGAAACCCACAATGGACGCTCCCCACATCACCGCTTTTGCTCCGGTGATCCCTTCCATCAGTTCTGCCAGTTTCATACAATCCGAACCTCTGACCGGATCCACGATAGCGCCCAGAAATGCCTGTACATTGTCCCGGGTGGCTTTGGTCTTATTTTCTGCCATGGTTTCTGTTGTTATTATGAAACGGAACAAACAATATGTTTGTTCAGCTGTTTATCCAATTTCACACCCCGGGTCCATAATATTTAATTGAAGGAAGAGTTCTTATTTTAATAACTTTGCGATAAAATGTAACTTTGCAATATATACAGATGTTTGTGATGAGAATGAAAGCGATTGGACCGGAAAAAAGGCAGAAGAAATCCTGGAGCCTTTGGGTAGTGTTGGCAGCAGTATTGTTTGTGGTTGCTTCCTGTAAAAAGGATCCTGATCCAGTTCCCGATCCTGACCCGGATCCGGAAATCCCGAAAGAGATTCTTGTTATAAATGAATGGATCTGGGAAGGACTGAATGAGGTGTACCTCTGGGAAAAATTCATTCCAAACCTGGACTACAGAAAAGAACCGGACCCGGAAGAATTCTTCAATAAGCTGCTGTATGATGACGATATCTATTCATGGATTGTAGATGATTATGAGGCACTTCTGGCCATGTTTGAGGGTGTCGAACTGGTCACGGGGATGTCAGCTCGCCCGGTGCTGATCAACGATAACGATGTGGTCTACGTGGTTGAATTCGTCACACCCGATTCACCTGCAGCTGATTCATCCATTCAACGGGGGGATTTCATTATCTCCATAGATAACCAGTTAATAAACAGAGAAAACTACCGTGACCTCTATTACCAGACCACTGCCCTGTTTGAATTTGGCGGAGTCAGTGAAGGTGGAATCATCCATAATGGAAGGTTTGTGGAGCTGACCGCCATTGAACTGAGCCAGAACCCTGTAGTTCATAGCGAAGTGATTGATTACGAAGGAGCAAAAATCGGATATCTTGTCTACACTCAGTTTACATCAGGTCCCTCCGGTGAATGGTTTGACGCACTCAATGCGGTATTCGAGGAATTTATTGCAGCCAGTGTAACAGATGTGGTGGTTGACCTGCGCTACAACCCGGGAGGCAGCCTGGATTTGTCAGCCTATATGGCCAGTACCCTCAGTTCTGCATCATCCATGGAAAATCAGGAAGTTTTTGTAAAGATGGTCTGGAATGAACTCTATACCCAATACTGGCTGAGCAGTGACCTGGATGACAACGGCCAGGCCGACGGGGAAGATTCGGAGCAGCTGGTAATCAAATTGCCCCACAGTGATTATAACATGGACCTTTCAAGGGTCTATTTCCTCACCACAGACGGGACTGCTTCGGCCTGCGAATCGCTGATGATCGGACTTTACCCCTACACCAATGTGATACAGATCGGTACCACCACCTATGGAAAATGTTACGGATCATTTACCGTGGACGACTGGGAGAACCCCAAGAGGCACAACTGGGCCATGCAGCCTATCGTAATCAAATTTGCCAATGCGGACGGCTATACGGATTTCGTGAATGGAATCATTCCGGATTATTTCATTGATGAGTACCTGCTGGACCTGGTTCCCTTCGGGAGCACGGAGGATCCTATGCTTGCCAGGGCGCTGGAAGATATCACCGGGATCGCCCCGTTGGTCACCAAATCGGCGGCACGAAGGATCGAGTATACTCCGGTCCCTGTCCCTCTGAAACAAATTCCTGAACGGATATTTGATTGGCCAGTAAAACCCAATCTTCACCAAATCAACTAATTATCCAGGAGTCACTTGTCAGGAAGTCCTTCTTCTTACAAGTTCCCGGTTGATCCTTCTGATCAACCCGGGCCCCTGGTAGATAAATCCAGTATAGAGCTGTATGAGTGATGCCCCGGCATCGAACATGTGCATGGCATCTTCCACGCTCATGATCCCTCCAACCGCAATGATGGGGAGGTTTCCGGCCGTTTTATCATGAATGTAACGCACCACTTCAAGACTCCTGGCAGTGATGGGTGCCCCGCTCATCCCCCCTTTCCCAATGGCGCGGATCTTTTCAGGCGGGGTACGCAATCCTTCCCTGGTAATGGTTGTATTGGTAGCCACTATACCGTCCAGTTTCATTCTTGAAACAATATCCAGTGTCTCGTCCAGCTGCTTCATATTCAGATCGGGGGAGATCTTTAGCAAAACCGGCTTCTTCTCCCCTTTTCCTTCCCTGATCTCTAAAAGGCTGCCCAGGATGAGTTCAAGTGAGTCCTGGTCCTGCAATTTGTGAAGATCGGTGATGTTGGGGCAGCTCACATTGACCACAAAATAATCCACACAATCATAAATGGACTTGAAAACAGCCTCATAATCGGCAGTTGCGTGCTCATTGGGGGTCTGTGTGTTTTTACCGATGTTTCCACCCAGGATCAAGCCTTTGGGCCTTCTGCGGCCCAGTTGACCGACCGCAGCCTCCATGCCATGGTTGTTAAATCCCATCCTGTTGATAAGCCCCCTGTCTTCGGGAATTCTGAAGCTGCGTGGACGTGGATTGCCGGGCTGACCGACCGGTGTGACGGTACCAATCTCGATAAAGGAGAATCCAAAGGCATGAAATTCCCCGAACACTTCCGCATTTTTATCAAATCCCGCGGCAAGTCCCACAGGGTTGCTGAAGGTGAGACCCAGAAAATCGGTCACCAATGCCGGATGATTCACATGGTAGATGCTTTTAATGAGCCTGTAGAGTCCGGGAATTTTAAAAAAGACCCGAATGGTTGAAACCAGGATGCGATGAATGGTTTCAGGAGGAAACAGGAAAAGGATGGGCCGAATCAGATATCGGTACATTCAATTTTTGCCTGCAAATATAAGCAGTTATTGGCAGATTCCTATTGGGCTGGCCCGTAGGAGCTGAATGTATTGTCTTCATAAAATACAAGCACCTGGATGATTCGGCGTGAAATACCGGGCAATCCAGGGACACCTTGTTCCTGCCTCTCCCTTTGAACCCCCACATCATCTACCTTTCCAGATCCCGGATTGTCAGAAAATGTACCTCCTTCATCGCCTTTGACCGATCGATCCTCCTCCAGTGGGTGAAGGGATGGGGCCCTTGATTCAGGAACAGGGGCAGGTTGATCGAACAGGTTACCCGGAATGCTCCTTCCCATCTTTTCATACATGGTGCCTTCCCCAAGCATTAGCCAATCTGCATTTAATCCTGGAAAAGCCTTGAGTGTCTTCTGCAAAAAATCGAACCCGGGATTGTTACGCCCCGAGATCACATGAGAAACACTGCTACGTTGAACCCCGATGATGTCCGCGAATTTGGAGGGCGTGAGTTGCTCGAGGTCCAACAGTTGTACCAAACGCTCTTTCATGGTGTGATTCTTTAATTACAAATGTAACAAGAATATTGTTTCCATATGTGAACTTAAGTAATTCACATTTGTAACTTATTGCATATTATAACGAATTTTCTTTATTTCCTGCCCAAAAGCCAGTATGGGTAATTAACAGAGATCCGATGCATTTTTCACGATTATAACCAAAAGAGGTTATAATTATGAAACCGCCCTGCTACCGGTGGATCCAAGGCTATTTTAAGGCTGGATGCCCCCCTGAAAGCGTTGCAAAAATGGCCTATACAGGGATTTTTTAGCTTTTAATTTCATAATTAAATTACTTTCTTAAGTAAACTCCATAAATAACTGGATTACAGATACTAATAACCTATAATTTACATTCTAAAAGGTGATTTACCGTAGAAATAGTGGAAACAAGTGATCTAAATTTTAAAATAAACATCTTAATTATCTGGTTATATGATATTTAAATGCCGTAACTATCAATATGAAACCTGTGGGTTTTGTGTTGACATTTGTAACCTGCTAAGATTGGTTAATTTGTATACATATGTAATAAATCTAGGAATATTTGGCTGTTTACAATTGTATTTAGATGGTATTTTAATACAAATGTAATTTGTGACTCAAGGTATATTCAGGGGCTTTTTTTCATCATTCACAAGATTAGTGTGCTTCACTCCTGCCCTGCCGATTCCCCGGAAGGGCAGGTGATGCCAACGATATAAAATGATATGGACTCACCTGCCGTGGGAATCAAAGATGGAGGATGGGGAATTTAGAGCGGCTTGAGCAGGATTATTACCTATCACTGGCTGTACGGCGGGAAATATGGCTTTCTGGAAGGGTTAAAATAAGGCTTAATCCAACTTGATATGCAGTAATACAGTCACTTAACTGGAATTATCTGAGTCAGTTCGAATGTGCAGTCCAGTATAGATCGCCCCTGTTTTCCCTGTTCTATCCCAGTTCACCCTCCGAACGGGCCACGATGGAAGAGACCGTGGAGTCCCCGGTAATATTAACCACGGTTCTAAGCATATCCAGGGGACGATCCACACCGAGGATCAGGGCGAGGCCTTCCACGGGAAGTCCCACCGAATTGAGCACAATAATCAACATGACAATGCTTCCGCTGGGTATCCCGGGGGAGCCAATGGAGGCGAGCGTTGCGGTAAGTACAATAATAAGCTGCTGGCTGATCGTCAGTTCAATCCCAAATACCTGTGCGATAAAAACTGCAGCTATGGCCTGGTAACAGCTGGTCCCATCCATATTGATGGTCACTCCTACCGGCAGCACAAAATTGGCTATGGTTTTGGAGACTTTCAACTCATTGATCACCTGTTTGAGTGTAACGGGCAGGGTAGCTGCACTGGAGCTGGTTGTAAAAGCGACCAGCTGCGCAGGTAAAATTCCCCTCAGAAAGTCTGGGATCCTGATGCGTGCAAATAATCGTATCATCAATGGGTATACCAGGAGAATCATAATGAAAAGCCCCAGTGTGACAGTGATCATATACATGCCGAGTGCAGTGAATATATCCGCATCTCCCGAATAATCCACAACCAGCGCTGCCATCAATGCAAACACACCGATGGGTGCAAAGCGCATGATCATATCCACTATTTTGAGAATTACATCGTTCATCCCGTCAAAGAAATCCTTGACGACCTCAGTCTTAGTCCCTGGTACAAGCACCAGGGCGATGCTGAAAAGCACAGCAAAGAATATGATTTGAAGCATTTTAGAGTTGTCCCCTGCAGCCAGGAAAATATTGTCCGGAATCATATCCTCGAAAAAGAACAGCGGAGATTGTTTCTCAATTTCACGGGCCGATTCCTGCCGCAGTTCAATCTGGCCGCTGAATTTCTCACGGTATTGCTCCTGTTTCTCAGCAGGGAACACATCCCCGGGTTTCATAATATTTACCAGGAGCAACCCGATTGATGTTGCAAAAACTGTAGTAATCAAATAGATGGCTATGGTCTTATAACCGATCCTGGAGAGTTTTGTAATGTCAGTGAGGCTGGAAATACCTTTCACCAGGGAGACAAAGATGAGGGGAACTGCGATCAGTTTCAGGAGCTTCAGAAAAATATTGCCCCAGGGCTTCACCCAGTCAGTAGTAAAGGTTTCCCACCCGGTCCAAACAGAGACCAGGCCCCAGAGAATGCCCAGGCCCATACCGATGAAGATCTTTGCCCAGAGCGGAATTCTTTTTAATATCGCAAATGGTTTCATAGTTCTAGTTCATCGAATCATATAATACTTCCAGCGGGTGCAGTGCCCTGGTGCCCGTACCATCCTCGATCTGATGCCTGCAACTTGTTCCCGGAGCCACAATGAGGGTGCCTGGTTGAGCCTGCCGAACTGCCGGGAAGAGTACCAGTTCACCAACCTTCATGGAGAGGTCATAGTGTTCTTTCTCATATCCGAATGAGCCGGCCATCCCGCAACAACCGGAAGGTATTTCATCCACGCTGTAGTGCTCCGGTATTGAAAGCAGGCGGCGGGTTGCCCACGTACTGGATATCGATTTTTGCTGACAGTGCCCATGAATCTTCAGCTGCAGGGGCTCCCTTGTGAATATGGTATTGTCGAATCTTCCCGAGTCAAATGCAGCAACCAGGTACTCCTCCACCGTATAACAATGGGATGCCAACGCTTTTGCCTCCGCCACAAGATCCGGTCCAACCAGTTCCGGGAATTCATCCCGAAAACCCAATATGGCTGAAGGTTCAATCCCGACCAGGGGGATGGATTCAGAGACATGGGGTGCAAGCATGGTTACATTTTTCCGGACTATGGACCTTGCCTTTTTTAACAGACCTTTGGATATATAGGTCCGTGCACTGGCAGGGTGTTTCAAGATCAGAACCCTGATTCCAAGCCTGTTGAATAGCCGAATCGTCTTAATCCCCAGGGATGGATCATTATAGTTGGTGAATTCATCCACGTACAGGATCACCCCGGGTGCATCGGAGGGCAAGTGCTCGTTCAGTGCCTGAAGATGGCGTGCTGCCCATCGACGCAGGGTTACTTTTCCCAGTGCGGGAATGCTCCTGTCAGGCGCGATTCCCAGGATTCCCCTGACCAGCCTTCCGGTGGACCTGTTATTCATCAATGCATTGAACAGCCAGGGGAAAATCATGCCAACGCGGTTGACATGGGAAATATTTGCGATAAGGCGGGTGCGCAAAGGTACGGGATGATGCCCGTACCAGTGTTGAAGGAACTCCGCTTTTAGTTTGGCCATGTCAACGTTTGAGGGGCATTCCGACTTGCACGCTTTGCACGAGAGGCATAGATCGAGGATATCGTAGATCTCCCTTTGGTTAAAAGGATCTTTCACATCCGTTCTGGAGAGCATTTCCCTTAACACATTGGCCCTTGCGCGGGTTGTGGTGAATTCGTCCCTGGTGGCCATGAAGCTGGGACACATGGTCCCGCCGGTAATTTCAGTTTTCCTGCAATCCCCTGATCCGTTGCACTTTTCAATTAGTTTCTGGAATCCGCCTTCACTGGTATAATCAAAATAGGTATCAAAATGGGGTGATTCCTGTCCTGGATCAAAACGCAGGAATGTATTCATGGGAGGAGTATCAATAATCTTGCCGGCGTTGAAGATTCCCTGTGGATCGAAAATTTGCTTGACCCGTCGGATCAGTCCGTAGTTCTTATCGCCCACCATGAATTGGATGAACTCACCCCTCAACCTTCCGTCACCATGCTCCCCACTGAGGGATCCCCTGTACTTTTTCACCAACCTGGCGGTCTCCAGCGCGATATCATGAAATAGCTGGACATCAGCTGGATTTTTCAGGTTCAGGATGGGTCGCAGGTGGAGTTCACCCACCGAGATGTGGGCATGATAGACGCATTCCAGTCCAAACCCCTCAAGCACCGTGTTAAAGTCGGAAATATAACTTTCAAGCACCTCCACGTTCACACTTGTATCCTCGATTACCGAAACCGGCCTTCCCTCCCCTGGAATATTTGAAAGCACACCCAGTCCAGCCTTCCGAAGGGCCCATACTTTTGAAATATCGGCTCCGGTTACCACCGGGAAGTGGGTACCAAGATTCTGATTTTTCATATCAGCCACCATGGTATCTATACGCGCATTGAGCTTTTGCTCAGATTCATCCACGATCTCCACGATCAGAATGGCTCCGGGATCTCCTTCCAGGAAGAACCGGTTTTTTCTCTGCGAAAGGTTCTCCCGTGTACAGTCAAGGATTTTTTTATCCATCAATTCAACCGCAACAGGATTGTGACTGAGGGCTGCAAGATTCCCCCTGATCGCTTCCATCACCGAATTAAAGTGGACTGGTACAAGTGCCTTGAAGGGGGGCGGTATGGGGACGAGCTTCAGTTTTGCCTCGGTAATAAAGAGGAGCGTCCCTTCCGATCCGGAGATTAACCTGCAGAGATTCAGGTCAGGATGTTTGGCATCCTCCCCGAAAAACTGCCGGCAGTTTACCATCTCATCCAACGCATAACCCGTATTCCTTCTCACCACGCCCGGATCGGGGAATTGCTCCATGATCTCCCTCTGGTTGGCTTGATCTGACAGGATCCCGTAAATTTCCCTGTAGATGGTCCCTTCCAAGGATTCCAAAGCCATTTTCTGTTCCAGCATCGCCTGATCCAGGGAACCAAATTCAGCAACAGAAGCGTCACTTAACACAGCCCTGACCGCCAGGGTGTGGTCCCGGGTGGTCCCGTAGACCAGGGAATGAAGCCCGCAACTGTTATTCCCGATCATGCCTCCGATCATGCTCCGGTTTGAGGTGGAGGTTTCGGGGCTGAAGAAAAGTCCCGTGGATCTGAGGGCAATGTTCAATTCGTCCAGGACCACCCCCGGCTGGACTTTTACCCATTGTTCCTCCCTGTTGATCTCCAGGATCCCGGTCATGTGTCGGGACATATCCACAACGATCCCCTTGCCAACCACCTGTCCTGCCAGGGAGGTTCCTGCGGTTCGCGGGATCAGGGTACAGTGGTTTTCCCTTGCAAAACGGACCAGTTCACGGATATCATTTTCATGGCGGGGGTAAACCACGGCCTGTGGTTTCTCCTTGTAATCGGAAGCATCCGTTGAATAGATGATCAACCGCACGGGATCGGTGAAGACCTCTCCGTCGATCCTGGACCTCAGGGAATTAAAGCGGTCCTGGGCGGGGTCTGATTTCCTCCGTTTTTTGGTACTGGTTCCTGCCATGGAAAGTTTCCTGGAATGAACAACAAATATAGCAGAAACTCCACAGGAACAATGGGCGGGTTTTTACATTGATGAATTATCGTTTCACCATCTCCATGAGATCCTCAAAATAGCGGTGCATCCCCTTCACATAGGCTTTAAATGCCTCCTTCCCCGGTTGTGAAATGCTGATCAGGGTCAATGGCCTCCGGTTTTTAAACCTTTTTTCAGTGTGAATATAACCCGCTGCTTCCAGTTTATTGAGGTGAGAGGAGAGGTTCCCCTGGGTCATCCCTGTCTGAAGCCTGAGAAAGGTGAAATCGGCTTTTTCAACCGAAAAAAGGTAGATCAGAAGCAGCAACCTGGCCGGCTCGTGAATGGTGCGATCAATATCCTGGAGCATAAGTTCAGTTAATTACATATAATTATTTGTTATTGTGCACTATATCGATTCATAAAACGATACAGGTGCATCACTCCTGAAAGGATCATCACCCCCCCTGATAAAAATGCAGCCAGCGGGATCCCGTGATTTCCAACCATGCCTTTAAGAAAGAGGTGTTCAAAGATGACATAAGCGCAGAATACCAGGATCCCGTAGAGAAAGAATCGGGAAGCCTTGAGCAATCCACCGGATACAGTAAGCATCACCAGGAAGATGAGCCCCAGGGGAACAGACATCTGGTAGTCTCCGAAATATTCCCAGAGCTCCAAATCGAAAATAAAGGCTCCTGCAAAGAGGATGAATATGAGCACGTTGACTATCAATATAATCAATGACAGGCGGGAGGTAAATCGGCTTGTTAATTTGACATAACCTGACCGGGGAAGGGTAATCCGCCGTTTTAACCAAAGCACCGCAAGGATGGACGCGCCATAGAATGAGAGGATCAGGATCTGTCGCACGCCCGGGTTCAGCCCGGTTTCGTCCAGGATGGGAACAAAACCAAAGGTAGAGACAATGAGGCCGGCCAGGACGTCGAGCAGTCCGTCCTGATGCAGGGTCAACAGCAAACGCCTGTTGATGTCCCTGGTGGGGGATTTAGCATCTGTAACCATAGTTTTAGTTTGTACTGCATTATTGTTTGCGTTACAAACTTAAAACTATTTTAAAAGAATAACAAGCCAAATCCTAAAAAATTCCTCTCTATCCGCGAAAATCAGTGCTTTCGAAGATCTTATCGGCCGAGCCGGTCACAAAACCGTTGAACAGCTCCCCGGTTTTATCCTTATACCGAAGCGCAAATTCATAGTAACAGGAGGGTATCTCAAATTTTCCCTCCTCGAATTCCACTCTGATCCGGTCCGCCAGCGTGGAGGATTGTTCCAGCAGCTGACCGGGACTTCCCTTAATCTCCCCTCCTGATGAATTCAGCGGGAATCCGGCAGTTTTAAGGAAAGTATTTACCTCCGCAATGGTCTTGAAATGCTCCAGGTAATTGATGCTTACCGTGAAATGATTCGCCCTGTATCCGAACACATAAAGCCAGGCTGCATATTCAGATTCCTCTCTCAGCCGGTTATATACCTCATAATATATGGGCTTAAAAACGGTACCCTTGAAAATGAGATCCATGGCGCCGAGATTTGAACCCGGGACCGCATCAATGCAAGCCTTTACGGTTTCCTGTAACCATGGTGAACAGCTGTGAAGCATCAGTTCACTGATGAATACGCGGGGACTTTCGGGATGACCAGGCAGTTCATAATGCCTGGCTCTCAATTTTTTATCCTTGAAAAGGTAATCTCCTGCAGGTTGATAACCTGCTTTCACGAATGGCTTCGCAATCACCTCCATATTCACCCTTGGATCATCATATGTACGGAAAGCCACATGGTCATTGATCACACGCTCGCCCGATTTCTGGAAAAGATCATAGATCTTTCCCGCACTTGGATTCTCACATGAATAGTGGATCCATAGCCTTTCAAATATTTCTGCTGCCTTCATCTGGATATGGTTTTATCTTTTATTAACCAACAACATCCCAAAGTGTTGATAAAGATGCTATACAATATGAAGAAATTCATTCCTGACCAAACGTTGACTGCGCTTTTTTAATTACCTTTAATTCCAATATTAGTTAATTTCAAACTATTGATAATCAATGAATTTAATTGATAAAATCAGGGATCAGGCCCGCCTGGATTGCCAGCGGATTGTGCTTCCCGAAGGGGATGAAGAGAGGACAGTGATGGCTGCGGATGCCATAATCAGGGAAAAACTGTGTGAACTGACACTTATCGCTGATCCTGCAGCAGTGGAAAAAAAGGCTCACCAGTACGGGCTCAAGAACCTGCAGGATGCCACCATCATCAATCCCAGGGACCATCCGAAAAAGCAGCATTATTCAGATCTTCTCTATGAGATCAGAAAGTCCAAAGGAATGACCAGGCAGGAGGCCGGCAGGCTGGTGGAAGATCCCCTTTACCTGGGCACCCTGATGATCAAGGCGGGGGATGCAGACGGAGAAGTGGCCGGAGCAAGGAATGCCACAGGAGATGTGCTTCGCCCTGCATTTCAGATCGTGAAAACACTTCCTGGAATCAGCATTGTTTCAGGAGCATTCATCATGATCCTGCAGGATCATTCCTTTGGTGAAGACGGAGTGATCGTATTTGCAGACGGAGCAGTGCATCCCGACCCGGATGAAAGGCAACTGGCAGAAATTGCAGTGGCAACAGCAGGCACCACACGATCCATCCTGGGCTTTGAACCCCGTATAGCCATGATGAGTTTCTCAACCAAAGGGAGCGCAAGCCATCCCATGGTGGATAAGGTCGTCCATGCCACCAGGCTGGCAAAAGAGATGGATCCCACACTGATCATTGACGGGGAGTTGCAGGCCGATGCAGCGCTGATCGAAGCCATTGCAGCCAGCAAAGCTCCTGGCAGCCCGATCCAGGGGAATGCCAATGTCCTGATCTTTCCTGACCTGAATGTGGGCAACGTTGCCTATAAACTTGTACAAAGGTTGGCAAAGGCTGAAGCCATCGGACCCGTCCTGCAGGGGATGGCAGCACCCATCAATGATTTGTCACGGGGTTGTTCGGTGAGTGATATTGTAAACCTGGTGGCCATCACTGCGAACCAGGCATCCGGTTTGAAGAAGAGAGCACACTGATTGCAATATTTGAATTAATAGTCTGATTTTCATGATAATACTAGTTTTAAACTGCGGCAGTTCCTCCATCAAGTACCAGCTTTTTGAAATGGGAGCCAAAGCCGAAGTGATTGCCAAGGGACTGGTGGAGCGGATTGGTTTTACCGATGCGGTTATATCCCACATCAGTGAAGGCAAAGATAAGTACAAGCACATTGCCGCAATCATGGATCACACCACCGGCATCAACCTGATCATGAACGCCCTTAAGGATAAGGAGCATGGGGCGATTGGCGATATCGAGGAGATCGCCGCGGTGGGTCACCGGGTGGTTCAGGGCGGTGAAAAGTATAAAGAGAGCGTCCTGATAACCAAAGAGGTGATCAGGGACATTGAAGCATGCATTGAGCTTGCCCCCCTGCACAATCCAGCCAACCTGAAAGGGATCATTTCTGTGGATGCACTCCTTCCGGGAATTCCTCAGATTGCCGTGTTTGATACCTCTTTTCACCAGAGCATGCCCCCGCATGCATACATGTATGCAATTCCCCGTGAATACTATGAAAAATATGGGATCAGGAAGTACGGATACCATGGAACAAGTCACAAATATGTGTACAAAAGGGCCAGCGAGATCATGGGCAGGGACACAAGACATATGAAAGTGGTCTCCTGCCACCTGGGAAATGGGGCATCTGTTACCGCCATTGAGCATGGCAGGTCCATGGACACATCCATGGGTTTCACCCCGGTGGACGGCCTGATCATGGGAACCCGCACCGGGGATATTGACCCGGGTGTCCTTTTATTCCTGGCAGATAAGGAACACCTGAGCCTTAAGGGGATCAGCAACCTGATCAACAAGCGAAGCGGCATGGTGGGTATTTCTGAAATCTCCTCGGACATGCGTGACCTGGAACTGGCTTATTATGAAGGAAATGAGCGTGCCAACCTGGCGCTGACCATGTACGCATACCGTGTGAAAAAATTCATCGGAGCCTATGCGGCCATCATGAACGGGCTGGATTGCGTGATCTTCACCGGTGGCATAGGGGAAAATGATTTCAACATCCGGCGAATGATCGCCCAGAATATGGATTATATTGGTCTTGAATTTGATGAACCGGCAAATCACGGTGTAAAGGGCGAGGATAAGGTAATTTCCAAACCTGACTCCAGGGTCACAGCCCTTGTGGTACAGACCAATGAGGAGCTTGTGATCGCGTCGGATACATTCAAGATCCTCGAGAAATGCTTCTGACCCGGTGAATGTGTTGCACATCATCCCCGGATACCCTTTGATAGATCAGGCATTTCTCTTTCTTTGTGTTGGATAAATAGCAAAAATATGCTCACTAAACTTTCCCAGTTGCGGGAATTGATTGACCATGATCACAAACCGAAAAAGCTGGTGCTTGCCGCTTCGGAGGATGCCCATTCGCTGAACGCAGTGGTCAATGCAGCCGAACAAAAGATCATCCGCCCTGTCCTGGTGGGCGATAAGGAAAAGACTTACGGCATGGCTGAGATCCTGAACCTGGATATCAGCAAATTCGAATTTATCGAATCGAAAAGCCCCGTGGAATCAGTGACCATTGCAGTAAAAATGGTGCACGACGGAAATGTGGATGTGCTGATGAAGGGAAAGGTGGGCACCTCCGATATGCTCCGCAGTATTTTGAACAAAGAGTATGGACTGAGAACTGGGAAACTCCTCTCCCACTTTGCTTACTTTGAGGTGGAGACCTATCATAAGCTTATCGCGGTGACCGATGTGGCCATGAATATTGCACCCAACCTGGAGGAGAAGATCGCGATCCTGAACAACGCGGTGCAGGTTTTGAACAATCTGGGTATAGAAAAACCAAAGGTTGCCGTGCTTGGCGCTGTGGAGAAGGTCAATACAGATATGAATGCCACCCTTGATGCGGCATTGCTTTCCAAAATGAACCAGCGTGACCAGATCCTGAACTGCATCGTGGACGGGCCGCTTGCTTTTGACAATGCGGTCTCTTTCGAAAGTGCAAAGCATAAAGAGATTAAAAGCGATGTGGCAGGCGATACGGACCTCCTTTTAATGCCCGACATCGAAGTGGGTAATGTCCTTTACAAATCACTGGTTTTCTTTGCAAAGGCCAGGGTGGCCTCAATGATCGTCGGAGCCTCTGCCCCCATCGTGCTCACCTCCAGGTCCGATTCTGAACAGGCAAAATTCGATTCAATCCTCCTGGCCGCAGTTGTGGCCAAGAATCATAAGAAACGCTGAAATCGGGGCTGAAAAGCTGCTCAAAATGGATGCTGACTACATACTTGCCATAAACCCGGGGGCCACCTCCACAAAAATTGCCGTTTACCAGCGCAACAAATTTGTATTTCTGAAGACCATCCGGCATGGTTTGAATGAGCTTCAGGCATTCAAAAGAACCGTTGATCAGCTGGATTTCAGAATGGGGCTGGTGCTCGAGGAGGTGAAAGAGAACCACATCCCTTTTGACCAGGTTGGAATAATCATTGGCCGTGGAGGATTGATTCATCCCATAGAATCAGGGGTTTACGAAGTCAATGAAGCAATGATCCAGGACCTGGAGAAAGGGGTTATGGGTGACCATGCCAGCAACCTGGGTGGCCTGATCGCAAACCTGCTCATCCGCCAGTTCCCCAATGCCAGGGCCTATATTGCCGATCCGGTAGTGGTGGACGAACTGCAGGATGTGGCGCGAATCAGCGGTCATCCGGGATTCCAGCGAATCTCAATTTTCCATGCCCTGAACCAGAAATCCACCGGGCGCACCTACGCACATTCAAGGGGAATGGAATATGAGGAGCTGAACCTGATCATCGCACACCTTGGCAGCGGGATCTCCATAGGAGCACATAAAAAGGGGCGGGTCATCGATGTGAACAACGCCCTGGACGGAGAAGGTCCCTTCGGTCCAGAAAGGTCTGGCACACTGCCAACGGGCTCCCTGGCCCGGTTTTGTTTCCAGGGTGGCGCTACCCTTGAAGAGGTTCATGAAATGCTGGCCGGTAAAGGAGGTATTTACGCCTACCTGGGGCACAAGGATGCACACCAGCTGGAGAAAATGGCCAGAGAGGGAAATCCTGGTGCCAGGCTGATCCAGGATGCCATGGCATACCAGATCAGTAAAGAGATCGGGGCCATGGCCGCAGTACTTGGAGGGGAGGTGCATGCAATCATCATCACGGGAGGCATTGCGCATAATCCAGACCTGACAAGCTATATTAAGGAGCACGTGGGTTTTATTGCTCCTGTTTTTATCTATCCCGGGGAGGATGAGATGCGTGCCCTTGCCATGAACGGTTCAATGTTGCTCAGCGGTAAAATCTCAGCCAGGAATTACACACCCGAGAACCTGGTCAGGGGAATCAACCTGGATCACCTCAGGGAGTAGAGACGGATACCGGCAGTATCTTTCCATTGAAAAGAACAGATCCTTCAAGTGTGAACCATTTCATGAACCGAGCCATCTGTTGTGGTTCCAGCGGTGCCTTTAGTCCCGGAAATGCCTCTGCAAGCATCTCCGTCTGAACTGCTCCGAGTGCCAGTGCATTGACCCTGATATTTTCCTCTTTTAACTCAACTGCCAGGCACTCGGTGAGACTGTTGAGTGCCGCCTTGGAGGCGCTGTAATAAGACAATCCGCTGAATTTTCCACTTCCCTGGAAACCAGCCATGCTGGTCACATTGACCACATGTTTCAACGTGGAATCCTTCATGAATGGTGTACAGATCCTGATCAGCTGGGCGGGTACAAAAAAATTGACCTCAAAGAGGTTCCGGGCATCATCAATAGAAATCTCGCCCATGGGTTTGCGGATGAGGTTCCCTGCATTGTTGATAAGGGCATCTACGGTGCCTGTAATTGCCCCGATCCGGGCGGTGAACTCTTCCTCCAGGTCGGTCAGATCGGTCAAATCGAAAGGGATGGCATGTGCCAGTTCCTTCCCGGCATCCCGGTTACACGCTTCCGCAATTTTTTCGAGTGCTTTCCGGTTCCGGGAAACCAGCAGTACCCCATGGCCGGATTCAGTGAATTCCCTGGCAAGTGCTGCACCAATGCCCCTGCTGGCTCCGGTTATCAATATCACCATTACAAAATATTTTTCAAGGTAAAAATATACCCTTTTGACTTTAATCAGGTATTATTTTTACATATTATTGCAGGGTAATTCAAATGCCGGTGATGGGACGCAGAATTCTGCCATTGATAATCTTGATTCTTGTTTGTGAAATACAATCCTTTGCCCAGGAGGAAATGCCCAGCAGGAAGGGAAAGTTTTTCCTGATCCCCGAGCTCTGGCTCTCCTTTGGAACAAATACCTATGTGGATGTAGCCCCCCTGGTTGGATATCATGTGAGTGACCGGCTTTCAGTGGGATTGGGCCCGCACTATATTTTCCAGTCACGGAAGGCCACCCCTGCATACCCCTTCTCATACCAGACCCATGTTTTCGGATTGAAAAGTTTTGCCAGGTTTGCCCTGGTCACCAATGCCGAAAGGTATTTGCCCATCAACCTCTTCAGCGATCTTTTCGTCCAGGTGGAGTATGAGGGCCTGAGCCTTGAAAAGGCATATTATTATGCCCCTTCCTATCCTGACGAGGGTCGCTTTATTTATCAGGCATTCCTTGTGGGCGGAGGATTTACCCAGCGGATTGGCATGTTCAATTCTATCTCACTCATGGTCCTGTGGAACCTCAACGAATCCACCAGGTCACCCTATTCAAATCCTGTTTTCAGAATTGGATTTAATACTTTTTTCTAATGGAACACATTTCTTCCAACGGACTGGTTATCATGGGATCACTCATCGTGATCATATCCTACCTGTTCAACCTGATAGCCAAACGATACAGCATCCCGAGCGTGTTGCTGCTGATCATGGTTGGCATGATCCTTCACGGGCTGGTCACATATACCAGCATCAAATCGCCAAACCTGACCCCCATTCTTGAGGTACTGGGAATCATCGGACTGATCATGATTGTACTGGAGGCTTCTCTGGATCTGAAGCTCACGGGCGATAAGAGAAAACTGATCTCCAGGGCTTTTTTTACCGCCCTGGTGAACCTCCTGCTTTCTGCCATACTGATCGCCGGAGTAATTAGCTTTTATATCGATGTGAACTTCTCCACAGGACTGCTGTATGCGGTTCCCATGTCCATCATGAGTTCGGCCATCATCATCCCGAGCGTGGAAGCGCTGGATAAGGAAAAAAGGGAGTTCATGATCTATGAAAGCACCTTCTCGGATATCCTGGGGATCATGTTATTCTATTTTCTGATCAGCAGCCTTGAGGCGGAAAGCATTGGTGAAATGAGCCTGGGTATTCTTTTGAACCTGATCCTGACGGTTGCTGTGTCGCTGGCTGCCAGTTATTTTCTGATCTTCCTGTTCCAAAAGATCAGGACGGAATTAAAACTCTTCTTGCTGATCGCCGTGCTCATACTGCTCTACTCGTTAAGCAAGATGTTCCACCTGTCCAGCCTGCTGATCATCCTTGTATTTGGTTTGATCCTCTCCAACCGCCAGATCTTTTTTCCGGGTAAGCTGCAGCGGTACCTTGATGAAGGTCACATGACCACCATATTTGACAACTTCAAAATGATTACCCTGGAATCCTCTTTTGTGGTGCGTACCTTTTTCTTTGTGATCTTCGGATTCACCATTTTGCTTGCCAGCCTGCTGGACCTGAAAGTCTGGATGGTAAGCATCCTTATTCTGGGTATTCTTTACGGGATCAGGTATGCCTATTTCAGGCTGATCATCAGAAAAAACATCCAACCCGAGGTATGGATGGCCCCCAGGGGCCTGATCACCATCCTTCTTTTCTATTCCATTCCCGAAAGCCTGGTTGTGGATAGATTTAACAACGGGGTCCTTTTGCTGGTTATCCTTGCATCAAGCATCATGATGGCTGTTGCCCTGATCCGCTTCAGGCGAAGGGATCCGGAGATCGTCAAAGCGGAATCAGGAATTTCAACCGAACCGGCAAAAGATGAGATGCCTGACCTCCATAAAACCCAGGATACCCCTTGAAATTCCCCGGACGGTTTAAATTTATTGTTAAAACCAGACTTCCTCAAATTCTGACTTTAATAAAAGAGAAAAATTTGCTTTCTTTGCAACTTCAAAAAAATGAAGAAAATGAATGCAGATAAGAATAACGTTGTTTCCATTGTCTATGAATTGCGTGCAGGGTCAAAAGAGGGAGAAGTCGTTGAATCCCTGAATGACGCAAATCCCCTTACCTTCCTGTTTGGCACGGGTGGTTTGCTGCCAAAATTTGAGGAGAACCTCAGCGGCCTGTCCGCCGGTGACTCCTTCGAATTTTTGCTTTTGTCCGAGGATGCGTATGGCCCTGTGGTTGAAAACGCCATCGTCCATGTACCCGCCTCAGTTTTCGAAATTGATGGTAATATCGATGAGAGCCTCATGAAAATAGGGAACATGGTTCCCATGATGGATTCCGAGGGAAGGCGCCTCAATGGAAAGGTCGTTGCCGTGGAAGGTGATGCCGTAAAAATGGATTTTAACCACCCCATGGCCGGGAATGACCTGCATTTCAAGGGCAAGGTTACAGAAATACGCAGTGCCACCGAAGAGGAACTTGCTCACGGACATATCCATGGCTCGGGAAATGGTTGCGGATGTGGCAGTGGAGAGGGATCATGCAATGATCACGAGGGCCACAGCTGTGGATGTGGATGTTAGGTGGTTATCCGATGGAAAACCGGTCCGCATCCTTCCAGGCCGGAAAGCTCTCCCTGAATTCCCTTAAACTCGAAAGATCCAGTGTCGCTGTGCGGATCCCGCTTCGCTGATCCATCATGTGAATGATATTCCCCCTGGGATCAATGGCACACGTACCTCCCAGATGATCCACCCCGAGACCATCAAGTCCTACCCGGTTGATTCCCAGGACATAAGACTGGTTTTCAATGGCCCTTGCCCGGTTTAAGGTTTCCCAGACAAGATGCCTTGGGGCTGGCCAGTTTGCCACATAAAACAAGACGTCGTAATCCCCCTGGTTCCTGCTGAAGACAGGAAATCTCAGGTCATAGCAGATCTGGGGCAAAAACCGGAATCCGCCCAGGGTAAACACCTCCCTGGAAACACCCTGGGTGAAAAAGGTATCTTCACGCCCCATGCGAAACAGGTGGCGCTTGTCATAGTGCCCTTCAATACCCCCGGGAGAAATCCAGTATAGGCGGTTGAAAATGTGCCCCCCTTCCCGGATAATCAGGCTTCCGCTAATGTATGCTGATGTTTCTGATGCCACCCTCCTCATCCAGGTCACGGCTTTTCCATCTGGCCCTTCAGCGTACCGGTCCGACTGCATGGTAAAGCCTGTGGAGAAGGTTTCCGGCAATATGATCAGATCAGTTCCCGGGGATATGTGCTGAATCATCCCGTCCAATCGCTCCAGATTTGCATCGATATCCTCCCAGACCAACTCAGGTTGCACCTGACAAACAGTGATTTGACCCTCCATTCAATGAAAGTTTTTGCTGTGTTAAAATAAACAATAATTTTATACTACAATTAATTGTAGCCTGCTGGCTCTTTGTTATAACTCATTATACTTTCCATGGAAGCATATTACATACTCATTGTGGGGGTTCTGTTCCTCCTCGCAATCTCTGATCTCATTGTGGGTGTCAGCAATGATGCAGTGAATTTCCTCAATTCGGCCATCGGATCCAAAGCTGCCCCGTTTAAAATAATTCTGGCCATTGCAGCAGCAGGGGTCCTTGTTGGAGCCGTCTTTTCAAACGGGATGATGGAGGTGGCGAGAAAGGGGATCTTCCATCCGGAATATTTTGCATTCAGTGAGATCATGGTGATCTTCCTGGCGGTGATGCTCACGGACATCCTGCTACTCGATTTTTTCAATACCATGGGCCTGCCAACCTCAACCACGGTCTCCATTGTATTTGAAATACTTGGATCGGCAGTAGCTGTGGCAATTTACAAAATCACCAGGTCCGAAACGGCCATCAACCAGCTGGGAGATTATATCAACATCGAGAGCTCAGTAAAGATCATAACGGGTATTTTTATCTCCGTGATCATTGCCTTTTCCGTAGGAATGATCGTTCAATGGATCGTCAGGCTTGCCTTCTCCTTTAACTTAAAGAAAACATACAAGTACTGGACCGGGGTATGGGGTGGTTTTGCCATCACTGCAATTCTCTATTTCCTGTTGATGAAGGGGGCCAAAGGTTCTACCCTGGTTACCGACGAAATGCTTGCTTTCATCAAGGACCATACCGCAAAAATCCTGCTCTACAGCTTCCTGGGCTGGACCCTCCTTTTCCAGCTGCTGGCCACTTTCACCCGTGTGAACATATTGAAAATCACTGTCCTGGTTGGAACTTTCGCCCTGGCAATGGCCTTTGCGGGGAATGACCTGGTGAATTTCATAGGTGTTCCCCTTGCAGGTTTTGAATCATTTAAATCCTTTATGGCTTCAGGCGGAACTGATGCCGGAGGATTTATGATGACCTCGCTGAAGAACCCTGTAAATACCCCCATCTTCTTTCTTATCACTGCCGGGCTGATCATGGTTCTGACCCTTCGGTTTTCCAAGAAAGCCAAGTCCGTTACTGCGACCACAATTGACCTTAGCCGCCAGGATGAAGGAACAGAACGGTTTGCATCCTCTTCCCTGGCCAGGTTCCTGGTCAGAAGGTCCGTTGAAATGGGAAACGGGATCGGTAAAATCACACCCGGGGCCCTCTCCAGGTTCATCACAACCCGGTTTGATGCAGAGAGGAACAAGGGTGTGAAGCAGGAGAAGCTCGCTTTTGACCTGATACGGGCATCTGTGAACCTGGTTGTGGCCAGTATCCTGATTGCTTTTGGCACCTCTCTTAAACTTCCCCTCTCCACCACCTATGTGACCTTCATGGTGGCCATGGGGACATCCCTGGCCGATGGTGCCTGGGGAAGAGAAAGCGCGGTCTACAGGATCACCGGGGTACTGACTGTGATTGGTGGATGGTTCTTTACGGCATTCAGTGCATTCCTGGCCTCCTTTGTGATCGCTAGCCTGATCTTTTTTGGCAAATTACCGGTCATCCTGATCATGATCGCACTTTCCATATTCATTCTGCTCAGGACCCATGCATTCCATAAGAAAAAGGCTGAAAAAGAGGAATTGATTGACAGCAAGATCATTACCGCATCCTACGAGGTTTTGAAAGCGTGTGATGATGAAGTAAAGAGGTCCATCACCAAGGTATCCAGGATTTTGAGCCAGACCTACTCCCAATTTTCAAGAGAGAAACATAAAGAATTGAATAAGCTGCGCAAGGATTCAAAACAGCTCAGCAAGGCGATTAAGGAGCTCCGCGAGAACATGCCGTCAACCCTGAAGAAATTCAAGGAGACCGAACTGGAAAGTGGCCACCATTATGTGCAGGTTGTTGCATACATGAGAGAGATGAGCAATTCATTGATGCATATTGTTCAGCCTGCTTACAACCACCTGGATAACAATCACCCCGTGGATAAGGAGCAAACCGCTGCATTGAAGGATTTTAGTGAGAAATCAGGTGAGTTTTTTCAATATGTGATCGCCCTTCTGAAAGAGCGGAAATTTGAACATCTGGATGAACTGGCCAAGCGCCGCGATGAAATGATCAATCAGGCCAATGACATTATCCGCAACAGGATCAAGATCCTCAAAAAAACGCAGAAAGGAGTTAAGGTCAGCGTCACCTATATGGAGATGCTTTCGGAAACTAAAAATCTCTTCCTCAATGTGGTACAGCTGGTAAAGGCGAATGCATACCTCTCTGAAAGGGTCGCTGAAAATGAAAATGAGAAGAAGGAGGCTTCAAAGAAATAATCAGGGCATAGGAGGTTCAGGCCAGGTGCTCCTGCCGCATCAGGTCAAAAACCGTTTTTACCGGTGAAAAAGTTTCCACTGGCACTTCCACAAAAAGGGTGAGCCAGTGTGCCATGGAACCATTCCACAAGCCCGGGAGCTCAAGTGCCTTCAGCGTTCTTCCTCCCTCAGATTTTTCCGATATGAATCCGGTATTATGATCCACAAAGCGGGTGAGATTGAATTTTTCACCCCTGAAATCCCTTGTACTGCAGACCAGGTCCACCGGGTTAAAATGGGTGGAAGCCTTGACCAGGGCTGCTTTTTCGGGGTCCATCATGTCGATCTGTGATGATTCCACGATCTGCAGGGTGATCTCCCCCGATTCTGACTCCACATAAAAAGGTCCCCCTCCCGGTTCCCCCTGGTTCTTTACCATTCCGCACACCCGGATGGGACGGTTCATGGTTTTGATCAACCATTGTTTCAGGTCGGGGGCATCCCAGCTTGTGAGCTGGTCGGGGACCGCTATTCCAAAACGGTCCTGGAGAAAGGTGACCATGCTGTCGAGCCGGGTTTTCTCCACCCGCTCCCCGCCGGAGAGTTGTTTCAAGTAATAGAATAGCTTGGAGCGTACCTCCAGCAGGATCCCGCCGAGTACCTGCTTGTAACCTACCCTCTCCTTCCTGAACCGGTCCGGGGTGATATTGTCTATATTACTGATAAACAGGATATCCGAATCCAGGGCATCAAGGTTCTGGAGCAGCGCACCGTGTCCTCCAGGTCTGAATAACAGAGTGCCGTCTGCATTTCGAAAGGGGCTATTTTGCAGGTCCACGGCGATGGTGTCAGTTTCGGGTTTTTGAAAAGAGAAGGAGATCTTGATCTCCAGGCCGGTTGCCTTTTCAATGGGTGGAATGATCCTTGCGGCTTCGGTCTGGAAACCATCCAGGTGTGCCGGGGAGACAGTCAGGTGCATCCTGAGGATCCCTCCCCTGCTCCCACAATACTCCGCTGCCTCCTTCACATGCTCTTCAAAGGAGCTCCTGCGGTCCACTTTATTATACTTATGAAATTTCAACAATCCCTTGGGCTTGCTCCCGTAACTGAGCCCCTCTTCACCCAGGATCTGTTTCAATATCCCTGCCGGCGTGATCCCATCTGCCAGGTCCAGGTCCTCAAAAAACGGGTATTTCGCCAGCTGGCCGAAAAAAGATGCCATCTCGGGATCCGCTTCTATCCATGCCTTTTGTTCGGGTGCCGGCCTGCCTTCCAGTTTTTCCAGGGCGCCGTAGAGCGATTTGAACATTCTTGTGGCAGCTCCCGATGCGGGGATGAACCGTGTGATACGGAAATCCGGGCCATTCTGACGAAACACTTCCCGGTACCTCTTTTCATCTCCGTCCGTCAGGCACATGATTCCCTGTCCCGCAGTAGCGGGCATGGTTATATTGGCCGGGGAGAACCCGGTCTTAAAATACTTGATCTGCCTGTTGATATCATCGATCCGGATTCCTTTTTTCTGTATCTGCTGAAGGTCTTTTTGGGTAAACATCTGGTTCTTATTTTCAGTATAACACCTTCCATGATCAATTGTTTAGCCGGTTCCCGCAGCATCAGAACCTGCCTGCAGCGCCTCTTCATTCAATTTAACCACTTCCTCCCCTTTACCAGCGAAAAGGATCCCCAGTGCGCCTTTAAGGCTCTTCATGCTGAGGCCCAGGTGCTTTGAGGCCGCTCCAAGCATCACCATATTGGAGGCTTTCTGATTTCCAAGCTCTTTGGCGATATTGGAGGCGTCAATTAGGATGTGGTTCTTCACCTTCCTGATCTCCTCAAAGAGAAGCTCCTCTGGAGGATAGTCTTCAATATTCCGGAAAGTTCTTGAACTGGAGACCATCCAGCCATCCACCGAAAGATACGGCATATAGCGCAGGGCCTCCATGGGCTCCACAGAAAGGATCATGTCACATTTCCCTTCTGGGATCAGATCAGATGCAATGGGACTGTCCGAAATCCTGAGATGGGACTGCACCGCTCCCCCTCGCTGACTCATGCCGTGAACCTCCGCCTGCTTAAGATGGAGGCCCGATTCAACCGCAGCCATTCCGATCACCGCTGCAATGGAGAGGATCCCCTGTCCCCCGACCCCTGCTATAATAATGTCCCTTTTCATCCTGTGGTCGTTTTACGCCTGTGATGGCGTTTGGCGGTCTGGATGCACTCCCTCTGGGCTATGATCACCGAAACACCCCTGTAATCCAACTCTTCTGCCATCATTTTCACATTCTCTCCGTGATGGCTTCGCAGGGGGTTCACCATCCTGATATGCTCCGCTTCAACCCCGATCCCCCTGCAGATCTCTGTCAGCCTGTCGGTGGCGTGTGATTGCTGTCCGCCTGTCATTCCCGTGGTCGAATTATCCGAAATGATGATCGTCACCGCAACCTGCTCCACCACCGCATCCAACAATCCGGTCATGCCCGAGTGGGTAAAGGTCGAGTCGCCGATGACAGCCACAGAAGGATGCAATCCTGCATCCGCAGCGCCCTTGGCCATGGGCACAGAAGCCCCCATATCCACGCATGAGTTGATGGCATTGTAAGGAGCAAGCGCTCCCAGTGTGTAGCAGCCAATATCTGAAAAAACCCTTCCGGGTCCATGGGATGCAAGGGCCTCGTTAAGTGCATTGTACATATCGATATGACTGCACCCCTGGCATAGGGCCGGAGGTCGGTTCTTCACGATTTCCGGGATCTTCCGGGTAACCTCTTCAGGGATTCCAAGGGCCCTTTTCACCAGCAGGGGATCCAGCTCCCCGTCCCGGGGCAGAGTCCCGTCCAATCGTCCCAGGATCACCCTGGTCCCGGGAAGGATTCCCTTGATGGACTCCTCAAGCAACGGAGCGCCCTCTTCAAGTACAATCACCTTATCTACTCTATTTATGAATTGATCCAGGATTCCCGGGGAGACCGGGTATTGTGAAATTTTTAGCACGGGATGCTTCAACCCTGATTCAACGGCCACCTCCCGGTAGTAGTTATGGGCAAGTCCGCAGGCAATGATCCCCAGGGAAAGGTCTGACCCTTCAATCACGTGGTTTGCACCCGAATTCTCCCCATCCTGGATCAACTGATCCTGGATGGCAAGCAACGATTTGTACCGGTTCCTGGCCAGGCTGGGCAACAGAATGAATTGTCTCAAATCGGCTGGCAGTCCAGGTTCATTCTCTTTCTCGATTTTGCCCGAAACCACTGCAGACCTGGAGTGGGCCAGCCTGGTGGTGATCCTTAGCAGGACGGGCAATGCAAATCGCTCAGAGAGTTCAAATCCATAGCGCGTAAGGTCATAGGCCTCTTGCTGGCTGGAGGGTTCGAGCACCGGGACCATGGCAAACTTCCCGTAGTACCTTGAATCCTGCTCATTCTGAGAGGAGTGCATGGAAGGATCATCGGCCACCACAACCAGCAGTCCCCCGTTAACACCGGTCATTGCAGCGTTAATGAAGGCATCTGCTGCCACGTTCAAACCCACATGCTTCATGCATACCATGGCACGTTTACCGGCATAGGACATTCCCAATCCAGCCTCCATGGCAGTCTTCTCATTGACCGACCACCGGGAATGAAGCCCTCTCTGCCGTGCAAGGTTGCTTCGCTGGATATATTCGGTGATCTCGGTGGAGGGGGTGCCAGGGTAGGCATAAACTCCTGAAAGTCCCGCATCCAGGGCTCCCTGAGCAATGGCTTCGTCCCCCAGCAATAGTAGCTTTGACATGGGCGATAGGATATATCAGAACCCTAAAATTATATAAAAAATATACGGACCGGAGCTATTCTAAAACATGGTCAGCTGGTGACGGTAATCACCAACCTTCGCGAACCTCCGTGGTTCCTGAATTCACCCAGGTAGATTCCCTGCCAGGTTCCCAGGTTTAAACGTCCGTTTGTGATGGGAATGGTCACAGAACTCCCTATAATTGACGCTTTCAGATGTGCAGGCATGTCATCCTCACCTTCAAAAATATGGCTGTATGTGGGATGGTTTTCCGGAACCAGGTGGTTCATGAAAGCGCTAAAATCGTCTCTTACCGACGGATCCGCGTTCTCATTCAGGGTGAGGCCGGCCGAGGTGTGCTGAATCAATACATGCATCAGGCCTGAGTCGGGTAGTTTCCCGATGGCATCCAATACGTTGCGTGTAATCAGGTGAAAGCCCCTGGGCATAGGAGGCAGAGTGATGCGCTGCTGAATTACCATGGGATCGGATTATTGTTAATAATTCACAAAATTAGCCCATAATTTGGTGGGGCCGGACAGGTTGCCCCCATTTTTTATCTATTTTTGGGAGATGTTTTCCGGGAGGCATAGGGGCTATTTGAAGCTGATGCTGGGATTGCTGGTTCTCGTTGCTGTTGCCTCTGATCTTGAGGGTCAGCGAAAAAGTGACAATGAGGATGAGCTGGTCCAGTTTTCGGGTATGGTCAGGGATCTGCAACATCGTCCCCTGCCCGATGTGAATATTATCATCCTGAACGAGCGGCGGGGTACCACTTCGGACCAGCGTGGCATGTTTTCCTTTGTGGTAAGGTCGAATGATACCATCCTCTTCAGCCATATGGGGCATAAAGGGACCATTCATGTGATCCCCGATTCCCTGGGTGGCCAGCAGTATCCGGCCGATATCTTTATGGTGAGCGATACCTTCCAGCTGGCCGAGGTCCGCATCTATCCCTGGAAAACTTACCACGAATTTAAAGAAGCCTTCCTGGCACTGGAACTTCCTGATGACGACCAGCAGAGGGCTTACCACAATATCGCCCTGATCAAGACACAGATCAAAATGAATGACATGGGCCCCAGTCCCAATATCAATTTCAGGGAGGTCATGAAGCAACAGTATAACCAGCTCTATACTGCGGGCCAGACTCCCTATTACACGATTTTTGATCCCATGAGGTGGGCCAAATTCTTCGAATCCCTGAAACAGGGGGATTTTAAACAGGATGATGACTAGCTTTCGTACACAATTTTGCCCGCCATTCATGAGTTAGTACTATATTCGGGAAACTTCTCAATGTGAAAAGCCTTCTGTCCTTATTGATGCTTCTTCTCCTTTACACCGGTATGGTTGCCGGGCAGGAACGCGGGGTATTGACAGGATCCGTAAGGGACAGTGTGGGCGATCCTGTGGAACTTGCCAATGTGGCCCTCCTTGGGACCCAGGAAGGGACCATGACACAATCCAATGGCACCTACCGGATTGAGATCCCGGCGGGACGCTCTTTCACCGTGGTGGTTTCATGTGTGGGATACCTCACCTACCAGTTCGCCATCAGGCTGCAGCCCGGGCAGGTCCAGGAACGCAACATTCTACTTCAAAGGGATATCCGCGCCATCCGGGAGGTTTCTATCAGTGCAAGGCAGGAAAGGGCCAGTACCTTCCAGAGGATCGATGTGGAAGATCTCAATTACATGCCTACCACCACCGGGAAGGTGGAAGCAATCATAAAATCACAGGCGGGGGTAAGTTCCAACAATGAACTTAGTTCGCAATATTCGGTAAGGGGGGGCAGCTTCGATGAGAACCTTGTCTATGTGAATGATATCGAAATTTACAGGCCATTCCTGGTGAGGTCGGGGCAGCAGGAAGGGCTAAGTTTTGTAAATTCGGACCTGGTCTCCTCGGTGAAATTTTCTGCCGGCGGATTTGATGCAAGGTATGGTGACCGGATGTCTTCTGCACTGGATATCACCTACAAACGTCCCACAAAGTTTGCGGGTTCCACCTCCCTGAGCCTGCTGGGGGCATCTGCTCATGTGGAGGGAGCCTCCCGCACCCGGCGCTTCACCTACCTGGCAGGGTACCGTTATAAAACCACCTCCTACCTCCTGAACACGCTGGAGACCAAAGGGGATTACAAACCCCAGTTTTCTGATTTCCAGGCGCTCCTCACCTACCAGCTCACCCGGAAACTGGAAGTCTCATTGCTGGGCAATTACTCCTCGAGCAAATACCAGTTCATTCCCAGCAACAGGGATACGGAGTTTGGGACCAAGGACCTCCCGCTGAACCTGAGGGTCTATTATGAAGGACAGGAGGTGGACCAGTTTGACACATACATGGGGGCAATCACATTGAATTACAGGCCGTTGAATGAATTATCGCTGAAATTCACGGCCTCTGCTTTCAGCACTTCTGAGGAGGAGACCTACGACATCCTGGGACAATACCTGATCAATGAACTGGACAATACCCTCGGCTCAGACACTTACGGTGACAGCATCCTCAATGTGGGCATAGGCACACTCCTTTCTCATGGAAGGAATTACCTGGATGCCAGCGTTATATCTGCATCTCACCTGGGTAACCTGCAGGTGGGTCAGAACCGGCTCCAATGGGGCCTCTCCTACCAGTACCAGGCATTTTATGACCGCATTAACGAGTGGGAACTGCTCGATTCCTCGGGATATGTGCTTCCCTATAACGGCCAGGAACTGGCCCTGAGTGAATCCAAACGGGCAGAAAACTCAATCACCTACGGGCAGATCAGCGGATTTCTGCAAAATACCTGGGAGTTGAACGCAGCCGGGGCAGATCTTTTCGTGACCACCGGGGCCCGGCTCACCCACTGGGACTTTCACAGGACCACCATGTTCAGCCCCCGGGTTACGGTCAGCACTCAACCCTACTGGGAAAGGGACATGATGTTCCATATCTCTGCCGGATATTATTACCAGCCCCCGTTTTATAAGGAGATGAGAAGGCCCGATGGATTCGTCAATGATGAGATCCTGCCACAGCGATCCATCCACCTGCTGGTGGGGGGCGATTATATTTTCTCCATGTGGGAGCGGCCCTTCAAACTCACCGGGGAGGCCTACTACAAATGGTTGAATGACCTGATTCCATACAGGATTGAGAATGTGAGGCTCTCCTATGCAGGGGAAAATATTTCCCAGGGATTTGCAAGGGGAATTGATTTCAAGCTCAACGGTGAGTTTGTGCATGGTGCCGAATCCTGGATGACCATGTCGCTCCTGCAGACCAGGGAGGATGTGGAGGGAGATTATGCATATATCTTTGACGGAAACAACTACATTCAGGTTCCGGCAGGTGAGTTCCCCAGGCCCACCGACCAGCTCTTTACGTTCGGACTCTATTTCCAGGACTATTTTCCCAATAACCCGGGCTATAAAGTGCACCTTAACGCCTTTTACGGGACCGGATTGCCCCTCAGCAGTCCCAATGATGATCAGTATTATACCCAGTTGCGCATGAAACCCTACCGCAGGGTGGATATCGGGTTTTCAAAGGTCATCAAGCGCGAAACCGATTTGCTTGGTGAACGAAATCCCCTTCGGTTCTTTGAAAGCATATGGATCAGCGGGGAGATCTTCAACCTGCTTGGAATCAACAATGAAGCCTCCTACCTCTGGATCCGCACCATCTCTGACCAGCGCGGGATCCCGGGCCAGTTTGGCGTTCCCAACTACCTCACCGGCAGAAGGTTCAACATCAGGATATCCATCAGTTTCTAGGTGGTGCCATATCCGCCCCGGACCAGGAAGGTGCCGGTTTCCATCCTGGTCCTCCGTGTGGTTTCCCTCTCGGCCAGTTCGGCGGGAAGCGCGGAAAGGTCCCCTTTGTATCCCACGGCCATCATGGCGGTGGGCTCAAACCTGGCCGGGATCCCCAGTAGTTCCCTGGCCTTTTCATGATCATATCCTCCCATCTGGTGTACGAAGAGCCCCATATGGGTGGCCTGGAACAACAGATTGGAGACTGCCATCCCGGTCTCATATAATGCCAGCCGGTTGGGCCGTTCCTTATAGGTGGAAATGGTCATGGCAATGGGCAGGATCAGCAGGGGGGCTGTTTTTGCCCACACCTTGTTTCCTGGATTCAGCAAGTCAAACATTGGACCGTATTCATTCATATCCCGGGTTGCATAGATGAATCGCCAGGGTTGGGCGTTTCTGCCAGAAGGAGCCCATTTTGCGGCTTCGATCAACAGGGATATCTCCTCTTTGGTCATGGGCCGGGAGTCGAATGCCACCGGGCTCCATCGCTTTATTATTAATTCATGTAAGCTTTCCATAAGCCTTTGAATGGATGAAAGTTATTTTAAACTCTTAATAATAACGGTTAAGGGTGACATATGTTTTATTAACTTTATGGCTTAAAATATACACTCAACACAGAACAGGTTTTCAATATGAACACACAAGATTACATCCAGCGAGAAGATAAGTACGGGGCACATAACTACCACCCCCTTCCTGTGGTCCTTGACCGGGGCGAGGGAGTGTATGTCTGGGATGTTGAAGGCAGGAGATATTACGATTTCCTCTCGGCCTATTCAGCAGTAAACCAGGGTCATTGTCATCCCAGGATCGTCAATGCCATGAAGGAACAGGCAGGCAGGCTCACGCTCACTTCAAGGGCTTTTTACAACAGCATGCTTGGAGAATTTGAGGAATACATCACCCGGTACTTCGGATATGACAAGGTGCTTCCCATGAATTCGGGAGCTGAAGGGGACGAGACCGCCCTGAAACTCTGCCGCAAGTGGGCCTACGAAAAGAAGGGAATTCCCGAAAATGAGGCGAAGATCATCGTGTGTGAGGGTAATTTCCACGGGCGCACCATCACCATCATCTCCATGTCCACCGATCCCGATTCATACAAAGGCTTCGGCCCGTATACGCCGGGGTTTGTCACAATCCCCTACAATGACACCGCCGCGCTTGCCGGGGCGCTGGAGGATCCAAATGTGGCCGGATTCCTTGTGGAGCCTATCCAGGGAGAAGCAGGGGTGTATGTGCCCGATGAGGGGTTCCTGTCCAAAGCCTTTAAACTCTGCAAAGAGAAGAATGTGCTTTTCATTGCCGACGAGGTGCAGACAGGTCTGGCAAGGACGGGAAAATTACTCGCCTGTGACCATGAAGGGGTCCGCCCCGATATCCTGATCCTGGGCAAAGCACTCTCAGGCGGCGTCTACCCGGTATCGGCGGTGCTGGCTGACGACGAGGTCATGCTGTGCATCCGCCCCGGCGAGCATGGTTCGACCTATGGAGGAAATCCAATTGCTGCCAGGGTGGCCATTGCTGCCCTGGAGGTGATCAAAGAGGAGCACCTGGCAGAGAAAGCAGAAGCCCTGGGCAAAAAATTCCGTGGCTGGCTGAAGGAGATTGATTCACCCATGGTGGAAAAGGTAAGGGGCAAAGGATTGCTGAACGCCATTGTGATAAGGCCCACCAATGGGAAGACCGCCTGGGACGTATGTGTGGCCCTGAAGGAGAATGGACTGCTGGCCAAGCCCACCCACGAACATATCATCCGCTTCGCGCCTCCCCTGGTGATCACCGAGGAGCAACTGAAGGAGTGTGCCGGGATCATCGAAAGGACCATCGGTTCCTTCAGCTGATGATCCCGTGGATCTTGGAATAATAAAAAATCCGGGAACGTGCTTCCCGGATTTTTTATTTAATGACATGAGGGTTTATCGCTTGAGATATTTCACCGATGCAGAGAGATCCGGGCCCTCCACCCTGATCATGTAGATCCCCTTTTTCAGATTGGTGATGTCCAGTGTGGTCTCCGCTGAAGAAGAGAAGAAGACCCTGGAAGCAGCCAGCTTTCCATCAGTCCCGTAGACATAGGCCCGATAGGTGCCTTTGCCCGGAAATCCCAGGGTGATCAATCCGTCACCGGGATTGGGAAACATGCCAAGCTGCCCTTGTTCCCTGTCCCGGATCCCCACCCCGGTCCATGTATAGATCCCGTCGGGCCCCACAGTATAATCCAATCCCGAAACGATCTGATTGCCCGCGATGGTCACCTCGTGTGTTTCGATCATCTCCAGTCCGGTGACATCCACAATGAGCAAATAATCACCATCCGGTACATTTTCAAATGCAAAATTTCCAAATTGATCGGTCTCCACGTAGGCCACCACTTCTCCTGCATTGGTGGACTTCTTGGATCTTTTGGTGAGGATGACCGGACCCTTGGATACTGGTCTTGCCTGGGTTCCCTTCAACGTTCCGTCCTCCTCGTAGCTCAGGTTACCCGAGAGGTTGCCGCTTCCGTTCTCAGGATTTAACGGTTCCACCTCGGTGGCCATGATATTTAAAAAGCCCGCCCTGGTGTCCACCTTAAAATCGTTAAATCCCGCCACTTTCCATTCCACCACATTCTCAAGGTAGGTGGGTATTGCCTTCGGGTATGACACTGGGTCGGGAAACACTTTCAACGTGTAGTTCCCCGGGTAAAGCCCCTTAAACAGATAATTCCCTCCCCCATCCAGCTCCACCGAATCCACCGCTGGATATGCCCCGGATCTTGCGGACTTATAGGCTTTTACATATCCTGGAAATAGAGGGTTACCTGCCGGGTCAGTCACCGTACCCCCTATTTCGGAAGTGGCATTCAGGGCCAGCAACCAGCTCGTATAGGGATAATCTTCAAAAAGTGAGCTGCCACCGATGATCAGGTTATCGGTCCTGGAGAGGTACATGGATGAAAAAACCTGTCCATCCCGGAGCACCTCAAGGTCCACTCCGTTTAAGTTGTACCCGGGTCCTGTGAGGATATGGGCATTGTTATGCCACAGCGGTTTCCCGTTGTAATCCAGTCCAAGATGGAAAACCGGATAGGTTCCGTTCACAGGCTCTACAGCAATGCTTTCAAAATCCTGGATTTCGCTGGAATATCCCATCAATGATACATTCCCGCTCCCATCTGCATCAAATCCATGAAGGCCCATAAAATCCGAAGAGATCCCGTACCCCCAAAGCTCGTCGCCACTGCCCAGATCAACTGCCACCACGAAGGCGCCCTCGGGATAGGTTTTAGGGAGGACCTTTCCTGCCACATTGAAGGTATTGTTCAGGAATAAGCCCGTCATGTAAAGGACCCGGTTGTTCCACTCTAAGGCATCATAGTACATATCCTCGGTGAATTCTTCACTTTCAACCCCCTTCAGTTGGTTGATGCTCCCGGTCCCTTTCTTTCCTTCGGCATAATTTGGCCCCATGTTCTGGAACGGCCTCAGCCATCGGATGGTCCCCTCGGGGGTCATCCTGTAGATGAACTGGTTGGTATAGCCTGCTCCATTGACAAAATTGACTTCCGCATCACCCAGTTTGAAATAACCGGTGGTGGTGACCCCTGCCATCACAAGGTCACCATTCTTCATGGCCAGTCCCTTGAAAATATGGGTCGCATATCCGAGTCCATTCATGGAACCACCCTGCACCCACACCTGCTTTCCAGAGGGGTCCAGTTTAGCGGCAAAAAGCCCGTATCCATCCTTGAATGAATCCAGGGTTACATCGTCAAAGAGGGGGTTGCAGTCGGTCTCATAGGAGCCCGTGATCACCACATTTCCCTTGATGTCTGGCGTAACCTTCAGGTTGTTATAATAACCGTATGCAAGCAGTGTGGTATTAAAACCTGCGGTGTAAACCCACTGCAGTTGAAGGTCCGCTCCATATTTTAACAGGTAGAGGTAACTTTCAGGATGTGCCTTGCCAATTACTCCGAATCCCTCCACCTCCATGACCTGGCTGGCTGTGCCGTAGATATAGACCGAACCGTCATACCTGTCCACTTTCGCCATTGAATACGCAGATTCAGACGGACCCAGGTTCCATATCTTCACAATCTTTTCAAGCACGCACCTGGGATCATACTTTGCAATGAACTCAAGGTTATAGGCTCCGTTCAAAGTCAGGACGGTCCCGCTGGCATCCACGTCATAACTGGCCCTGGAAACCATGGTCAGCCCCTCTTCCACAGAAGCCGCTTCGATGGCATAGCTGGAGCCTCTCACGAAATTGGATCCCACAATCTCCCCCGCCTTGTCATACTTTAAGAAATATATATTGGCAAAATTATTGACCACCTCCTTCAGGTATGGATGATATACCGTCGCAAAGGAAGAGCCTGATATCCAGTAGAAATTATCGGCCCCGGATTCAACAAGCTGGGGTGACGAAGGATATCCCGACAAACCGACAAAATCTGATCTGCCGGTCACAAGACCCAGGTTCTGACTCTGACCTGTGAGGGAAAAAGCCATCATTGCAATGATCGTGTTGAGCAATAGTCGTTTCATCATCTATAGGATTTATTTTGGTTCACGCCTTTCGTAGCGAATTCCCATCACCAGGATGTCGTCCACCTGGTCCTCCTGACCCATCCAGCCAGCCAACTCCTGTTCCAGCATTTCAGCCTGCTGTTCCACCCCAATGGTACTGATGCGATGCAAAAACCTTTTAAAAGGCTTTGCCTTATATTTTGACCCGTTTTCCCCGCCAAACTGATCCGCAAATCCATCAGAGAAAAGATAGATCATATCCTGGTCCAGAAGATCGATCTTGTGGGTCTTAAAGGATCCCTCCTCTCCCACGTGCTTCCCAACGGGCATTTTATCTGCCTTATATTCAATAATTTCATCATTTCGGATAATCAATAGTGGATTATAGGCTCCTGCATATTCAAGCATGTGCAGCTGCCTGTCGATCACCACCAGGGCAAGGTCCATCCCATCCCTGGCCTGGTCAGTTTCTTCATCCTTATGGGACATGGAGCTGATGATATAGGTTCTCAGCCGGTTCAGGATCTCCCCCGCCTTCATGACTTCGTCCTTGTTGACGATTTCATTCAGGAAGGTCAGCCCCAGCAGGCTCATGAATGCACCGGGCACGCCGTGCCCGGTGGAATCCGCTGCACACACGAATATCCTGTCACTTTTCTCTTCCACCCAGTAAAAATCCCCGCTCACGATATCCCTTGGTTTAAAGAGTATGAAATGCCCGGGCAGGGTTCGTTCAAGGGTCAGTTTTCCCGGAAGAACTGCCTGCTGGATCCTCCTGGCATATTGAATGCTGTCGGTAATCTCCTTGTTCTGAAAGGCGATTTTGTCACGCTGCTGCTCCACGTAATTCTTCTGCTCGGTAATTTCATCCCGCTGTGCTTCGATCTCCACTTTCTGATCCTCAATCTCCCGGGTCCGTTCCTTCACCTTCAGTTCAAGGGTCCTTTTCTCCCTGATCAGCTGTCGCTCCCTGTATTTGATGACCATAAAGATCAGCAACAGGGCCAGCAATACTTCAATGGAAATAAACCAACCGGTCTTCCAGAATGGCGGCCTGATGGTGAATGCAAAACTGGCCTCAGCTCTTGAGGGGATGCCGTCGGCGTTAAAGGCCATTACCTTGAATACGTATTTGCCGCTGGGAATCCTTGTATAGGAGAAGGAGCGTTCCTCTCCCGGCAAAGACCACTTATCTTCAAGCCCCTCAAGGACGAAGGAAAATCTGTTCCTGGAGGGTATGGTGGTCTGAATGGCGGTAAAGTTAAAAGTCAAAGAGTTTTTGTTGTAGGGAAAGGAAGGTTCCGAAGGAAAACCGCTTCGATTGGGCCTGTGCCCGTCACTCTCTGAAGAATAGACAACTCCTTCCACCAGAGGCGGGTAGAGGATCAGGTCTGGTGGGACCGTGTCAATCAGATCGTGCTTCGGATTGTATTTGACCAGTCCTGATACGGTGCCGATCCACAGTTCCCCGTCCGTACCTTCTGCAATGGCCCTGGAATTGGTCTCCAGCTGCCTGAAACCATCTTCAAATCCGTAAAAACCGATCTCTCCCGAATCTATATGAAACACATTGATTCCCCTTTCAGTGCCGATCCAGAGGGTGTTATTGGTGACAAATTCAATAAAAAAGGCAGAGTTTGAGGATAATCCATTTTGAGAGGTATAATTTGAGATGGAGCCCTCTCCAAGGGGTGAAAACCTTGAAATCCCCCTGTTGGTGGCCACCCATACCTGGCCTGAATGGTCCTGGGTCAAATCAAGACACACATCAGAAACCAGGCCATCCCCTGTAGTGAGGTTGAAGAGGTGCTGCCCTGAAAGATCAAAAAAGGAGACCCCTCCCTCGGTGGCACAACAGATCCGGTCACCCACCAGTTCCATGGCGTTGACCTTAACGTTCACCAGTCCCTCCTTTTCTCCCAGGATGGTTACCCTTCCCTCATTCAAAATGTACACGCCAGAGTCGGTGGCGCACCATATCCGGTGATCGGGAGTGTACAGAAGGCTGTAGATCCGGCTCTCGGACCAGGGCAGGTCCAGGACAGGTTTCATGGATCTGCCATTGTAGCGGAGCAACTCCTTTCCGGCCCCGATGTATATATTTTGATACTCGTCTTCTGCAAAAGCCATTGGTGCTACACCTTCAGGGAATCCTGAACGTTCAGTCAACCGGTTGATATGCCCGTTCTGAATATTCATCAGGCTCTGATTCGTCCCAAACCATATCCGGTCCCTGGAATCCCTGAAAACTGAGTGTATGTATGTTTCAGGCAGCCCGAAATCCCTGTCATACGCCTGGAAAATCACCCGGCCGTATTTTGAAACGCCTCCCAGGGTGGCGATCCAGATGTTCCCGTACCTGTCTTCAAATATATCCTCCCCGCTGTTATGGACCAGCCCGTTTGCCACTGTGATGTGCATAAAATCACCCCCATCGTACAACCAGACCCCATCTTCCCAGGTGAGGATCCAGACCCTCCCTTTTGCATCCTCAAGGATCTTGTATGAAACAGGTTGCGGTGACGAACCTGTACTCACCTTTCGAAAGGATCCGCCTTCATACAGGAAAAGACCTTCCATATAAGTTCCGCACCAGATCCTGCCCTGCTGATCCTCCATCATGGATAAGACCACCTCATCGGTCAGCCCCTCGCTGTAACCCAGTCTTTGTTCCACATTTCCGCGCCTTACCCAGATCCCGTTCTCCTGGGTGGCATACCAGAGCTCTCCTGTGCCTGTTTCAATGATATCCCTGATGATCTCTTCATCCAACCGTTTTTCGAATGAAAAGGGATCACCAAAGATGGTCAGACCGGGATTTGTAGCCACATGCACTCCACCTCCGGAGTCGGCAAAAATGTCAAGTACAAAATTATTGGTCAGGGCATCAGCCCGGGTATAGGATCGTATCGTATCTCCTGTAATGACAGAAATTCCATACTTGGTTCCCACCCATATATTTCCATTGAGGTCTTCGGTCAGCTGATCCACATGGTTATGCACCAGGCCGTCATTGGTAGTGTATACTTCAAAATCCTGCCCGTTGAATACCGCGATCCCCCCTTCTGTCCCCATCCAGATTTTTCCGGTCCCGGCCACCATGATACAATTCACAAAATCATCGGGGAGCCCGTTCGAGGTGTTGTAATACTCAAATTCATAGCCATCATAGCGCGCAGCTCCCACCTGGGTGGCAAACCACAGGTACCCGTCGTGATCCTGGTCCATATCATACACTACATTCTGGGGCAGGCCGTTCTGAACCGAGAAGTTGTCAAAGGGGATTTTTTGAGCCGTCACATCAATCCACTCACCGGTCAGGAGGATTAGCAATATATATCCTGCTGCTTCCCAAAAAGTAAATCTTTTTCTATCTTGCATAGTGACCGCTAAAGGCTTCAATTTATGAAAAAAACCATACCCCTCCTTTTAATGTTAACAACATTAATGTGTTGTAACATTCCAGGCGGCAGGTCCTGGATCATTCCCGTCACCATCGATCCTTCCGACCTGGAGTATACGCCCGACCAAATGGAAAGTTTCGCAGAAAGGAGAAATCAGGTGCTTTCCAGGCTGGAGGAGGGGATCGTGGTCCTCAGATCGGATGACCGGGAAAGTTATAACCGCAACGAGTTCAGGGTCAACAGCTATTTCTTCTATCTTACGGGGTATGACGGGCCTCAAACCTTTGCGGTCATTTGTAAAAATGAGAATGCCCCTTTCATCCTCGCCACACCGCCCCGGAGCATCAGGTCGATGATCTACGGGGGTGAGCCTCAAAAGGATGAGGAGGTGATCGCATTGTACGGGCCTGACCGGTTGCTGGGTTACCGCGAATTCAGATCATTTATTGACAGCATCCTGGGCTCCGGCCTCCCCGTGTATATGGACCTTTCGGACCGCGATCTTCTGCAGCAACTCAAGGATATAAAGGGGGAAAAAGGGGGAAGCGAGTTCAGAAATGTATCAGAGCTGGTTGATGAACTGCGCGTGATCAAGGAACCCCTGGAGGTTGAACGGTTGCAGAAAGCCTGTGACATTACGGCCAGGGCCATTGCAAAGGTGATGAAGGAGTGTGAACCGGGCAGGTACGAGTTTGAAATGGAGTCCCTCCTGGAGGGAACATTCCGGGAATACGGTGCCGCCATGCCAGGTTTTCCATCCATTATGGGTTCGGGACCCAACAGCACCATCCTTCACTATGAGCCCAACATGCGCTTGATGGAGGACGGGGATCTCCTGCTTATGGACGTGGGGGCCGAATATGGATACTATACGGCCGATATTACCAGGACCATCCCTGTCAATGGAAAGTTCAGCGAGGAACAACGAACCATTTACCAGCTTGTGCTGAATGCCCAGCTGGCGGCCATTGATTCTATGAAGCCGGGTAACTTGATCGGGGATGCACACCGGGTGGCAACCAGGATAATCATCCAAGGCCTCTTTGAACTTGGCCTGATGACCGACAGCAGTTCAGCCTGGCAGGCCAGTTTCTATGTCCTTTACCCCTCCAGCCACTACCTGGGACTGGATGTGCATGATGTGGGAGCGTACGGTGGTTTCTTTGCCGGTTTTGGCCATGATTCGCCCGGGGGAGGTCCAGAATCAAGGGTGCTTGAACCGGGCATGGTGCTTACCATTGAACCCGGACTCTATTTCAGGGAAAACGGGCTGCAGCAGCTCCATGAGATCTTCGGCAATGATGCCGATAGCACCGAGATCGAAGCTTTTATCGAACAGGTGGCCCCTGTGTATGAAAAATATGTACACATAGGGGTTCGCATCGAGGATGATATCCTCATCACAAAAGAGGGAAGAATCAACCTCTCCAGGTATGCACCCAAAGAGGTGTTAGATATTGAGCAAATTATGAGATAACGACTTTCTCGATGCGATCACCCTGGCTGATCTGGTCGATCACCTCCAGCCCTTCGAATACTTTCCCGAAACAGGTGTGGTTCCTGTCCAGGTGGCTGGTATTTGTTCTTGAATGACAGATGAAGAACTGGGAACCCCCGGTGTCCCTGCCTGCATGCGCCATGGAGAGCACGCCACGGTCATGATACTGTTTCGCTCCGTCCAGCTCACATTTAATGGTGTAGCCCGGGCCCCCCATGCCGGTGCCGTCAGGACAGCCCCCCTGGATCACGAAATCCGGGATTACCCGGTGAAAGGTCAGCCCGTCATAATAACCCTGCTTTGAAAGCTTAATGAAATTTTCCACTGTCCCGGGCGCATCCTCCTCAAATAGTTCCACCATCATCACTCCCTTTTCGGTATGTATCTCTGCTTTTGCCATGTTTGAATAGATTTATTAGGGCACGAAAATACGCATTTCTGATGATTTTCCCTCCCCGGTGAAGGTTTAACCGTGTCTTTCCTCCAGCACCCTTGAGATATCCTTAATTCCATAGCCCCTGGCCGCCAGAAGGACCAGCAGATGGTAGACCAGGTCAGCCGCCTCATTCAGAAAAAGGGCATCGTTGGAATCTTTGGCTTCAATCACCAGTTCCACTGCCTCCTCTCCCACCTTCTGTGCTATTTTATTGATCCCTTCCTTAAAAAGGCTCGTGGTATAGGAATTTTCGGGCAGCTCCTCCTTTCTCCTGTGAATCAGATCCTGAAGCTGCGCAATGAACTCCACTCCGCCCCGGTTCTCCTCTTCAAAACAAGTATCGCTTCCTGTATGGCAAACAGGGCCCACGGGCCTTGCCTTAATGAGCAGCGTATCGGCATCACAATCCTCCAGGATGGTTTCCACATGCAGAAAATTTCCGCTCTCCTCACCCTTGGTCCAGAGGCGGCCCTTTGTTCTGCTGTAAAAGGTGACCATGCCCTCTTTTCGTGTTCTTTCGAGGGCTTCCTGGTTCATAAATCCCAGCATTAAGACCTTATTGGTCCTGGCATCCTGGATGACTGCAGGAACAATTCCATTGAGTTTTTCAAAATTCATCTTATCTGACAATAATGTGGTTTTTTCTCAAATATTCCTTCAATTCCGGGATAGGGATTTCGTTGTAGTGAAAGATACTGGCTGCCAGTGCGGCATCGGCCTGTCCCTGCTCAAATACCTCCACAAAGTGCTCTTTTTTACCCGCACCTCCCGATGCGATGACGGGAATGGAAAGGGCGGTTGAAAGTGCTTTTAATGCATCGCATGCAAATCCGTTCTTGGTCCCGTCGTGGTTCATGGAGGTAAAAAGGATCTCTCCGGCGCCCCGTTCACGGGCTTCACCTGCCCAGCTGAAAAGCTCCTTATCCGTGGGGATCCGTCCGCCATTCACATAGACCGTCCACCGGTTCTCCGCAAACCTGGCATCGATGGCCACCACAAGGAACTGGTTGCCAAATCCCCTTGCGATCCGGTCTATCAGTCCGGGGTCTTTTACCGCGGAAGAGTTCACAGATACCTTATCGGCTCCCGCAGAAAGCAGGATCTCCGCATCTTTCTCACTGTCAATGCCTCCTCCTACCGTGAAAGGGATGTTGAGGTGTTCTGAAATGCGCCTGACCAGGTCGGCGAAGAGTTTTCTGCCTTCATGGGTGGCGGTGATGTCAAGGTAGACCAGTTCATCGGCTCCCTCCCTGGCATATTTTGCTCCAAGCTCCACTGGATCCCCCACATCCACTACATTTTCGAAGTTGATCCCTTTCACCGTCTTCCCGTTCCTGATGTCCAGGCATGGTATGATTCTTTTTGCCAGCATGTTCAGCCGTTCTTTAATATGTAATTTTCAATGGTTTTGAGGCTGATCCTCTTTTCGTAGATGGCCTTCCCCACGATGACCCCGTGAATCGCCGATTCATCAAGCATTTCAATATCCTTCATCCCACTGATCCCACCGCTGGCGATGAGGTGCAGCGAGCCATGCTCCTTCCTGATTCTTTTGTAGATCTCCAGGGAGGGCCCTTCAAGCATCCCGTCTCTCTCAATATCAGTACAAATGGCTTTTTCCACTCCCCGCCGGAGGTATTCTCCAATGAACTCCAGGAGATCCAGGGAAGTCTTTTCAGCCCAGCCTGACACGGCAATCCGGCCCTCCTTAAAGTCCGCGCCCAGGATAATCCTCCCGGGCCCGTATCGTTCCATCCATCCCATGAACAGTTCCGGGTCATTCACTGCAATGCTTCCGCCGGTAACCATATGTGCGCCCGATTCAAAAATGATGCGTAAATCCTCATCGCTCCTCAGTCCCCCCCCGGCATCAATCACAAGCCGTGTGCGGGAGGCGATCTGTTCTACCACCCGCTGATTGACCACCCTCTGCTCCCTTGCACCATCCAGGTCCACCAGGTGAAGCCTTTTGATTCCATGATCCTCGAATTGCAGCGCCATTTCAAGGGGATCCCCGTACTCACTTCTCTGGTTGAAATCGCCCTGTGTGAGCCTCACACACTTTCCCTCAATGAGATCGATGGCAGGAATGATCTGGATCATAGGTTCAGGAAATTTGAGAGGATCCTTTCGCCCGGATCCCCACTTTTTTCCGGGTGAAACTGGGTTGCAAAAAAGTTGTCCCTTTCCAGGGCGGCGCTGAACGGGAGCATATAACCGGTCTCGGCAGCGGTATCCCCGCAAATGGGAACGTAGAAGGAGTGCACAAAATAGACATAGGAGCCTTCCATCTCCTTTTGAAACAGGCTTCCGCTGACCCGGTCCAGGCTGTTCCAACCCATGTGAGGGACCTTGACCATGTCGGGGAAGCGCTTTACGGGCTGGTCAAAGATCCCGATGCAGTCGGTATTCCCCTCCTCGGTCCACTTGCACATCAGCTGCTGGCCCAGGCAAATTCCCAGGACCGGCTGTGTCAAGCCGGCAATCAACCTGTCCATCCCCCTATCTTTCAGGTACCTCATTGTAGATGAAGCCTCTCCGACCCCGGGGAATATCACCCGGTCGGCTGAAACAATGACCTCCGGATCATCCGTGATCTCCGCAGCCACATTCAAGCGCCGGAGGGCGTGGTCCACTGACCGGATATTGCCTGCATTGTATTTAATAATTGCGACTTTCATCCTTCACAATGGTTAAAGTTTCCCTTTGGTGGTAGGCAACCTGTTGCTTTCAGGATCAAGCATGACTGCTTTGCGAAGGGTCCTGGCAAATGCCTTGAAGACCGACTCAATTTTATGATGCTCATTCTCCCCGGTGGCTTTAATATTCAGGTTGCACTGGGCTGCATCCGAAAAGCTCTTGAAAAAGTGGAAAAACATCTCCGTGGGCACATCACCGATCCGCTCCCTTTTGAATTTCACATCCCACTCCAGCCAGGGCCTGCCTCCAAAATCGATGGCCACACTTGCCAGCGCATCATCCATGGGCAGTGTAAAGGCATACCGTTCAATCCCCCGTTTGTTCCCCAGGGCCTCGCGCACCGCTTCTCCCAGGGTAAGAGCGGTATCTTCGATGGTGTGGTGTTCATCCACCTGCAGGTCACCGTTGGCCTTTACCTCCAGGTCCAATCCACCGTGTTTTCCAAGCTGGTCGAGCATGTGGTCAAAGAAACCCAGTCCGGTGGAGAGCTCAGTCCTGCCCTCCCCGTCCAGGGAGAGCTCCACAGATATCTTGGTTTCCCCGGTCACCCTGGTGACACTGCTCCGCCTGTTGTCGGACCGGATGTAGCGGTAGATCTGGTCCCAGTCCTGGCTCACAAAGGTGACGTGGTCCGATAATCCCAGCTTTTGGAGCCTTTCCATCTCCTGCGGCCCGCCATAAAGAATTCCCCTTGCACCGAGGTTCCTTGCAAGTTCCATGTCGGTAACCCGGTCGCCAATGACAAAGGATTGTTCAAGGTCGTAATCTCCCTCCAGATACCCTTTCAGCATTGCGGTGCCGGGTTTCCTTCCCGGCGAATTTTCCTCCGGGAGGGAGGGATCAATATGCACCGCATCAAATTCTACTCCCTCATTCCTGAAGGCTGTGAGAAATTTCTCATGGGGGAGCCGGAAATCAGTTTCAGGGAATGCAGCCGTACCCAGTCCATCCTGGTTGGTCACGATCACAAGACCGTACTCCGTATAATGCCTCAGTTTGTAAAGGTTTCGGAATACGCCAGGCAGGAATTCAAGCTTCTCGAGGCTGTCCACCTGGAAATCATCCGGTGGCTCCTTGATGAGTGTTCCGTCACGGTCCAGAAAAATGACTCTCTTTTTCATGATCTATCCTTAGTTTATCTTTTGACCATAATCAGTAAGTGCCTGAAACAACTCCAGGTTCTCCTGTCCGGTTCCCACGGTGATCCTCAGGCAACCCTCACACATTGGTTCGGAGGAGCGGTTGCGGACGATGATTCCCCTGCTGACCAGGAAATCATGCACGGCGGAGGGATGCTCCATCCTCACCAGAAGAAAATTGGCATCGGAAGGAAAGATCTCCTTCACAAATTCAAGGTTACCCAGGAACTGTTCCATCCTGGCTCTTTCTTCCAGTACAAGCCTCACCCAGTTCTCCATGGTGCGGGGCCCTACCAGTTGCTTCAGTGCGGCATCCTGGGTGAGGGAGTTGATGTTGTAGGGGTATTTTACCCTGCTGAGGTATCCAACCAGCTCTTCATGGGCAAAGACCATCCCCAGGCGGATGCCGGCCATCCCCC
>JAHEEC010000207.1 GCA_024640885.1 Bacteroidota bacterium | reverse complement strand
CAGGGATCTCCTCATGAAAGGCCGGTCCGCATATGGGACTTACCCAGGCGCCGGTAAATTCCTCCCCGGCCATCTTTCCTTCCAGGTAAAGCCTGTAGATGTCGGCTGAACGCTCGTTAAAGCGATCGTAGCTGGTTTCGCTGACAATATACAATATGATAAAAATGGCTGAGGCCAGGCCAATTGCCAGTCCGGCGATGTTAATGGCATTAAAGGCCTTGTTCTTGCTGATGCTCCGGATCGTGACCCGAATGAAGTTTTTCCACATGGTTCTATATTTTTTCTACTTATTTCTATTCGTAATGCAGGGCGATGGCCGGATTGGTCCGGGCCGCCTTCAGCGAGGTAATGGTGACCGTAACCAGGGCAATGATAATGGCCAGCAGGGCGGCACCTACAAATAAAAGAGGCTGGAAGCCCACATTGTAGGGAAAATCCCGAAGCCAGTCCTGCATCATAAAGTAGGCCACTGGCATGGCAATCAAAATGGCAATCCCCACTGCATAGCCCACGCTTTTCGAGATCACCTGTATCACATTGGCTTCTGTAGCACCCAGCACTTTTCGAAGCCCGATCTCCCGTATCCGCTTTTGTGCATTGTACAGGGTGAGGCCAAACAAACCGAGCGATGCAATGAATATGGCCAGGATGGAAAAGATCAGCGTAATGGTGCCGGTTCGTTTCTCTTCCGCATAATATTTATCCAGCTCCTCATCCAGGAAGAAATATTGCAGGGGTTCGTCATTGGTGAAGGCTTCCCAGGTCGTTTTGATATGCTCCAGGCCTGCCTCAATATTCTCCCTGCCGGCAGCCAGCCGCACGGTAATATACCCGCTCCAGTCCCAATCCTGAGGTTTCAGCATGATGATCTGGGCCCCTATCTCATCTTTCAGGCTTGAGAAATGGTGGTCACTTAGCACCCCGATAACCCTCAGCTCCCTTTCAAACCCCTGTTCACCCGGCTCCATGAAGATGGTATTCAAGGGATCCTCCAGCGCATACTTTCTTACGGCGGTTTCGTTTATCAGGCAGGCCGAGGAATCACCGGGAAAATCCACGGATAAAAACCTGCTTTCGGGGGTGGCCAGGGTAAATTTATTCGTCTGCATAAAATCCTCATCGGTATAGTAGACAAATAACATGGCTGCCTCTTCCACGGGCCTTCCCTTTATTGCATAGGTACTGTTGTTATTGGTGTTCCCCAGGTATGCCGTGGAGTTGGTGGCGGAAAGGATGGCAGCATTTGTGCCCAGCTCATTTTTGTAGGTCTGGAGCTGCTTGCCCAGGGGATGAAGCCGGTCCAGCACCACCAGCTGTTCCTTGTCAAAGCCCAGGTCCTTGTTGGTCATATAGTTGAATTGCCAGTAAATGACCAGGGTTCCTGCTATAATGATGATGGAAATGGAAAACTGGATAATCACCAGGGCATTCCGGAGCAGGTTGGTTCCGTTCTTCGCATGCGCATTCCCTTTCAGGGCAAATATCGGCTTAAAGGAGGCCAGTACAAAGGAGGGATAACTGCCACTCAATAGCCCAACCAGGATGGCCAGCAGGATAAAGGAAGGGATCATATACCAGCGGAAAATATCTCCTGTCTCCAGACTCAGTCCCACCAGGTTATTAAAGGGCCTCAGGAGAACCACGACCAGCAGGATACCAATGACCAGGGAGATGAGGCTCAGAAAAACACTTTCAAACAGAAACTGCTTGACCAGGTGCTTCTTTTCGGAACCTACTACCTTGCGCAGGCTCACTTCCTTGGCCCTGCTCAGTGATCGGGCCGTGCTCAGGTTCATAAAATTGATGGAAGCGATGACCAGGATAAAAAAGGCGATCACTCCAAATATGACCAGGTAGGTGCGGTTGCCGATGGGACGGTATCCCGCTTCATTGGGGACATCGATCTCCTGATCCAGGTGAATATCGAGCAAGGGCTGAGTCAGTATTCCGTAGCTGTTGCCGGCTTCTTCAAACTCTTCCGGGGTAATGCCCATGATCTGCATCAGCTGGGGCCGGATATTTTCGAACACCGATGCCTTGATCTTGCCGTGTAAAAGTTCCTGGTCGGTCCCGGGCCTGACCAGGATATAGGTCATCATCCAGTTACTTAACCAGAAGGTGCTCTTGCTTCTTTCATCCGAATGGTAGGAAATGATAAAATCGTAGACAAAATGAGAGGTCCTGGGCGCATCCTCCACCACACCGGTCACCTTGAAAAGATTGGTTTCGTTGTCCATGGCAATGGACTTGCCAATGGGATTCCCCTCCGGGAAATACTGCGCCACTTTGGATTCGGTCAGCAGGAGGGTCTGCGGATCATCCAGGCACGTGGCCGGATCCCCCTCCAGGAGTTTTATGGAAAAGAGATCAAAAAAAGTGGAATCGGCCAGCAGGATCCGGTTTTCCAGGTATTTATTGTCCGGGTTTACCCAGGCCAGCTGATTGCTGCGAAAATCGAAACGGCAGAAATTCTCTATCTCCGGGATTTCCTCATACAGGGTTGGGCCGTAAATCGGGGCATTCCAGGCACCCTTGAACTCATCCCCGTTCATCTTTCCTTCCAGGTACAGCCTGTAGATATTGGCTGAACGCTCATTAAAGCGATCGTAACTGGTTTCACTGAGAATGTACAATATGATAAATATGGCCGAGGCCAGACCAATTGCCAATCCAGCGATGTTAATGGCATTAAAGGCCTTATTTTTGCTGATGCTCCGGATAGTGACCCGAATAAAATTTCTCCACATAGTCTTGCTTTTTTAATTAAGTTTCGTTTTTTCATCATGCAGAAATATGGCTGGATTGGTATATGCTGCAATTATTTTTTCTCTTATTTCCAGAAACTGTGCCATTCACTTCATTATATTGATTTTATGCACTTTAACTACAGTCAGGATAAGGAGGGCCAGTCCGTAAACGGACAGGTGTGTTCGTATTCGTACACTGGATATTTCAACCCTAATGCCCTATCTTGCGTTATCTGTAAGACGAACACACAAAAAATATGTTACTATGAAAGACCATACTTTATCCCGCCGTGAATTTGTAAAGCTTTCTGCTGCAGCAACCGCCGGGCTCACTGTATTGCCAGGTTTCCGTTTCGGACTGGAGCAACTGCCGGCTCCCATGAAGCGCAGCTTTGGAAAAATTCCATTTGAAGTGACCACCCTTGGACTCGGGGGGCAGGCCTCCCTCCAATGGACCCCGGCAGATGTGGATCCGGTTCCCATCATTTTGAAAGCATTTAAAATGGGGATTAACTACTTTGACACCTCCAACCTGTATGCAGGCAGCCAGCTCAACTTCGGGAAGGCGTTTCAGATGCTGAACCTGATACCGGGCCAGGAGAATTATGATGAGAACTTACGTGAATCCATCTTTCTTACCACCAAGACACATCAACGATGGGCAAAGCCGGGATTCCCGGAACTGGAGAATGTCAATAACTGGTCCAACGGCGATCCGGCCGGCGGAGCCATTACGGACCTGAAAAGATCGCTTTCTCAAATGTTTGGGGATGGCCAGGGGAATTACCCGGAAGGATCCTATGTAAATATGGTGCTTACCCACAACCTGAATTTTGTGGAAGAAGTGGATGTGATGTACAGGGGCCTGGAAACACCCCTGGTTAAGGAGGAGAACTTCGGCGTCCTGGTAGCTCTCAGGGATTATCGTGACGGAACCAATCATACGGGATTGAATCCGGACCATGAAAAACTGATCAGGCATATCGGGCTCTCCGGACACATCAGTTCTCCGGCCATGATGGATATGATCCGCAGGGATAAATATGAAATTCTCGATGCCATGCTGATAGCCATCAATTCCAACGACAGGCTGTACCTGAATCACCAGAACAATGTGATCCCGGTAGCACAGGCCAGGAATATGGGAATTATAGCCATGAAGGTATTTGCCGACGGGGCCATGTATTCCAAATATGCAAACTGGA
>JAHEEC010000206.1 GCA_024640885.1 Bacteroidota bacterium | reverse complement strand
CACTGGGCTTTCAATGGCTTTGGTCTCCAGGAAGATATACTGAGAAAACTTTACAGGGATAATGCGTTGCACCTATATGAAATTCAATAAGATGAAATTGACCGGAACCCACACCATGCTCCTGCTGCTGCTTGCCACAGCCACTCTTTCCTGCAAAAAGACTTATGTGATCACCAGCGGTGACCTGAAGGTGGAATTCAACCAGAACCTTTACAGCAGGGTAAACTCAATGGCAGAAGGCACAGCCCCGTTCAACGAAGCGTACCAGCTCTCCGACTACCTGGAGACCAGGAATTTCAGGACAGGCGCCTTCCGGATCACAGAAGCCACCACCCGGAGTTTTGACGGTGCACTGGGCCGGGGCGAAGAGCTCCTCCTGAGGGGCGAGTTCCTGGGACAGGGCTTTGGTCTCGCCAAGGTGATCTCCGTAAAATCATTCGTGGATTTCCCGGATTTTGCCCTCTTCAATATAAGTTATGTGAATATCGGGGATGAGGACATCCGCATCAGCAAGTGGGTCTCCCACCAATACAACATCAATGCCCAGTGGGAAGAGCCGGGAATGTGGTCCTTCCAGGGAAGCTCCTCCGATGAGCGGGCTGACTGGATCCTGCCCCTTTCCCCTGGTTTTTACCAGGAAAATTTCATGGGGATGAACCAGTCCGATTACGGCGGAGGGATCCCGGTAACCGATCTGTGGAGAAGGGACGGGGGAATTGCAGTGGGTCACGTGGACCTGTTCCCCAGGGAGGTTTCCTTACCCGTGGATTGGGACAAGTATTCCGAGGAGGTAACCATCGGCATTGAGAAAACATATGAGCTCCCCCTGGAGCTGACCGCAGGAGACACCCTGAAGACCCTGCCCACCTTCATCTCGGTGCACCGGGGGGACTATTTCACCACCCTCCGGCAATATTCGGCCTTCATGCAGGCGCAGGGCATTGAATTTGCACCCTCGGAGGAGGAGGCCTTTGAGAGCATCTGGTGCGGGTGGGGGTATGAAAGAAAATTCACCGCCAAAGACATTACTGGCACCCTCCCCAAAGTGAAGGAGCTGGGTATCAAATGGGCGGTCATCGACGACGGGTTCCAGATCGCCGAGGGGGACTGGCGGGTGGATACCAGGAGGTTCCCCGGGGGATCGGCCGATATGAAGAGGATGGTGGATGCGATCCACGCAAACGGTCTGAAAGCCAAGCTCTGGTGGGCCCCGCTTGCGGCGGATCCCGGCAGCAAGGTGTTGCAGGATCACCCCAACAGCGTGCTGATCAACAAGGCCGGGGCTCCCCAGTACATCACCTGGTGGGACAGCTACTACCTCTCCCCTGCCAGCGAAGAGACCATTGAGTATACAGAGGAGACTGTGAAGATGTTCCTTGAGGAGTGGGGATTTGACGGACTGAAAATGGATGGCCAGCACATGAATGCGGTACCCGCAGATTATAACTGGGAACGGCCCCTGGAGTATCCTGAAAAATCCATCGAAATGCTCCCGGCTTTTTATAAATCCGTTTTTGAAACAGCCAGGGGGATCAAGCCCCACGCGGTCATTGAAAATTGTCCATGCGGTACCTGCATGTCCTTTTACAATATGCCCTACACCAACCAGACCGTATCTTCGGACCCCACGAGCAGCTGGCAGATCAGGCTGAAGGGAAAAACCTACAAGGCCATCATGCCGCATACGGCCTATTACGGTGACCATGTGGAGCTCAGCGACCAGGGATCGGATTTTGCAAGCTCTTTCGGGATCGGGGCCGTACTGGGCACCAAATTCACATGGCCGGCTGACAATCCTGCGCAGCATGAGAGCCAGCTCCTGACCCCTGAAAAAGAGGTGGTCTGGAAGAAATGGTTCAGCCTCTATGATGCGAAGATGCTCTCCCGGGAGCAATACCTGGGGAACATGTATGACATTGGCTATGACAAGCCCGAGACCCATGTGATCTCAAAGGGCGATACCCTCTTTTATGCATTTTATGATACGGATTGGAACGGAAGCATTGAATTGCGCGGCCTGGCCAATCACGGGCAATATATGGCCTGGGATTACGTAAATGAAAAGGAGGTGGCCACGGTGAAGGGCGATGACCCGGTTATTGAAACTGCCTTCAAGGGCCATCTGCTCATTGCGGTCTATCCCCTGCTGGAGGAATAGGGGGAGGATCCCTGAAAGAACGGGACCGGAGTAAAACACGAGGAATGATAAGCGTACGAAAGGTTTAAGAACTAAAAATAACCATTTAAAAGACAACTCTATTTTAAAAACTTTCTTATATTTAGACCTGGATTAAGAAATGATCTGAATTAAGGAAAATCAATATCAATTTATAAACTTCAATTCGTTACTATGAAAAAAAATCGAAACATTTTTGGGAAAATTGCCATTGGTCTGATCGCTTTGCTGGCCATAACCTCCTGCAAGGAGGACCCGGTGATGCCTGACCCTGACTTCTCTTATGTCATCGATGACAAGACAGTCACTTTCACAAACCTCTCAACCGATGCCTCTTCCTATTCATGGGATTTTGATGATGGCGAAACCTCCACCGATGAGAATCCTGTGCATACATATGCCGCATATGGTGACTATGATGTGAGGCTTACAGCCAAGGGAGACGGTGGCGAGGATATCAATAAGCAAACCCTTTCCGTAGTGAAAGAGTGGCCCGCCATTGCCATTGACGGTAATTTCAGCGATTGGGATGCAGTGGAAAGCCTCTACAGCGGATACGGGGAAGCTTCCGGTACGCTCTCTGAAGCCAAAGTTACCACAGATGCTGCCGGTTCCAAACTCTATATCTATTTAAAAGGAACCATCAATGCAGCCTTCCCTGTGATCCAGGTGATGATCGATGCAGACGGTGATGCTTCTACCGGATGGCAGACACCCGATGACTATGCCTCCAACGGTGCCGAGTACCAGTTTGAATATTATGCAATTGATCTCTGGGGAGGCGGCTACGCCTGGAATTCAGATGAAGGTGTGCAGGACTGGCCCTGGGACATTGACATCACTGTGGATCCCGATAACGGCGATATCACCGAATCATCAGGTGTGGTCAATGAATCCGAGATTGAATTTGTGATCGAAACTTCACTGATGAAGAATCCTGTGCTTTCCGATCAAATCGGTATCTATTTCTGGGCACAACCCGAAGACTGGTCAAACACTGCAGGATTCCTGCCCCCGATCTATGCGGATCCCCTGGAGAGTGTGAAATTCTTCAGCTTCCAGTAGACGAACCTCTTTTATTTGAATATTGAAAAATGCTGCCCGTGAACTTCGGGCAGCATTTTTAGTTTCTGATACACTGAACCCGTTTTACAACCAGATGAAACGCAGATCATTTTTGAGGACAGGCGGTGTGGCCGGCCTGTTGGCCGGTGCGGGTCTGAGGTCCGCAGGTGCCGACATTAATACGTCGGACGCCGGCCTGAACCCGGCCGTACCCAGGGTTCCTCCCCACAACTGGGAACATTATGATTTTGGTCCGCCGCCACAGGTTACCGACCGGTTGAACCAGGGCCCATTCTCAGCCTATGGTCCGGATGCCACTGCCCCGGGAGCCGATGTGGTGATGGCCACCACCCCCTCAAAGGCCCCGGTCCCCAATGCGGGGATGGGGTTGGTCACCTATATCTGTGATGAAGTGGGTCCCCCGCGTGTGCCGGGTGAATCCCTGGAAACCTCCATTGAAAAGCTGGCCCGGTTCCCCCTGGGGGATAAGCTCTATTTGAGGGTGGATTGGAGGGATATTCAAAATCGCCCCGGAAAGCTTGAATTCCCCGATCACTGGAAGATCGCATTCGAGCAGGCAGAGGCCCTGAACAAGAAGATTGGATTCAGGATCCAGCTCATGAGCCCGGTCATCGAGGGGCACTCGGTCCCCGGTTTCCTTGCAGATAAGATCCCGTTCGTGGAGCTGGGCACCACCCGTGAGATCGGGATCCCCG
>JAHEEC010000091.1 GCA_024640885.1 Bacteroidota bacterium | reverse complement strand
TGGCACCAGACCCCCGCCCGCACTTACGTTGATCACCTGGCTGTCGGAAACCCTCGTAATGGTACCGCTGTATTTGCCGTTAAGTGCAAAGGGATTGATGTTTACATATTTGGATTTAAACCTGATCGATTGGGAAATTTCAGGATAGAGGTCAATGGGGATCTCCACAAACTCCTGGACCACCCAGTGTCCATCCTCCATATGCCGGTTCATGATCTCCTCCCAGGTGGATTGAGAAGTTTCCTGCCCGATATGCACATCCTGTCCCCCATACTTGTTGCCGGGCTTCAGGACCAACTGGTCCTTGTGGGCCGGAATAAATGTTCGTAAATCCACCTCCCCACCCCGATACCTGACCCTCGAATCGGCCAAAACCCGGGTCCAGGGGATGGTGGCCCTGATGAGTTTGTTCTCCTCGCCGCTAAAAGTGGATTCGAAACGTGGATCGGTAATAACCGCCAGGATTTTTTTATTTCCAACGATATATGATCTGAACGAATTACAACAGCAAACCATGCCTGCCCGGATCACCTCCAAAAAGGCTGATACCTCCTCCCACTGGTTTAAAAGCTCCCTTGTAATGACCCTTCTGTAAATGAGATGCACCTCCTCCCCTCCGGCCATTGCTTTGCCATTCCGGATGGAAAAATCCTGTGGGGTCGCAATCACAGTTTCAAAGCCCCGCGACCTGAAGAAATCCTGCAGGATCTCAAACTCCGAATGGGTTGATACACCTGCCCAATCCACGATTGCGATCACTGGTCTCCCGGGCAGCCGGCTATGGTTAACCCTGAATTCTGAATAACAATCCAACAGTGCGGACAACAGCATCTCCCTTCGTTGTATATATTCAATTCTGTAATCTGTCATAAATGGATACATTCCAAATAAATTCCGGAATCCCTCTTCCTGGATATCTGCATATGCGATCCCCGCCGGTGAATCGCAATTGAATTCAAGGAATTTGATGGAATAATCATTCAGGAAAGCATCCAGGCGGGATATCGCCAGCGGGTTGCCATAGCCGGGATCGATGCTGAAAAGCCCTGCTTCCTTTTCAGAAAATCCCATAATCTCCTTCACGCGGTCATCGGACAGATAAAGCGCAATCACTTTTGTAAGCGCCCTGCTCATGCGCTCAACACTGCTCTTCAACAGGGCCGACTGTCTCGGCGAGATAAAATTCGGCTTGAGCAATGTGGGCATGGCTTTATCCTTGTAAATACACTTTTGTTCCACAAGGTAATCTTCAAGAGATCTGAAATGGCCCAATACCGCACCACTGTTTTTCAGGAAATGATCACGGTATTGATCATTGAGGTTGCGAATGGAAGAGATCATGGCTTACCGATTCGAGCAAATGACTATATTTATCGAACTAAAATAGCCTTTTTTAATCTAAAATCAACTCATTATGCTGCTTCATCAACAGTTCGTTAGGATGGCCAAATCTCAACCCAAGAAACTGGCCATCAAGGACAAGACCACCGGGAGTGATGTCACCTATGGAAGGGCACTTATTGGGGCCCTGATCCTTTCCAAAAAATTTCAAAAATATGATTCGGGATATATCGGGATCATGATCCCCACCTCCGCAGGTTGTACGCTCGCCACAGTGGGGGCATTAATGAGCGGTCGGGTTCCTGTAATGATCAATTACTCCACCGGGGCTGAGAAAAACGCCAGGTACGCCCAGGCAAAATGCAATTTTAAAACCATTATCACCTCGAAGGCGCTGCTTGAAAAGATTGGTTGTCCGGTCATTGACGGAATGGTCCTGATCGAGGATCTGATGAAGAGTGTCACCACGGGTGATAAACTGAAAGCTGCATTAAGGACCAAGCTTCCGTTGCAAATGATCCTCAACGGCATTCATAAAGGAGAGGAGGATGATAACATTGCCATCCTGTTTACCAGTGGAAGCGAAAAGGATCCCAAGGCCGTCCAGCTGACCCACAGGAACATTGCATCCAATATCAAGAATTTTGGAGAATATGTGCACATTACCGGGGATGATGTCATGCTGGCAAACCTGGTCTTTTTCCACATCTTCGGGCTTACTGTCAATCTTTGGGTAAGTCTCTACTATGGAATGACCATGATCACTTATGCCAATCCAACAGAATTTCAGACCATCAGCAATATAGCCAGGAAGGAACGACCAACCATCATGGTAGGTACACCAAGTTTCTTCTGGGGGTACCTGCAGAAATCGGATCCCGGTGATTTCAAATCAATCCGCCTCATGGTGGCCGGTGCAGATAAATGCCCGGATGCGCTTCGCGAGGGATATTTGAAGAAACACGGGGTGACGCTGCTGGAAGGGTATGGAGCCACCGAGACCTCACCGGTAGTGTCTGTAAATTCAATGGAATTCAACAGGCCGGGAAGCATCGGGAAACTGATCCCTGGTGTGCAGGTAAGGATCGAGAACCTGGAAACGGGAAGAACATGCAAGCCGATGGAGATAGGAAAGATCCTGGTGAAGGGGGACCTGGTGATGAAAGGCTACCTGGGAGATCCTGAGCTTACCTCAGAAGCAATCGTGGATGGGTGGTACAATACAGGAGATATGGGTTACATGGATAAGGACGATTACCTTTGGCATGCAGGCAGATTCAAGCGTTTCGTAAAGATCGGAGGGGAAATGGTTTCCCTTGTGAAGGTTGAAAACGTGATGGAACAGTTCCTGCCGGAAGGAGTTTCCTGCTGTGTGGTTGAGATACCTGATGAAGTGAAGGGAGCCTCCATTGTGGCAGCGGTTACGAAAGATATCAATAAGGTTGCCCTGCTAAGAAAGATGGGAGAGGAATTGCCCAATATTGCCCTTCCAAGGCAGTTTTTTGTCATTGACGAACTGCCTATGATGAGTACGGGTAAAATTGATTTCCGATCGGTCACTGAACTGGTAAACGATCTGGTGGAAAACCCGGATGCCAATTAATCATGCTGATAATGGGATTCTCCTGGAATCCTGAATCAGGGCAATTCGTGTGCGCCCTTGTTTGGGCCGTGGTTGGCTTCACCTGCTATTACCTGCTCTCATCCAGTAAATCTGTGGCTGGCAGGATCTGGAAGACCAACCCCTATCTTGACCGGCAGGTCAGGCAGGTAATCCTTCAAAGGTCATGGGGGTTGCTTTTGCTGGGCATTGCCTCTGCCGCAATTGTCCACTTTATCTTAAAGGGTAACCTGAGGGAATACGGACTGGGATCTTCATTTCAGTCCCCCCTTCCCTGGTGGACCTACCCCATTGTTCCGTTCATTCTTATAGCTGGATATTTTATGGCCGTCAAACCGGGCAATCTGGCACACTATCCACAGTTCAGGATCAAGGAATGGTCCATCGGGCTTCTGTTTTTAAGCGGTGCCAGCTGGGTACTATTCCTGATCGGATATGAATTTCTGTTCAGGGGATTTCTTTTACATTCATCCCTGAACGTGATGGGGCCGGTGCCCGCCATTGCCCTTAACTGCCTGCTTTACGCAATGGCCCATTTTTACAAGGACCGGGGAGAAATCATTGGTGCCGTTCCGGTGGGAGTTGTGTTCTGCATCCTGACCATTCTTACCGGGAATATCTGGAGTGCGGTAGTGATCCATTCCATCATGGCATTGTCCAATGAATGGTTCTCGATCAGGGCCAACCCTGAACTAAAGATTAAGGTGCACGGGCTAAAACAAGGATTGTGAAGATATTTGTCACAGGGGCCACCGGATTTATCGGGATTCAGCTGGTGAAGCGACTGGTGAGCCAGGGAAATACGGTACATGCACTGTACCGCAATGAATTCAAAGCATCCCTGGTCAGGGGGGATGGAGTCGTGCTGTTTAAAGGGGATATCCTTCAAAAGGAATCCCTTTCGGCGGCCATGCTTGGCTGTAATCAGGCTTACCATGTTGCGGCATTTGCGGGAGTATGGTCTAAGGATCCGGGAATGGTTCAGCGGCTCAACGTGGAAGGTGCCCTGAATGTGATCGATGCAGCGGGTGCTGCGGGGATCAAACGCGTGGTGGTCACCTCAACCGCCGGAATCCTGGGACCCTCGGACCAGGTGGCCCTCAATGAAGAGAGTCCACCCCCTTCTTCCTTCTTTACTGAATATGAGAAATCCAAATTCATTCTTGAACAGCGCCTTATGGCGTTGAAAATAAATATCCCGGAGGTGGTGATCGTAAATCCTACACGGGTTTACGGACCGGGTTTCCTCAGCGAATCCAACGGGGTGACCCGGATGATCAAAAAGTATATGGAAGGAAGATGGAGGTTTGTGCCCGGGAACGGGAATCGCTCCGGTAATTATGTCTACATTGAAGATGTGGTAACCGGTCACATGCTCGCCATGGAAAAAGGAATTCCGGGACAACGTTACATCCTCGGCGGGGACAATATTACCTATAACCAGCTATTTCAGTTTACAGCTGAAGCAAGCGGTATTCATAAAAAGCTTTTCAAACTCCCCCTGGGACTTATGCTCGCAGCAGCAGTGTTCATGAAAGGAATCTCAATGATAACAAACCGGCCCCCCATGATCGTTCCGGACCTGGTCCGGAAGTTTAATCACCATTGGATTGTCTCTTCCGACAAAGCGATCAATACCCTGGGTTATGAGCCCCTTGCTGCCAGTGAAGGCATCCGGAGGACTGTACATTGGATCTTGTCAAATCACAAACACCAAACAGATGATTAAAAATCATTTTATGCCTGCAGCCATCTGGTTCGCCGCAGCCCTGTTCTTATCCTGCAACGGGATCCGAAAATCGGATCAATCAGAGAATGCCGCCGGGGATCATGGGCAGGAATATCCTAAAACAGGTTTTGTGGACCGGTTGCACCCTTCCCTCGATCAGGTTATTGAACCGGGCGTCCGGCCGGAAATTCTTGCCGAAGGGTTTGAATGGTCGGAGGGACCCCTCTGGTTGCCCGAACAACAGGTGGTCATTTTTTCAGACATACCAAATAATTCTATCTTTCAATGGTCTGAGAAGGATGGTCTGAAGCTTTACCTTAAGCCCTCAGGATATACGGATACCATTCCACGGGGTGGCGAAACCGGTTCCAATGGGTTGCTTCTGGACTCCCGGGGACGCCTGGTCCTCTGTCAGCATGGGGACAGGAGAATGGCTTTGATGGACGCACCCCTGGACAAGCCTGAAGCCAATTTCACAACCATTGTGGGAGAATGGAACGGGAAAAGGTTCAACTCCCCCAATGATGCAGTATACAGCAAGGAAGGGGATCTTTACATTACAGATCCAGCATACGGGATGGAGCTCAGGTACAACGATCCAAAACGTGAAATGGACTTTACCGGGGTGTTCTGTTACAGCCCTAACGGGGAGATCCGGTTGCTGACCGATCAAATGAGTGCCCCTAACGGGATCGGACTTTCCCCTGATGAAAAAGTCCTGTATGTGGCCAATTCCGGCGGGGGAAAAAACTCAATATGGATGGCTTACGAATTTGCAGAAGATGGCTCCCTGGCCAACGGACGCATTTTTCATGACGCAAGCATTGCTTCAGATTCATTAATGGGTGCCCCTGACGGTCTTGTGGTCCGGAATGATGGGATGATCTTTGCCACGGGCCCCGGCGGAGTATGGATTCTTACTCCGGAGGGCCAGCACCTGGGCACGGTCAGAACAGGAGAGGCCACCTCCAACTGTACACTTGATTCAGATAATCGTTATCTTTATATGACCGCAGATATGTACCTGATGCGCATCAGGTTAAAATAAATATAATTACACAACCGGAAGCGTCCAGGGTTTGCGGTAAACCGGCGAGAGGTATCGGTCGGCCTCTGCATCATTTATAAACCGGCTGCTGTCGGCATCCCAGTATAACCTTCGGCCCGTCTTGAATGCCACGTTGCCCAGATGGCAGGTTCTGGCCACTCCGGCTGCAATCTCCACGGGGCAATTGAGGGTAGCTCCGTTTTTGATGGCATCGATGAAATTGGCCATGTGATTTTCAAGGCCTTTCCCGTCTCCCGTAATCAGGTCCACCCGCTCCAGGGTGGGATGGCCCCCTTTTGGCTCGGGAATGACCTCCCATCCTCCCCGGTCCACTACCAGGGTACCCTCATTGCCTACGAATCCCACACCATGTGAACGGCCATAGTATCCACCATCGATCCCGATCCCATGGTCCCAAAGCATGGTAAAATCATCAAATTCATAAATTGCCTGCAGGGTATCCGGGGTCTCACATGCATCCTCAGGGTATGCAAATTTACCTCCCATGGCCATCACAGACTTTGGTGCGTATTTCTGCATTCCAAACAGGGCATAATCCACAATGTGCACACCCCAGTCGGTCATCATTCCCCCTGCATAATCCCAGAACCACCTGAAGGTGAAATGGAACCGGTTCTTATTGAAAGCTCTTTTCGGGGCTGGTCCCAGCCAGAATTCGTAATCCACACCTTCGGGCACCTGAGAGTCGGCCACCACGGGCACTGAACCCATCCACCCCTGGTAGGACCAGGCACGCACCGTACGGATCTTACCCAGCTTTCCCGAATGCACATAAGCAATTGCGTCCTGCCAGTGTTTGTCGCTTCGCTGCCACTGTCCCACCTGGACCACGTTCCCATACCTTCCCACTGCACGTTCCATAAGGTTACACTCCTCAATGGAGTTGGCCAGCGGCTTCTCACAATAAATTTGATAACCCTCCTGGGCAGCGTAAATGAAGGGAATGGTATGCCAGTGGTCGGGGGTTCCGATGATGATCACATCCAGTCCCTTGTGCTCAAGCAAATGCCGGAAGTCGCTGTACCCTTTGGGAGCCTTCCCCTGGATCTCTTCGACCTCGCCAATCCGCTTCTGCAATACGTTTGCATCCACATCACAAAGTGCAGCACACTCTGTATTGGGTTGTTGGAGGAAAGCCCTCAGATCGGCAAATCCCATTCCATTCACACCGATCACACCGCAAACCAGTTTTTCGTTGGCACCCATTATGCCGGCCCTCATGGTGGGAAAAGGTGAGCTGATTCCAATGACTGCAGTAGCTGCGGCTGATCTTTTAATGAAATCTCTTCTGTTCGTAAGCATGTCTCCTTATTATTTGAAATTTAAACTCAAATTAGCAGTATGTCCACTTAAATATACCTTTTTAACTTGAATTTCCCATCCAGGTACTGGACTGGTCTCTCATAGTTTCATAAATTTGACATTGGTGTTACCGGAACCTAACCTTATAAATCTGATATCATGGACAAAAAAATCAATTCCCTCTACCAGGAATACATGAATGGACATTTGGACCGAAGGTCATTCCTTGGGAAACTGACCCTCCTTGCCGGAAGTACAGCAGCCGCGGTGACGCTGCTGCCCCTCCTGGAACAGAAACAGGCACATGCCGGAACCCCGCAAGGCATGGTTGACGAGATTCAGGCAGAGTTCATTGAATACCCTGCCGAAACAGGAAAAATGCGTGCCTATCTCGCAAGACCCAAGGTGGATAAGAAATTGCCTGCAGTGATCGTGATCCATGAGAACAGAGGTTTGCAGCCGCACATCATGGATGTGACAAGGCGCATGGCCCAGGAAGGATTCGTAGCCCTGGGTCCGGATGCACTGTCACCCCTGGGGGGCACCCCCGAGGATGATGAGGAGAAGGCCCGAACCATGATGCGGGAAATCAATTATGAATCGACTGTCAAGAACTTTGTGGCAGCTGTGGCCTACCTGAAAACAAATCCCCTGACCACAGGGAAGGTAGGTTGCACCGGGTTCTGCTGGGGAGGAGCTATGACCAACCAGGTGGCAGTCAATGCCCCGGATCTGAAGGCTGCAGCCCCCTACTATGGCAGTCAGCCTGCAGCGGAGGATGTCCCGAAGATAAAGGCATCCCTGATGTTACACTATGCCGGGGAGGATGAAAGGATCAACAGTGGGATCCCGGCATTTGAAGAGGAACTGAAAAAAGCCCAAATCGATTATAGCATCTTCATATATGATGGAGCCCAGCACGCCTTTAACAACGATTCCAATCCTGGACGCTATCATAAGGAGGCTGCTGAACTGGCCTGGAAAAGAACCATAGCATTTTTTAAGGAAAAACTGGGGGGCTGATTCACGGACCTGTTGCTCCAAATCCGTTCTCTCCCTGTTGCCAGACAGCAGCCACCTCCTGTACGAATGGTCGGCAGTGGGTGAAGAACTTTTTATATCCCGCGCACAGGTAATTCAATCCCTCTTCCCCGGAAGGAGTTTGTATAAACCGGTTCTTTGGACATTCACCCCCGCACATGTTCCTCACCCCGCATTCCAGGCAATACCGGGGAAGCGTGCCCAGTTTTGCCCGGCCGAAGGCCTTTTGTTCCGTACTGTCCAGCAATTTCGCCAGCGGGGTCTCCAGGATGTTCCCGATCCGATGTGTGTCATTGACAAAATGATCACACGAGAAGAAGTCCCCGTTATGTTCCACCACCGGAACTCCTCCACAGGTGGTCTTGAAGATACAAAGGGTATGATCCTGTCCGAAGGCGGTCCTGGTGGCTTCTTCAAAGATCTGCACTTTTACTTTTCCAATGTCTTCTTTCTTCCACTCATCAAAAATTGCGCAGAGGAAATCCCCGAATGCCTCTGAAGGTACACTATCAGTGCTCACTCCGGCAGGGTTGCCTGCCTCACGCATGACCAATGGCAGAAAAGTGATGTATTGCGCTCCCAGCGCTTTGAAATACCTGTATACCTGCAGGGGATGCTCCACGTTGTGGGCGCTGACCACACAAAGTATTTCCGGCAGGATCCCATGCTGCCTGAGCATTTGAAACCCCTTTATGGTCTTTTCAAAAGTGGAGGATCCGTCAGCATTCTTGCGGTACGTTTCGTGCATCTCCCTGGGTCCGTCCAAACTGATCCCTACAACAAACTCCTCATCGGCAAGGAACCTGCACCAGACCTCGTTCAGAAGGGTGCCGTTGGTCTGGATCCCATTCACAATCTTTCTCCCCTTGGGGTAATGTCTGTCTTGATTCTCAACGATCTTCATGAAGAAGTCAAGTCCTGCCATCATTGGCTCGCCCCCATGCCAGGAAAAACTGATGACCTTTTCCGTGGAAGCCTCGATATGCTGAACAATGTATTCCTCCAGCAGGATCTCCGGCATGCGGAAAGCTCCTCCCAGGCCAAATAGATTCTCCGTATCCAGGTAATAGCAGTAGGAACAGGCCATGTTACATCTGGGCCCAACCGGCTTTGCAAACACTTGAAATTCGCGGCTGATGTGAACCATGGTCCCCTCGCTATCTTATCTTGATGATCTTTCCCATTCCCCTGAATTGATCATTTTCAAACCACCGGAGGATGTACATCCCCCTGATCAAAGGTTCAATATCCAGTTGATAGATCTGGTACCCGGGCGGTACATTTTCAATCATTACAGTCCTTCCATTCAAATCCACCAGCTCAAATCTGGCCCCCTGTTCAGCAATACTTCCTAAATTGATGTAAAATGAACTGCGCACCGGATTGGGATAGATATGCAGTGAGGGTAGAGCGGGTTTTGATTCGATCCTGACCGGACTTTCTTTGAGATCAATGGCTGCCTGAAGGATCCTGTCAGTGGTCCGATCCTGTATAAATGCCACGATGGCCAGCTCTTCCCTGTCTTCCACAAAGTTCTGGTATTCCCAGGTATTGACCACAAAGATTGTTTTATCACGGATCCATTCGCCGCCCAGAAGTTTCCCAGCAGGTGTGGGAAGCATATCCAGGACCACGTTCCGGAAGTGCGCATCCCCATTATTTCCGGTATAAAGAGTAACATTGCTTTCAATCACTGCCAGATAGAGTTGAATATTCTCAGCAAATGTGTCTACCTGGCACGTAACGGTAGTGGTAACCTCCACACTCTCATCCATCCAGTTTACCGAAAGATCAATATCCAGTTCCGGGGTTTCCAGCGTAGCAAGCTTTATATGATCCTTGTCCGGCAAAGCCTCACCGGATGAAAAATCATATCGGTAATCAGTGGAATTCCCGCCATTCAGAATTGCGTATGGAACTGTGGGAACACCATAATGGAAGGACCTTGCAGATGCAGGGTAGGGATTATTCTGGTTCATTGGGTCCTCTCCCGGAAAATCCGTATGGTACTGGAGATCGATCAAATCATCCGGATTCGAAGCAGTGATGGAGTCCACCAGGTGGTCAGCGGCCGGGGCTTCGGGGTCTGATGCATTTGTAAAATATTCCAGTACGGTTCTCTTTGTTCTTTCCGCAATCATCAGGTTATCAAAAGCGAATCCTTCATTGCCGATCCCCTGGGCACTCCCAGTTGCTATTGCGATCCTGAAAGTAACATGGGGCCTGCCTGTCAACCCATCAAGATCATGGATGGCTCTTAACCAATCCCGGTCAGGATTGAACACCTCCAATGCCCAACCCTTGCTGCTTCCTCCGGGTCGGTTCAGGATATTTTCCAGATTGTACCAACCAATTCCCGGCGAATCCGCTCCCAGGGTTTTCCACCCATCATTTACACCTTCGCGGTACTGCAACACTGCCCCATCCAAATGTGGGACAAAGCTACGGAGTATATCCAACTGAATAAGAGGTCTGCTCATTTCAGTGAAATCAAAGCAGGGACTCTGGATCCAGGAATACTCTTTATACCCGGTATTGCTTGGTAACAGCTGCGTGAACCAGGCTCTGTTCCCTGGATCTTCCTTAAGTCCGCTAAAATCAGGCTCTCCCCAAACCCAGCTTTCAGCAAGGCCTTCCGAATGGATGGTCCACCCATCGAAAACATCATCGAAATCTTCCATGTATCCATCTGCGGCCAGAGCGATCAAGGGCCTTAATACCAACTCCCTGGTGGTGGAGTCGGCACACCCGGTGGGACCTGATACTTGGAGTTCCACCCTGTAGGTTTCCATTGCGGGAAAATGGAATGTGGCGGTTTCCACGGTTCCTGTACTGCTTGCGGTCCCCAGCACATTATCCTCCATTGATTTAAAGGTCCACTGAGAGGCCAAAAGATCAGGGAGATCCGTTTCTGATGTGTTTGTGAATTCCACTCCCTGTTCCTGGGAATAACAGTCACTGCTCCAGGTCATATCTGCCACCGGGGTCGCTCCTAACAGGGTATCAATAACCAGGGAGGCAACGCACCCGTTGAAAGTGGTGGCCGAAAGGCGGATGCTTCTTGGTCCGGATCCCATGAAATTATGGACCGGATTCAACAGGTTGCTGGAGTTATTCTGGCCACTTGCAGGATCATCAAAATTCCAATCCCAGGTTTTCACGTCCAGCTTATCTGTTGATAAGTTAATAAACTCCACATCACCTCCTTGAAGGGGAATACATGAAGTATTAATTGAGAAATCAAGATCGGGGACATTCTTCACCTCTATGACCTCCTTCACACTCCTTGAACATCCGTTTTCCGACACAATGGTGGATGCAATTGTATTCAGTCCCTTATTTGCCCCCTTGGGATCGAAGAAAAATCCATCCTGGAGGTTTCCAGATATGCCTGGGCCTGTGATGGTGGCGCCGGGAATTGACGTGATTACCTCAACCGGGGACTCGTTTGCACAATATTTTTCCTTCAGTGAGATGATTTCCGGCAATTCGCCTGATTCCACCACAAAACTCTCGCTTATGGACAATTCGATGCCGTCCACATAGGTGTACCTTATTGTGTACAATCCTCCTGACAAAAGAATGGGACTGACTGTTGCTGAATTATCTCCATGGTCGGTTAATCCTGGAACCTCCTGATCATTTGCGTTCAGAAGTGAGAAAGCCCCGAATACTCCTATTACATTGGAAGCATTTACCTGGAATGGATCCGAATCATTGCAAACGGAGCTGGCAGGGATGAACAGGTCTCCCTTTGCCCCCAGCACAAAAACGAGCACACTGTCCAGGCTTTCACAGCCGTTCTCATTTACATATGTATAGTAGATGGTGTGGGGTGAATTAATTGTATCCGCTATTCCCGGATAAAAATAACCAGTGGCACTAACCACGCCCGGTCCAGAAAATATGCCTCCATTGATATTTGCCTCCATTTTCAAAGGTTCATCAGTTACGGCGAATCCAGTTGGCATATTCAAGATCTCTACGGTGCTCTTCACCTTGACATTTATATCAATACCGCTGGTATTGAAATCCCCTACAAAGTTCTTGTCCCATACTGAATAAATCGAATAGGTGGCGGATTTTGACGGAAAGACGTTAAAAGAATATTCGCTTGTTTCTATATCGGCATACCTGGTTATTTCAGAACCATCACTTATCTCTATGACCCATGGCCTCCTTCCCTGAAGGAATGCGGTTAACCTTGCGGTCTCTCCTTCACATATTACAGGTGGTCCAGCCAGTACAGCTGATGGCGGGATGGTGTAGACCTCCAGGGAGTTTGGTTGTAAGTTTGAGAAGGGTGCACTGCTGTTCCCGGCCTGGTCAATCATTACAGCGCTTGCATTAAGGCTTCCTGGTGCAACTGCCTGGTCGGACGATGAGACCTCATAAGAAAGTTCATACAATCCTCCGGAACGCTCCGAACCAGTCACCCTGTCGGAACTCAGGGGGACCCCATTTACGGCGGTTCCGGAGATAAAGGCATAACCTGTTCCATTGGCGGAAATGGTTACCTGAACAGAACTGCCGGGTCCCGCTTCAACAGAGGGAACCTCCATCCGGGTGATCACCGGACGATGTGCATCAATGGTGATCGCCCCGGTGTTTTCCATTGAGGTAAGCGGAATATTGGTGTTGCCGGAAGGCTTGATGAGGATCAGAGAAATGGTAAGGGCTCCATATCCCACATCGTTGTCCCACTCCTGCACATAATAACGCAAGCGGTAATTCCCTGATCCCAGGTCATCAAAATAGATATTGGATGCGGTAACTGAAATTCCGTTGATCCTTGAGTCAGGATGAATGGAATAATTTGTTCCATCTGCATTGATGTTCACGGTCACGACATCACCAATTTTCTTCACTCCACCATCCACCGATATTGCTTCAATGACCGGTGGTTGTCCGTCCAACAAATCATTGCCCTGGATTATCTGCATATTAAAAGGAGAACTCTGCACCGATCCACCGGCAATGACAAGGTTTGATACGGGAATATTCTCCGAAGCGTAATAAACCGCTCCACCGCTTGTCACATTAAAATTGGCGAGGTAGGTGGTGGAGTTGATGCGTTGCAACCCGTAGAGAGGGTACCCGCCAATGGTGCCCGAAACCAGTGAATATGAGTTCCCGGCGTCTGTAATGACCTGGATGGTAGCAGAAATTACATCCCCAATTCTCATGGGTGCATTGGGAATGGAAACCGAGACTACCTGGACCACCTTTTGGAAAGTTACATCAATTGAATGATTCGCGGTTACGTTGTTGAAGCTATAGGAAGCAACTGCTCCCACGCCTGCACCATCTACCAATACATTCAGGATTTGATATCCCACATTCGGGGATATCGTGAAGGTGAGGTTGCTTCCGTGGTTCACTGTCTGTGAGGTGGAAGGGGTGATGGAACCGTTTGACCCGGCAGTGGGGGTAATGGTATAGGTATTGATGGCAAAGGTGGCAGAGATGGTGTGGTTGGCCGATACACCGGAAAACGTATAGGAGGTTACCGCCCCCATGCTGCTGCCATCCACAAGTACCCCTGAAACATGGTAGCCCGTTGCAGGAGTGATGTTAAAGGTAAGGTTGGTTCCGTAATTCACAGACTGGGCAGCGGCAGGGCTGATGGTACCATTGGCTCCAGCTGTAGGGGTGATGGTATAGGTATTGATGGCAAAGGTTGCGGAGATGGTGTGGTTGGCTGTCACATTGGAAAATGTATAGGAGGACACCACCCCTACGCTACTGCCATCTATCAGTACATCAGCAATATGGTATCCAGTACTTGGAGTGATGGTAAAGGTGAGGTTGGTCCCGTAGTTCACCGTCTGGACGGTGGATGGGGTGAGCGTACCATTGGCTCCTGCAGTGGGGGTGATCGTATAGGTGTTGATGGCAAAGGTGGCGGAGATGGTATGGTCGGCCGTCACACTGGAGAATGTATAAGATGACACGGCGCCCACGCTGCTTCCATCCACCAGCACATCTGAAATGTGATATCCCGTACCGGGGGTGATATTAAAGGTAAGGTTGGTCCCGTGGTTCACTGTCCGCACACCCGAAGGGGTGATGGTGCCATTGGGTCCAGCAGTGGCGTTGATGGTATAGGTGTTGATGGCAAATGTCGCAGAGATGGTGTGATTGGCGGCAATGCTTGAGAATGTATAGGAGGTTATTGCCCCCACACTGCTGCCATCTACCAGCACATCCACAATATGATATCCCGAAGCAGGTGCGATGTTAAAGGTCAGGTTGGTCCCGTAGTTCACCGTCTGGACGGTGGATGGGGTGAGTGAACCATTGGCTCCTGCAGTGGGGGTGATCGTAAAGGTGTTAATGGCGAAGGTGGCAGAAATGGTGTGATTGGCCGTTACATTTGTAAAGGTATAGGTGCCTACTGCCCCC
>JAHEEC010000205.1 GCA_024640885.1 Bacteroidota bacterium | reverse complement strand
GTTAATTTATTGACTTTTGCGTCAGAATGTAATTATCGGATCAGGATTTCATTTTTTGTTTCTCTATTTTTGCCCCACTTCTTTGGTGTGTTTTGGTCCTGTTTGAAAGTGGCCTCAGTAATAAATTATAAGCATGGAATTGATATTTGCCACAAATAATGAATATAAGCTGAGTGAGATCAGGTCGTTGCTTGGGCTTTCATTTTCTCTAAGAGGATTACTTGAGCTTGGTGTTTCGGAGGAGATCCCCGAGGATCATGATACCCTTGAAGAGAATGCCTCCCAGAAGGCCTGGTTTATATATGACAAATATGGGAAGAGCTGTTTTGCGGATGATACGGGTCTGGAGGTTGATGCATTGAACGGCCGCCCCGGGGTTTATTCTGCAAGATATTCGAGGATCGGTCACCCCACCTTTCCGGAGATGGAGCCTGCAGCCGGAAACATCAGGAAGCTGCTTCTAGAGCTGGCTGGTTCTTCCCACAGGAAAGCGCATTTCAGAACGGTCATTGCACTGGTCCTGGATGGCACCGAGTATCGCTTCGAGGGTGTGGTGAATGGTGTGATCACTGAAAAACCTTCAGGAGCAGAGGGATTTGGATATGATCCTGTCTTCAGGCCAGAAGGGTTCGGGGAGACCTTCGCTGAGATGGATCTTTCCATGAAGAACAGAATCAGTCATCGTGCGAAGGCGGTGGAGGGGCTGATAGATTTTCTGAAAGGGATGTAATATGTTTCCCTAAATTGCGTATTTAAAGAAACGTTTCTGAATGCAACTCCGGCTTAGTTACCTGATCATTTTCCTTGGATTCTGGCTTGCACAGCCCCTGGATGGCCAGGTCACTATGGGTCAGTGGAGGACACATCTTCCTTATAAGTATTGCAACCTGGTGGAAGCCACCAATGACCGGGTTTTTTGCGCATCCACAGGCGGACTTTTCTATTATAACCTGGAAGACAACTCCGTGGAAAAGATATCCAAGATCGATGGATTATCTGACAACGAGGTATCGGCAATGCGATGGAGCAGCGGCCTCGAAACACTGATCCTGGCCTATCAGAATTCCAACCTGGATATCATCAGGGACGGAGCAATCCTGAACCTTCCCGATATTATGAAAAAGCAGATCCCCGGGGACAAATCGATCTATGACATTTTTTTTCTGGAGCGTCAGGCCTACCTCTCCACAGGATTCGGGATCGTGCTGCTGAACCTTGACAAGAACGAGATCAGTGAAACATATTATATCGGCGATAATGGAGATGCCATCAGGATCAACCAGGTGACTTCAGACGGGACCTACCTCTATGCTGCCACCGAACACGGGATAAGGCGGGGCTTGCTCTCCGATCCCTTCCTGGTGGATTTCAATGCCTGGGAGACACTTTCCGATATCCCCAATTCTGGAGGAGATTTCAGCGCCATTACCTATTTTCAGGGCTCTTTTTTTGCTGCGTATACCGATCCGGCAGGGGGGAAGGACCAGGTTTACTATAACACAGGGGGTGGTTGGATCCCCTACCCATATTTTACAGGTGAGAAATGCCATGAGATCCTTGACCAGGGGGTATTCATGACCCTTGTGGATGAGTCAGGAGCCCATGTGATCAATGACAACTGGCTCGAAGTGCAAATGCTAGAAGCGGGTCAACCCCGATCTGTCTCCATGGATGATCATGGGGACCTCTGGATGGCTGATTATGGCAGCGGTCTGATCACCAACCAGGGAGGGGGCCGGTGGTCTATGATTCCCAACGGCCCGTCTTCTACAAGTGTTTATGACATGGAAGCCTCTGGAAATAAACTGTATGCAGTACAGGGAGGTGTCTCGGGTTCCTGGAACAACCTTTTTAAAGCGGCCACCCTTGAAACTTTTCGTGATGAAATGTGGGGGGCATCCACAAACCGGGAGTGCAGGGACCTGGTCTCCCTGGCAGTGGATCCGGCCGACCACAGGCATGTATATGCCGCGTCGTGGGGATATGGTCTGCTGGAGTTTAATGAGGAGGGTCCCGGTGAACGGTTTACTGAAGCCAACAGTTCGTTGCAAACCATTATTCCGGGAGGTGATTTCGTAAGGATCGGCGGGATCTCCTACGATCCCCAGGGCAATTTGTGGATGACCAATAGCAACGTAGCCGAACCCATCTCTGTTTTCAAGGCAGATGGCACGTGGAAAAGCTTTCGAGCAGATAATCTGATCTCCAGTTACAATGCACTTGGAAAAATCCTCGTGACACAGTCGGGGCATAAATGGGCCATCATCCCCAGGGGAAACGGGCTCTTTGCCATGGACGACAATTTCACCGTGGATGACGACTCGGATGACGAATATAGGAAGGTCAGTGTGGTGGATAAATATGGAAAGGTTATTACCAATGATGTGCGTTCATTCGCAGAGGACCGGAGCGGGAACCTTTGGCTGGGAACCGTGCAGGGTGTCCTGGTCATGTACAGCCCTTACAGGCTCTTTTATGAAGGATCGGTCTATTCGCAGGAGATCCTGATTCCGCGGAATGACGGCTCCGGACTGGCAGACCCGCTGCTGGGAACACAGGTGGTAACCGCAATCGAGGTGGACGGGGCGAACAGGAAATGGCTGGGTACGGCCGGAGGAGGCGTTTACCTTGTATCGGAGGACGGACTGGAACAGGTCCATCAATTCAATTCCACCAACAGCCCGCTTCTCTCCAATAGCATCACTGACATTTGTGTGGACGGCGTCTCCGGGGAGGTATTTTTCGGAACCGATAAGGGAATTATCTCTTACAAGGGTGATGCACTTGAATCGAGTTTACAATACAACAACGTGGTGGTCTATCCCAATCCGGTCCGTGAAACCTATGAAGGACCGGTGGCCATCAAGGGCCTGATGGAAAAAACCAACGTAAAGATCGCCGATATGGGTGGAAACCTGGTCTATGAGACCGAGTCACTGGGGGGGCAGGCCATCTGGGATGGAACAAATTTCAGGGGGGACCGTGTCGCTACGGGGGTATACATGATCTTCCTTTCAAATGCCGACGGAACCCAGTCACACGTGACCAAGCTCCTGTTTATTCACTGACCCGAATTCCTGCTACCTTTGTATCAGAAGGAGGAATAATCATTGGACCATGATCATCCGGCAATCGTTGGGAGACCGGGATCAATAAACGGAGATCGTTAAACCATGATCCGAAAAACCAGGGGCATTGTGCTCCATACTACCCGTTACGGGGAATCAAGCCTCGTGGTGCAGTGCTATACGGAGCAGTACGGGAGGCAATCCTATATGGTGAAAGGGGTGCGAAAATCCAGGAAACAGAACCGATCCAACCTGTTCCAGCCGCTTTTCATCCTCGACTTCGAGGTCTACCACAAAGAGACCAGCGAGATCCATCTGGTGAAGGAGGTGTCCAGGGCCACACCCCTCAATTCCATCCCTTACGACCTGACCAAAAGTACCCAGGCCATCTTCATGGCGGAGGTCCTTTACAGGACAGTCAGGGAAGAGGAACCAAACCCGGTACTGGCCCATTTCCTGATTAATTCCATCCAGCTGCTGGATGCGCTGGAAGAGCCTTCCGCTGACTTTCACATCGTGTTCCTTTTTCAACTGACAAAGTACCTGGGCTTCTATCCGAAAAATAATTACGGGGATGGCAATATTTTTTTCAACCTTGTTAGTGGAAGTTTTAAATCCTACCCCGGCGATCCGGCGATTCTACTGGACGAAGACCTTAGTGACCTGTGGAGGCTTTGCATGATGGTTGATTACCAGTCGGTTAAAGATGCAGAACTGAATGGTGCCCAAAGAAAGTCAGTGCTGGATCAGCTGGTCCGCTATTACAAATTGCATGTGGATGGCATGGGAGAGATCCGTTCCCTGGAGGTTTTGCATGACTTTTTCCACAATTAGGCTCTGTAATAAGCCATTTAAATTCTTTAGATTCGGGAAACTTACGCAATATATATGCGTATAAGCAACGAAACT
>JAHEEC010000204.1 GCA_024640885.1 Bacteroidota bacterium | reverse complement strand
CGGTACATGCCCACATGCCCCACCTTGGCAGTGGGGATCAGGTTGGTGATGCCGTCCACCATTCCCAACCCGGCGCGCAACACGGGTACCAGTACAACATCCCTTGCCAGTTCTTTGGCCCTGCAGTGTTTCAGCGGAGTCTCGATGAGGATCTCACTGACAGGCAGATCCCTGGTGATTTCATAAGCCATCAGGCCGGCGATCTCATCCAGGTTCTCACGAAAATCCTTGGTCCCAGTCTCCTTTTTTCGGAGCAGGGAAAGTTTATGCTGGATCAGGGGATGATTGACTACCGTAAGCATGTGTAATGTTCCTAAGTGAGGGCGATCAGGCTGCCGGTGATGTAAGCAATTACCCACCAGGCATAGGCCAGCAACGAGTACCGGTGAAGCCTGTCAGGCACCTCTGCCCGAATTCCTTGTTTCAAAAAGAGTCTCCACAAAAAGGTGCATTCTATGATCATGACCACCAGGGCCAGGTAACCCAGCGAACCGTGAAGTGTGAAAGGTGAATTCCTGGATCCAAGGATCATAAATATGGTGGCACTGATGTCCAGCGCAACCCCCAGGGTGATGAACACCATGACCCTGGGAAGGATCTTTTTTTTAAGCTGTTCAGAGAGTATGGCCGTGCTGTAGGAGATCAGGGCCAGGGTTACCAATAGTGCACCGGTGATCGAGAGGTTATTCATATGGGTTCATTGACGGAATACAGCAGGATCAGTAACTCTTTCGCTTCCCCGGAAGGCTGCCACAAATGCCTGGTCGTAACCGGAACTTTTACATTTGGTACGGAAAGCACTTGCCTCCTGCACCGTACTGAATTCGCCCACGGTGATCCTGTATGCACCTTTATAGTAGTATTCGAAGGTGGAATACCTGGTCCCCGCAATGGTTACGGACGGACTGCTTTTTGCCTTGGAGTTTGAGAGGATCTGCACCCGAAAGACCACGCGGTCGGGAGCAGGTTCCGGTTCCGGTGTCTCTACCACAGGTTCTGCCACCGCCACTTCCAGGATCGGTTCCGGTTCCACCACCTGTTGAACCGGTTCCGGTTCCGTTTGCAATACAGGGGTTGTTTCCACGATCTTCGCCTGCTCCGGCTCCGGTGCTTTTGTTTCTGAGAGCAAGGGCAGGGCGCTCACATCCATGCGGGCTTTCTCCATCTCCTCGGGTGAAGCGGCCAGTGCGCCACTGGTATAACCGGTTCCCAGCATGTCCTGAAATAGCCCGGCAATATCCTGGTTCCCAGGATCTTCAATCCCTGATAAAAGGAGGGCTTTATCATTCAGGGTCATCTTAAATATCTCACCCGACGATTCGGTATCAATCACCCTTGAAAACAGGGCCATTTTTTTGTTCGGATGAAGAGAAAAGCCAAGCTCATCCGCATTGGAATTGACGTACCCGGTCATGTTCTGGGGATTACCCCAGCCGGTTCCGTCAAAGAAACACACATAGACATCATACCCACCGTACCCCATGTGCCCCGAGGATGAAAAATAGAGGTTATTCCTGTGGTCGAGGTAAGGGTACCATTCATGCCCGCTGCTATTGATATTGTCTCCCATGTTCACCGGGGTGGACCAGCCGGAAGGGGTCTTTCTTGAGATGAACAGATCAAGTCCTCCGCTGGAAGGAGTGCGGTCCGACGAAAATATCATGTATGAATCATCCAGCGAAATGGCAGGATGCATGTACCGGGAAGGATCTCCAGTAAAGGCGAGCTGGTTATGTTCAGTGGTCTCACCATTGACGATTGAGGTTTGGAAGATCTTCTCCACGTTGCGTTTTCCATACAACCCTACAGGTTTGGTAAAATAGACCGTACTATAGTCCCTGGTGAAGGACATGCCCGCGGGGGAATAGGGAAAATCGTCGTTCACGAAAAGCGGCCTGCTGCTTTCCAGGGCAACGTATTCCAGTGGCACGAAGTAAGCCTTGACCACCCCAAAGGCGATGTGGTCTGGGATCATTTTCTGATGGTACTTTGTATTTGACAGGAAGATCATTCCATTCATGTAAAACTTCACATCAGAGGATGGGCCGCTAATCTGCAGTCCCAAAGTATCCTTCAGCAACAATTCCTCTACCCAGACCGAATCATCCTGTACAGCTGCACTCACATGGAATGCACCCACCGAAGGAGAAAATAGTGTGGTTCCCAGAAGCAGATAAATGGCCAGTTTAATATGTGTTGATCTTGAATTCATTTTTCCCGGTTACCAATGCCTGTATTGCAAAAATTTATCCCCTTCATGCCCCAGATTTATTCCCAGTGATAGTTCGAAGATGATGTTGTCGTTATTCAGAAAACCAACCCTCGGAAATTCAAGGAATATTCCCGTATAAAATCGGGGGAACTGGTATTGAAAGAACAGGGCAAAAATGTCCACTGACTTCATGTAGCTTCCCACATAGAAATTCTGGAGGTAAAGTTTCAGGTAGGGGACAAGGTGCTTCTGCGGTTCCGAAATGGTGGAATCATTCAAAGAAACCAGCAGCGAGGGTTCAAGGACTATGGAATTCTTTTTACTAAGCAAGAACTTGTATCCGCCGTAGAAATGATACTCCCTTGGTTGGTATGCCTCGGATTTAATTGCTTCTCCATCTGGAATTTTCGTTCCAAACAGAGAGGTCACCGAGAGCCCTGCAAATGCGGTGGGGCCATAATAGTAGACTCCCAGGTCCATGTTGGGATTAAAGGAGGTGCTGGAAGTATCTCCGGTGGATTCGGCATCTTTTTTCGGGATATTCAAAAAACCTTTCAGGGAGGCTCCTGCAGCAATATTGTGCACATTCGCATCGTCGAGGGCAAAATGGTAAGCACCCCCCAGTGCCAGTCCTGTATTCCATGATGCCACAAGCTGTTCCTGGAAAATGTATGCTCCTACTCCGATGTTCGAAAAGAAACCATCGGGACCGGATAATCTTTTATGAATGGTAAGGATCTGATTATTAGGGCTTTTAAAAATTCTGGAGGTTAAACTGATGTTGGTGAAATCCTTGCTGCCCACATATGCCGGATTGATCACCATCGGATGGAATACGGGAATGGATAATGGTTTTGACGGGATCTCCTGTGCATCCATTGCAGCGGTGCCCGCGACCACAATAAGCGCCAAAACAAATCTCCGGATCATTCTGATAAACTGGATCAATTAACGTTTGTCAGTTAGGTTAACGACAGATATACCTCATGAAAGGTACCATTTTTTTAAAAGATGGGCCCTTTCATGAAACAACTTAACAAATAAAATTAACAAATTGCCTTCAAAAAAGATCAGATCTTATGGGGAAAGATCGCAATAAGGAAGAAAAGAAAATGGAACCCTATTTTGCGCCTGCAGTGGGTGTGAGCAGATTGGCAACGATAAATTGCGCCTCCGTGTGAAAGTCGCCTGATGAAATCAGTTTGTCGTTGTCTGGATCCCCGTCGTTTCCAATATCCGCATACGCATTGATGGTGCCTGATGCGATTACAACAAACCTGGCATGGGATGCGGTATCGGCTGCCACGGTATAAACCTGTGACAATCCCCCCCCTGTGAAGGAATTTACATCAATGATGAAGCCGTTTTCAGTGTTGAAGATGTCCAGTTCCCCCAGGAATTCAAAGAGTATGGGAATATTGCCGGCTGTGAGTACCTGTGGATTTACATTGATAAGGGCTGTGGCGAATATCCTTTCATTCTTAATGTGGGCACTTATCTCCACGGTGGGATTAATTAATATGATGGGCTCTTCCTCCAGATTGAGGCAACTGACCAGGAAGGTCAGGCTTAGAACCGATATGATTTTTAGGATTTTCATCTGGTTAAGCATAGAAAGGCTAAAAGTAGGAATTCCAATTAGAAAAACAAAAGGGGGATTGGTCCCTACAACTGCAGCTCCACCTTCTTTTTGGGATAATTTTTATATTGGATCAGGAGCCCTACGCAACCCAAATTGTTTTTGATCTCATCTTCTGTGGATGCCCT
>JAHEEC010000203.1 GCA_024640885.1 Bacteroidota bacterium | reverse complement strand
CACAAAGCCTCCTATCGGGGGCTTTTGTGGTAATGGCAGAGACTAGAGGTTTTTTATAATGTAGTTCAGGTAATTATGAAGAATACCGTCATCAATGATTTTGCCGCATCTTACCTCACTGCCTTTTAATGCCTGATCGGTGTTGGAAGTATCATGACCTCTTAAAAAGACGCTTTGCCCGATATCAAACAAGGAAACTTCCTGGGCGTCCTCGCTGATTTTCAGTTTTTTAAAAATCGTTCTTATTCTTTTTGCGAGCCATGACCCTTCTTTTAGGGCATTTTCCCACACATCATCGGAAACAAATCTGACCCTATATCCGCAATGGTTCATTTCATTTACCATCTCCTCCATCGTGAAGATCTGGCTGCTGTTGAATTGAAAATTCTTGCCATTTCCCTCCATATTTTTTGAAATTTGCAGCATGGCTTTTGTCATATAATCCACGGGAACCAGGTTGAATTTCGCTTTCCTGTAGCTTTCAGGGGCCATTTGGTTCATGATGCAGAAACCCATAAACAGGTTGATGAAATTCTTTAAATCGCTCAAACCGGTGCTGGAATCACCATTTACTTCTCCGATTCTGTATAAATTGATGGGGACGTTTCTCATTCTGGCCTGTTCGACGAGCTTTTCGCATACCCATTTTGATTGACAATATCCTCCAAACAAGGAACCCGGTTCATGAAATACTTCGTTTTCAAGAATGGGATTTGAGAATGACTTATTTAATGAAGCATACGCTCCCATGCTGGAGCTATAATGGATGGGCTTCACTTTGCGTGTAATAGCCAGCTTGAGCAGTTCTATGAAACTGAGTACGTTTGCCTGTACCTCCCGGGTATAATTGGAGGCCCAATTGACTGAAGCCCCTAAATGAAAGATCACATCTATCTTTTCTGCCAGTTGGGATCTGGTATTGTGACTTAATCCCAATTTGGGAAGGTTCAAATCTCCCTTGATGATCCTGATTCTTGAGCCGAACCTCTCTTCCCATAGGCCTTTCTCCTGCATGCATGCAACAAGCCGTTCGTTTCCTTGCTTTTCGTTGTCGCATCTGACCAGGCAATAAATTTTGGCAATGGTGTTTTCCAATAGCTCCCTCAATAGAAATCCACCTATAAAGCCAGTACAACCGGTAAAAAGAATCGAATCCCACTCTTTGTTTGAAGAGATGGATACACCTGTTCTTAATATCTCCCTTCCGAGTATGGCCTGGGAAAACAGGAATTCATTGGTTTTGATAAATGGATGTTCCATGATTGCGTCGTTTATCGATTCACAGAATCTATGAAGTAAAATTAGGTTGTTCCTCGGGACTGGTAAAATGGATATTTGCACCCCGGTTGGTGTGATTTGCAGGAATTAATAATTGTGGACGGAATAACCCGAACCCCGCACTTAATTATTGAATTTTACTTATCGGGAAGTGTTGTGCGGATTTATTGCGGAATATTGTAATTGGATGGGCAGCCCAATTGGAGAAATTACTTTGATTTCTTTCTTCTCTTGCCTTTTATTGCAGGGAGTTCCAGGCCAGGGTAACAATCCTTGTACCCTGATGGGATGATGAATCGTTTGGTTTACACCGGTTGCGCATTTCCCAAACAATTCTCCTATATTCACATGGGTGTTCAAACCCGTTTTATTGCCATTGCAGCGTAACGTTTGTCATTTGCTTAAATACGAAACATGAAACCAGTCTTTACATTGTTTCTGCTCATTGCAGCGGCCATCCCGGATTTTGGACAGGTTGGGGAGCTGGTGTGGGAGGATAACTTCAATGGAGGAGAACTGGATTCAACCAAATGGAGCTGCGAAACGGGTACGGGGGTCAACGGAGACTGGGGGACAGGCCAAATTGACCGGGCTACGGATCGAACCGAAAATGTGAGCTTCCTGGATGGATTGGAGGGAGCGGAAGATGGTTGCCTGGTGATCACCACGAGGAGGGAATTTTATATCGACAGGAATTATACCAGCGGAAGGATCCGTTCAGCCGGGAAAGCTTCCTGGGGACCGAGGCACAGGATAGAGGCAAGAATCTTTCCCAGGGACGTAAGATATATGGGTCAGGGCTTTGCCTTCTGGATGATGCCGGATGAGATACCCCAGGGATGGAGTTATATTATGTGGCCCCAGGGCGGGGAGATCGATGTGATGGAATACGTGGGCTCCATACCCTATCATAACCTTGGCAGTGTTCATTATGCATGGTTTTGGGAAAATAACCAGTGGAGAGACTGGAACCATGGTCATATGGGAGCTTATTACAGTTACGAACACCAGGAAGTTCCGGATCCCTCCGAACCTGGTTATGGAGGATACCCGGTTTCATCGGATGAACCCAATGCAGGAAGCACTGGTTTTCATACCTACGGCATTGACTGGTATGATGACAGGATCGAATTCTTTGTGGATTATATTGTGTATCACATTCATTATCTGAATGATGGAGGCTATTATAATCAAGATGGGGAAGATGAATTTACGATCGGCCAGCTGGATGGCAAAAGGGTTGGCATTTCGGAGTATAGCAACCATTTCCCCGAGTGGTATCCTTTCGAGCATAAAATGTACCCCATTCTGAGTGCGGGAGTCGGTGGTTCAGATTATACCTATGGTGGAGCAATAGTTCCTCTCTCCAGATTCCCTTGTTCCGTATTTATTGATTGGGTAAGAGTGTATCAATTGGGATACCCGGTGGCAGCCCCTGAAAATGCAGACACTCCAATTTTTAAAGTCCTTCCAAACCCGGTAGGGGATCTTCTACAAATCGGGATTAAAAATCCTGAGAATTACCGTGTCAGAATTATTGACGCTTCAGGCAAAACCTTGATTCATAAATCATTGGATCAAACCTCTGCCGTGGATGTGTCAAAACTGAAAAAGGGAATATACCTGGTGCTGGTCAATGATGGCACGATCACCCTTTCCAGGAGGATGATTAAGCTGTGATCACATGACATTTCATTTCATCAGGACCATCTTTCTGACCGCCCTGGATGATCCCGCCTCCACGCTGTAAAAATAGACTCCCGCCGGATTGAATTCACCATCGAAGTCCACATAATGACTTCCGGCGGGCATCTGCTGATCCTGCAGTGTCGCCAGGAGCTGTCCCGTTGCATCAAAGATCTCGACCCTTACCGAAGCCGGTTCGGTGACGGTATACTGAATCCGGGTTTTTGCCCGGAACGGGTTGGGAAAGTTCTGTGCAAGGCTGAATGGACCCTCTTCCTCCGGCCTGTTCCCGTGAAGACCCGTGGTCAACCCACCGCTGGTGGTATGAAGGATGACCCCGGACTGATCCACTCCACCCCCTACGATCCATCCCTGGTTGTCATCAATGAAAAAGACCTCCATAAGTTCCACACCAGCAGAAACACCGCTCTCCTGCATCACCCAGGTGTGGCCCCAGTCATCCGAGTGTGCAATGGCCCCGGCAATTCCCACGGCCCATGCTTTTCCGGATGTCGTCAGAAAAACTGACTCCCACCTGGTGAATCCCCCTTCTGCGCTGGCTTCCCAGTTGGTTCCCCCGTCGGAGGTATAGATCAACGACCCGGACAGCCCCACTGCGATCCCCTTTTGATCCGAACCAAAACTTACCCCCCGCAGGTCCTTGTCAGTCGGGTTTGTCTGCTCTATCCAAGATTCACCTCCATCCAGGGTGCACATGATGGTATAAGGGTCCGTTACTTCATATGAGCCCACGAACCACCCGGTGTCCCTGTTCACAAAACAGCTGGAGTAAAAAGTGTTCTCGCTGTTGTTCCTGACAGATCCCCAGGATTCTCCAAGATCCCATGTCTTCCAGGTAAAGCCAGAACCACCTGTGATATATCCCGGGATGGAATCACCGGCCGGAACCTTTATAAAATCAAGGTCATAGATGGGCCTGACCACGTTACCGCTCAAGGCCTGCGGTTCCCAGGTGGATCCTCCGTCTGTGGTCCGGAGCACAGTGGATGTGCTAAAATCATCATCCCC
>JAHEEC010000090.1 GCA_024640885.1 Bacteroidota bacterium | reverse complement strand
GGTATGCTGTTACAACACCAAAAGCAATGACCCCTACAAGGAATCGCACCACCCCGGGTATACCCCGCTGAAGAAAGTGGATGACACCATGATCAGGAAAGTGGGCGCGAAAAGCTTCGGCGCGGATGGCCAGGCCTGGCTCGATCCGGGTGAGGATAAAAGCGCCTCCAGCCTGGAAAATTAGTGGAGTGAGGAAAGAGGCTGCCATGTGGGAAAGCCTGAAGCAGACCGGATCAGGCCACCTCTTTTCAAAATAGGACCTGCCCGAACAGGCTTTGTAATGCAATATGCCGTGACCCGGAGCCTTTCTGGACACCTGGTTTTACGTCACTTTACTTCAATGATCAGTACATCCCAGGGTTTTATCACCAGGGTCTCCCCATTCCTGACAGGACGATCCGAAACAAGCTCTTTTCCAGCTGGATGCGGATATTCAATCGCCTTTTCTTCCGATGAATAGTTATAATAGAAATGGACTTCATTCCCAAAACCATTGGTGCCCGATTTGGCAATCACCGGCCAGCTGAACCGGAAATCCGGATCGGCAATACCCGCCCGCCTGAGGGCATCCTTGAGGATCTTTGTCTGGATCTGGTCCGAGAAGAGGGATCCTTCGTAAAGCAGGGTCCCTTTTCCGTACTCGTTCAGGGTAGCTGCCGGAAACTCTGAGAAATAAGGATGGTCATAATAAGCCAGGGGTGTAGCGGTTTCAGGGATCAGGAATTCCATCCAGTCCCTGGCCACATTATTCCCGACCCCGAACGGGTTATCCTTCAGCGGAAGCTCACCGATATTGGAGAATTCCTGGTAGTAGAATCCGCAGGCCTCCCGCAACGGTCCCGGCGCCAACAACGGGCGCACCATGGAATTCTCATCACAGAAACCGCTCTTGAACTGCATGACCACATGTCCACCTGATTTTACATAGGCACCGATCTTTTCAAGCAGTTCGTCTGATGCAATGTAGAGGGAAGGGATGATGACCAGCTTGTAATTGTCGAAATCCGGTGCATCCGGGAAAACAAAGTCTACTCCTATATTGTTCTGGTAGAGAACTTTATGAAACTGGGCTACCAGCTGGTTCCGGTAGGCGCTGCTGCTGGTTTCTTCCCAATCGGAGCCTGCACCGTTGAAAGGCATGAAGTTCAGCCCGTCGTTGGAGTCATGGCTGAAGAGGATGGCCACCTCATTCTTCTTTTGCAGGTTCACGATCCGGTCCCCGAACCGCTGAAGTTCATGGGCCGTGACGGATACCTCTTTATAGGCCCTGTTGGGCTGCAGATCATGAGATATTACCCCTTTCCAGTAGGTTTCCTGACCGTAATGAATGGAATGCCAGTGCCAGTATTCCACCATATTGGCGCCCGAACCGATATGCGCATAGACGTTCTGCCTCATCTGCCCGGGGTAGGGCGGCTGCTGGGTCTTTGAGGTCCAGCCGATGGTCTGGGCATTGGTCTCGGTTACCAGGTAGTTGTCATGCTTCACCGATCTGAAAAAGTCACCTCCGAAGGCAATCTCATTCCCGGTCAGCTCATCCTGCTGTCCATGGTAGATATTAACAGCCATTACATCCATATTCGCCGCACTTGTCACCTGGTCAATATTCTGCACCGAAGGCATGAAACAATGTGTGATGAACTGATCCTCCCGCTTATACTCCTTCACGATGTTTGACTGCCAGTTCAGGAAATCGGAAACAGCCATCCGGTTGAACCGGGCCCATTCCAGTTTGTAACCTGTATTGGTTATGCCGTCCCGGGGGGGGACCTCCTCCCATCCATCGATGGTCATTCCCCAGTAGTTCAATCCCCAGATCTTGTTCAGGTTCTCCGGGGTCTTATATTTTTTCTTCAGGTGGTTGACAAAACTTACATAGAAATCATAGTTGTTCACGCCCCTGGCTTCTGTCTCATTGTCCACCTGGAAACCGATGATGCCGGGGTGTGAGGCATAATGCTCCATCATTTTCCGGATCACCCGTTCCGCATAGAACAGGAAGGTGGGATGGGTGATGTTCATGTTTTGCCTGATCCCGTAGTTGGTCTGCTCCCCTCCCCTGCGTTCGATCAGTATTTCAGGATGTTTGTGCCACAACCAGGCGGGGATCGAATAGGTGGGTGTACCAAGGATCACCTTGATACCCGCCTCGTGCATCTTATCGATGATCCGGTCCATCCACTCAAATTCAAACTCCCCGTCACGGGGCTCGAAAAGGCTCCAGGTTGATTCGCCCACGCGCACCACCGAGATCCCTGCCTCTTTCATCATCCGCACATCCTCGTCCAGTCGTTCGTGGGGCATGTATTCATGGTAATAGGCCGCTCCGTAAAGGATCTGGTCGGGTTGATAGGACTGCCCGTTAAGGCCCACGTTTGATATCATCAAAGCTGCGGCGACACAAATGAAGGTTTGCAGTTTCATAGGTTTTGGATTTATTGAATTGTTATAACAGGAACTTGAATATACATCTTTAGGCCCTTTCAGGGTTGTTATTTATATTATTAATGAACAGGTTCCACCTGTTCATCTGGCCCGGATCTTATACATCCGACTGCCCAGATCACGGGATACCCGGGTGATCTCGGGTTGCGGAACATCCCCCACAGTCAGGAACCCTGCCTGGTAATTCTCCCCGTCAGGCCTTCCGGTAACAGCCTGATCAACAAGCTGGAACCAATGCGTACCGACTATGAAAGGATTTTGAAGTGCGCTGGTGACATAGTATTCATATAACCTGGCCCGATCCTCTTGATCGGCTGCATAGCGTAATCCTGGCTGCAACAATCCAGTCTCAAGTGATCCGAAATGAAACTCCCCTATGATGATGGGATAGTCTCCCCCGTCGGGAGGGATCAGCTCCGTGCTGGAATACCGGTACCGGTTGAAACTCACTACATCGCAGTATTCGGCTGCAATCCGGATGATGTAATTCAGTGTGGTATCCTCCGGATAGAGGTGAAAATCCATCCGGCAACCAAGGTAGAGCATACCTGGGTCCACTGACTTCACAGCGTCCCTGCAACTTTGATAATAGCGGGAGGTGTAATCCTTCATGAATTCCCGCATATCCCCTGCAGCTCCGGGGATAGCCATTTGGTTCAGCAACAGCTGCTCCCATGAGCCAAATGAGGTACCCCAGGATGAATTCAATTGATCAATGGAGCTGTATTGCTCATGCATACTTTCCACAAAAGCCTTTTTGGCTGGTTGACCTGCCGGTGCAACCAGGATCTGCTCAGGGATTTTCGGGGCCCATTTCACTCCCCATTTTAATTCATTGTCCACAAATACCCCCAGGCACCAGGGATCGCCTAATTCTTCCTCCCTTGACCTCAGTGTTTGCTCAAGTGCTTCCTTAAAGTCCGGTGCAAAAGGATCTGCCAATACGCCTGTTTTCATGGTATAGGCGGTCAGCACGTAGGGAGTCCGCCGCTTCAGGTAGATGGCTGGATCGGACCAGTTGCCTATTGTATTTATTCCCCAGTTAAGGAATCGGTCGTGGATCCGCTCATGCGCAATTTGCTTCCATGAATCGCCGTACTTCCTGAAAATATTGAGCGCATGAAAGCTCATATAATGAATGGATTCTTGCTGATCCTCAGAAATTTGATAAAGGGCAGATTCTGAGGTACCCTCTTGAGGAAGAGACTGGAAATAATGCTCACGGCCGGTAATGCGGGTGCGGGTCTGGGTGCCAAACTCCACACAGTCGATACCATGGGACCAGAATAAATTCCCAAGCGGATCAACGAACCACCATTTACCCTTTACCTTCTCCACCCTGAACCTGCCGGTGGCCTTCATTTGCGGACCTGTGGCCCAGCCCCCGTACTGGTCCCAATCCAGCAATGGGGGCCCTTCATTCAGGGATCGAAGTTCCCCGGCATCATGTTCAAGCAGATCCTCCCCTGAATTGATTTTCAATGGCCACTCATCATAAAGATACTGACCGAATGTGTCCACAAAAGGATAGAAGGTGGATTTCATCCTCTCCTCCGACATCAGCAAATAGGGCTCCTCGAGCCATATCCTCCCGATCCGGACGGATGCTCCCGGCACAGCTCCGGGAAACATCAACTTAATATATTCGATGGAATCGCAGGTAGAGTCCATCCATCCTCTCAGGGTACCGTCCGGTTTTCCATGCATTACAGGGAACACAGAGTCAATATAGGCCGGATGTTCGGTTCTGTATATCACAGCCTTCAATGTCTTCACCTCTCCAGGGGGAACAACGGTGGCCCCCAGCGTCAGGTCATAGGTACCGAAACCCAGTTCAACCAGTTGCGGCAATTGCCCCAGATTTTTTATCTCACACATGACGAACCTATAATCTGATGCATCCCTCCATCCTCCCGGTGGGCTTATATAGAGGTTGGAAACAGACTGTGATTCTGCAAATTCAACGTTTACCTCCCCTCCTGAAAGGAGGACCTTGTCTCCACTCGGGGACCAAACCCGGCCCGGAACCGTTTCCCCCGGATCAAAGAGAATGCTTTGATCTGATTCATTCCGGCAGGAGAGACACCCGATCAGGATCGGCAAAAGGAGTATATATTTTATCATTTTTCTGCTTTCAGATCATAGATGAATATCCCCCTCCCGACACCGGCCCAGTCACCCACCTTCGCCACCTGGAAAGCCATGTAATTTCCGTCGTCGCTGACCACCGGATTGGATGATTTATATCCCTCGTAATCAGCGAAAAAGGTCAACCGTTCAGAAGCTCCCGAACCATCAAGTTTCAATTTGTAGATATCGATCTGGCCGGTTCCTGAGTTGTTGTGCCGGTCGCATTCCACCAGTATGTGTTTTCCATCAGGGAAAATGCCTTCCGGTTCGTCGTACTCATCGGGTCTAAGCGAATAATTCCGTATCTCTCCGGTCTCCAGGTCCACTCCCATCACTTCGCATACCCGGTATTCACTAGAATAAGCACTGAAAATGAGTTCTTTCTCATCCGGGGGCCTAAAATTCTGTGTTTCAATATCCAGGACGCCCGGCAGGTGTTCTTTGGTAAGAATGGCCTTTTTATTTACGATCTCCGGGATCCCGTCAGTATATTCAATCTCGGCCATGTAATCAACTGCTTCCGGTTGATCACCCCGCCATGACCATACAATCTTTAAATATTTCCTGGATACCGCAGGGCCTTCGTAGCAGAGTTCACCCAGGGGGTGGGGAGGTTTTTCTCCCGCTTTTTCCAGCACCCACAGTTCGGCATCCCTTTTCCGGCTGGGAACCGGATCTTCCGCATCGAATTTCCTGGCACCTGACAACAGGATATCCCCATTGCTCAGGTAAAGCGCACGCACATACCCTTCGTGATAATAGTGATGTGTAAGGGGTCGAACCTCCAGCGTTTCAAGGGTTACTTCATAGACATCCCCGAAAGTTTTCTCGATAAATAGTATCTTTTTCCCATCGTGGGACCAGTCGGCCCTTTGCCCGAATGTAGTCACCTGTTGGATATGACCCGGCAGTTGAAAAGGGAAGGTATTGGTGATTTCCGGTTTTGCATGACCTGATTGATTTCGGGCGCAGGAAAGCAGGCAGGCGATAACTGTGATACCTAACACAAATGCGTATCTGTAGTTCAATTTGTGATCCATGGACATATCAATTTCAGTTTATCTATTTTATAACTACGCTTAAAGTCAGTTTTCCCATGCTGTCAAATCCTGTATCCAGTTTGTGTCCTTCTTCCCCCAGGTGTTGCCAGTAGTCTGTGGGTTCCTTCATGGCCGTGAAAAAAAGTGTGAAAGTTCCGTCCTCTTCTTCGATCAGGCTGAGCGGGGTCCGGAATTCCGACCACCAGGCCTCCATCTTATCTGTAACCTCCACAAATTTCATAGCAGACCAGTCCACACCATTACGAGAGGTGGAGTATCCGAATCCCGAACCGTGCGAATCCATGACCGCGATCAGCGTGCCATCTGCTAATTCGGTAACGATAGGATTCTCAGAGAAATTGGTGCCGAAATCAACCGGGCTGCGCCTGCTGAGCCTGATCCATGGTCCGGTCAGCGAAGGAGCCAGTGCCAGTCCATTGCCCCAGAATTCCATGGGCAGTTTTTCTGTTTTTGCTGAACCGGTGAATGCGAGCCACTTGTTCCCCACCCTGAATGGGAAGAATGAATCTGATCCCTGCAATCCTTCCCAGTCATCTGCCAGGGGACCCGGTTCCTGTATGATTCCCAGATCTGTATATGGACCGCCTAAACCATGGATCCCTTTTTGCTCCGATTTTGCCTGCCAAATCCTGCCTTCGAAATTATTGAGGAATTGCTGCTTTGTGTTGGGCATACAGCGATAAGCTACGTAAGTCATATACCAGGTGGAATCCTCATTATTGTAGACAGGCATGGGTGACCAGAGGGCCGCCCTTGGATCTGTACCGGTATAATCCCCGCTGGATTCATAAAGCGTGGACACCCGTTCCCAATCCATTCCATTCATGCTTCGCCAGTGTCCGATCCTCATCTTCACCCATTTAGGATTTCCAACTTGTTCAGAGGTAAACAGGTGATAGGTTTCATCGATCCTGATCACCCTGCCACCTTCAAGGCCATGTTTTATGTCAGCTGTCCCAGGATCTCCCTTTCCGATGACTGGTCTGTCATGCCAGTCCACAATCTCAAGTTGAATTTCCGGATAATACCCTTCCTTTGATTCCCTGGACGAAACGCCAGGGAGTTCCCTATAAATTTCCCCGTTAGGTGTGGCCGCACCGGTACTGTCGAACAGGGCGGCACCCAGGTATGTCTCATGGGTGGTCCGGTTTGAATACCATGCATACCGCTCCAGCCTGTCAAATGAATCCAGTACCGGGAGGACCTGTCCCAGAAAGGCACTATTGGTTGCCATATCCTGATCATAGCAGGACCATTCGGTCAGCCACATCGGCATATTAAAGGCATCATAGTACCCAAGAAACGCCTCCAGATCCCCTGTTCCTGAGCAACTCCCGTACCAGTGAAGTGCCAGGAAATCTATACGAAATCCCCTGATTTTTACTCCTTTCATAAATTCAATGGTCCAGTCGAGTCCTGATCTTCCAGTGGTCGCCGGGCTTCCTAGTCTCATCCCGGTTTTCTCAAGCATCGGCCAGTATTCCAATGCCTCATTCACGGTCATTTCAGCCTGGCCCTTCCAGTTCGGCTCGTTGAATCCGAGCAATGTATTGTACTTCGATCCGATCAGGGGGGTATAGAATTCCTCAAGGTTTTCCCCTACCAGGTACTTCTCACTCCAGATCATCGGGATAAATTCCACTTCCCTGGTTTCCGGGCAATTTGGCTTTGGGGTCCAGTTATAGTACCATGAAACATTTAGTTTTTCGATGTCGGAGCACTCTTCTCCGGCTGGTTCAAGCTGCCGGTATGCAATTCCCTTCATTAGATTCCCGCTTCCCATCTGTGCCATGCAGAGATGTCCGGCAAGAAACAGGATCACCGCGCTTATCCACAATGAAAGTTTATTATAAAACATCACAATCTCTTATTTAAAATGGTACTCAATTACTGTAATGCTGGTCCCGCTTACCAGGATGCGGGTGGGATCCTTCCAATGATCACACTCCTGCCATAAGGGTTCCAGATCATCGGGTCCGTCACCCACAAGTTCACGTGCCATCACAATTTCCGGGCTCCCAATCTTCCCTATATTCAAACGTAACGGCTGTGACCCGGGAAGGGTATTGATCAGATAGACAAATAATTGACGGGCATCGGGAGAATAACTTGCAAAGGTCCTGATATGAATGGTCCCGGTGGTTTTCACCATTTGTTGCCCCAGGTAGTTGCCCCAGATCATCAGGCCCAACCCCATGGCATTAAAATTACCATCCCGGTCCAGGGCATCAAAGGCGCTATGGTCTACCGAATCGTTATTGATCCACCTGGTATTCCAGAAACAGGAGAAAAGCAAATCGGGCTCCAAAAGCTGCAGACCGGTCATCTCAAAATTGGCCAGGGTCATGCCCATGTTGCTGATCTTGGGCCAGTAATTTCCCCAGTCAAAAGGCCCGTATTCGGCATTGATCAGCTTCCACCGGGCCTTCTGGTCGGGAGTGGCATACCGCTCTATAGCCGATTGTGCCCTGCGGACCGGGTGCATCAGGTCCTGGAGTGTATCCCGGTAGGTGGCGTACCCGGCTTTGTACTCGTATACCGGATAGTTGCTGAAGCAGAGGTGGTCCACATGGTCTCCGGCAATGGTGATTACTTTTTCCCAGAACTCCACCGAATTTCCGTTGGGAACAATGAGTATGGACGGGTCCACAGCTTTCATGGCGACGGAAAAGTCGATCACATCTCGGGCATAAATCTCAGCAGTTGAGTTGATATTCTGCTTGTGCCAGCTTTCATTTCCAATCATCCAGTATTTCACCCCATACCCTTTCCTGATATTGGCATAATGGACCCACTCCACAGCATGCGCTATCATTTCTTCCCGGGTCGCCCAGGTGCATCCTTCCGGGTAGTCAACCAAATACTCGTCGGCTGCCACACAGAGGACTGGTTCAGCTCCGATCTCTCTGCACATGGCCATAAATTCATCGAAGTCAAGTACATCCACCCCAAATTCAGAGTAATTATTTAATACCCGGTCCCTCCCCCCTACAGCACCTTTTCCGGTCCGGGCCAGGGTGGGCTCAGAATGCTGCCAGGGCGGCTTTGAGAAAAAATAGAAATCGGACTTGTTCCCACCCGGGTAACGCAGGTATGTAACCCCCATTGCATTCAGTGCATCTGTGGTGCTCCTTTCGGGTTTGAGGTAGTTGTCATCGTCCATGAAATAATCCAGGTTGATCCCGATGGGATGGCGTGAAACATCAGAAAGGACCGAATCGGGATAGACATAGATGACGGTCGTGCTTTCATTGCTCCTGCATCCAAATTCCGTCAATATCATGAAAACTGAAATCGTCAGAAGTAATGTGCAGCTTTTTTTCATGGACTTTCCTATTTAATTATTCAGCAGCTATCGGTTGAATTACCAGTTCGTAATGATATTCATCCGGATAGGTTCGGAAAGGGTGCCGCACGGTAATCGGGGTACCCCCCACACCACTGACCCGGTGATCCAGGTTCAGGGTCAGGTTCGATGATTTTTTCAACTGGTAAGGATACCACGATCCTTCCAGATTTGCATAGGGATCCACACTGAAGTCAATAGGCAGTTCCCCATCAATCCTGATCCCTGTCCCGTTTTGATGCATGACCTCAAGCCACCTGACCTCGGTATGGTTGTCAAAACCCTGTGTGATCACATAGGGCATCCGGATCGAATCTGCCTGGAGGGTATGGATCGCTGTTTTTGCACCTGTTTTCCGGTCAGGGTAAGTTTCAAAGGGTCCCTTGCCATACCATCGGAATGCTTCTACACCGGGATTCAATTTCATCTCCAGTCCGATTTTCTGGATCCAGGGTATATCCTCGCTGGCCCTGCGGGCAGGTAGTTCCATCTGACAGACTACCCGGTGATCAAGCTGCAGTTTCCCCTGGCTATTGATTCTGTAGTTGAACACGTTGTTGAATTGCAGGGTCCGTTCCTTGAAGGAATAGGAATTGATTTTAGCACTGACTAGCATCTCTTCATCGCTGATCCTCTCGGTGTACACAGATAGAAGCTCATGCACCAGCGAATCTAGGCCCCAGTTATACCATTCGGCATATTCTGCCCTCGTCCATACGGAGATCTCGTTCACAATAGGGGGACGGGACACCTTCAGCTGTGGGCCCCGGGACAGGAATTCAGTGTTTCCGAACCGGATCTGCTTCAGGATACCGTTGGATAAGTCCAATTCGTAACTGAATCCTTCCCCTGAAACGACTAAAACATCCCCATTTTTCTCGATGACCAGGGGTGAACCATGCTGTTCCGGTCCGCCTGCCGGGACCCCGGGCAGACCGAAAAGTGTAAATTCATCGAATCCAATTTCGAATCCGGCCCCCGCCCAGCGCTCTGGTTTGCTGGTCCTGTATTCCAGCCTGATCAGGTACTCTCCCCCCTCAGTGAATAAGCCGGGATCGCAGGGAATGGTAATGTCTATTTTTTCCTGTGGATTGAGATCCAGTTCGAGTTCCTCTTCATGGATGATCCTGCCATCTTTCAACAATATCCATCCAAGGTCGATTTCATTCAGATTGGTGAAATGGTACCGGTTGTGGATCCTGAATATGCCTTGGACAGGGTCCAGGGCCTCGGCTTTGACCGGACAATGGCTGTGCTTTACCTGCCAGGATTCGGGCTGATAGGAGCGGTCTGCAAAAATGATCCCGTCCATGGTAGCCGAGGTATAGGGAGTGGCCCCGTAACACAGAAATTTCCCCTCGTTCCTGGACTCCTCAAACGGGAGCCAGAGCACCAGATCTCCTTCCAGGGCTGGTTCGTTACGGTTGAAGGAAAATTGCTCCGGGGGAAGGGCTTTGTTGTGGATCATCACCTCGTCGAACCGGGCATTGGAAATAAACCCGGGGGTATTCTCATGATTCCCTTCATGGTTCTTGCCCACTGTTATTTCGTAATAAGTGCGCTCGATGGATCCGTTGGCAGGTGCACCGGCCAGTAAGTTCCCATCCAGGTATAGCGACATTTCGCTTCCGTCATAGACCGCAGCCACATGGTGCCAGTTATAGTACCAGTTATCCGGCAGGGATGCCGTTAAATTGTGATCACTGTCCGTGCGCAGCATAAAGGTTATTGAATCTTTATGGAGCTGGGCCAGTGCAAAGGAATGAAGCCCTTTGGAGATCATCGGGTTGGATCCATTGAACTCACGTGGATAGATCCAGGTTTGAAGGGTCAGTTCATGCCCGGTCAGGTTGAGTGCTGTAGAAGGGCTGACCTCCACGAAATCGTCCAGGCCACTCAGTTGAATGGCCTGACCCCGGATCCCTTTCACTGCTTCCGGCCGGCCCATGAGAACGGCCTGGTGGTCAAAGGTGGAAAGATCTTTTGTGGTTACCAGGTCCACCAGAAGGCTCTGGTTGACCCAGTCCCAGATGAATCCCCCCTGCAGGCTTTTGTACCTATAGAATCGATCCCAGTACTGGTCAAAGTGTCCCATGGAATTGGCCACAGCATGGGCATATTCCCCCAGGATCACCGGTCGGGTGGTGGTATCTCCTATGGCATCCAGCATTCCGGGATTGGGATAGCGGGTTCCGCAAATGTCTGCAAAAGGTGCATCGCCGTTTGGATAGTTGGTCTGGTGGTAAAGGAACCGGGTGGGATCTGCAGAACGCACGTACCCCGCCATTTGATAATGAACAGGCGCGAGCCCGCATTCATTGCCCATGCTCCACATGATCACCGAGGGATGGTTCTTGTCGCGCTGCACAAACCGGATGGTGCGGTCCATGAAGGCATCTTCCCAGCCGGGCTGAGCTGCCAGCCATCGCTCTCCGTAATGGCACTCCGCATTCACTTCGTCACAGATGTAGAACCCCCACTCATCAGCCAGGTCATAGAACAAAGGGTCATTGGGATAATGACATGTGCGGATCCCATTGATATTCAGCTCCTTCATTAACTTAAAATCTTTTTCTATCACCTCTCTCGACATGGTACGCCCGTGGAGCGGATCGTGCTCGTGCCGGTTCACCCCTTTGATGGTGACGGGAACCCCGTTCACAAGCATCTGGCCTTCCCTGATCTCAAGTTCCCTGAATCCTACCTTCTCTTCCAGCACCTCCAGAACCTCTCCTTTCGAATTCGCCAGGATGATCAGCAGATTGTAAAGGTTGGGTTTTTCTGCGGACCACAATTCCGGTTGTCCCACCTGTTCTGAAAGAGAAAGCCTTTCTTCCTCACCTGCGCCCAGAGTTTTCAAAGAAGTAACACAGGAGGCCATTTCCCGTCCTTCAGAATCCATCAACCGGACTTCTATTGAATGGTTCCTCGCTGTTTCTTCAGTCTCATTCTTCAGAAAACAATCCACCTCCAGGATTGCTTGTGAATAGGATTCATCCAACTGGGTTCTCACTGCAAAGTCGCGGATATGGACCGGAGGGGTTGCAAACAGGTAAACCCTGCGGTAAATCCCGGCAAATCTCCACATATCCTGATCCTCCAGATAACTACCGTCAGTCCAGCGAACCACCTGTACAGCGATCTTGTTGACCCCTTTAACCAACTTATCAGAAATATCGAATTCAGCAGGAGTCATGCTCCCTTTGTCAAAACCCACATAGGTCCCGTTGACCCAGACCCAGAATCCAGCTTTCACCCCGTCGAAATGAAGTGTCACCTTCTTCCCTTCCCAGGAATCCGGCACCTCGAAATCTCGGATATAACAGCCGGTAGGATTGAACGCCACGGGTACCCGCGGAGGATCATAGGGGGCAAACTCCATCGGAACATTCCGGTAAATGTAGTATCCGAATCCTTGCATCTGCCAGGTGCCGGGCACCTGAATTTCCTTCCACCCCGAGGCGTCGAATCCTGGGGTGTGAAAATCCCGGGGAGATTCCAGCGGACTTTTAATCCACTGGAATTTCCAGGTGCCGTTCAGGGTTCGGTAATATGGGGATTTATCCCAGTCGGAATCGCTGGCCTGTTTGGCCGTTTCGAAAGGCACAAAGGGAACATGCGGGGCGAGCTGGTTCTCCTCCACCCTGGACGGATTTTCAATATAGCTTGTAATTTCCTCATATTCAAATATTTGTGCATTTAATGCTATTGAAATGCAGAGGAATGGAGTGAGAAGGGCGGATCTTTTCATGGTTGGTGGTCAAAGTGGTTATTTTCACTCTATTATATTACTAATAATTATCCTAAGTTTGAAGGAAATAGAGAGGTTTTACGTAACTTTTAGCATGAAATTAAAGAGAACCCCTGGCGTCATCCTTGCCATCCTCCTGGCCGGATCCATCACACAAAACACCTCCTCCCAGGAACCCTCCGTTATTCCGGTACCTGCATCCATCCATGAAGTTTCTCCGGGAACCTGTCTGATCACTTCTTCCTCAACCATTCTTTGCGATACTGAGGTTGAACGGTCGGCATTGTACCTGGCCGGTTACTGCCAGAACTTCTACAACCTGGATTTAAAGATGATTGCAAATATGAATTCTGGAAAAGATCCCGGACTGATCCGCATGGTCTCAGATCCTGAGATGGACCCCGGGCATTATACCCTTCAGGTTTCCGCCGATGGCATCGTGATCCGGGGATCCGGGGAGGGTATCTTTTACGGGGTGCAAAGTCTGATCCAGATGATGCCGGTGCCTCCGATTCATCATGACAGTGGCATCAGGATCGCATATGTATACCTGGAGGACGGTCCCCGCTTTGGTTACCGGGGGATGCTGCTGGATGTGAGCCGGCACTTCTTTTCCATCGATTTCCTGAAAAGGTATGTGGATTTTGCTGCCTGGCACAAACTCAATTATTTGCACCTGCACCTGACCGATGACCAGGGCTGGCGCATAGAAAGCAGAAAATATCCCCTCCTGAACGAGATCGGCTCCTGGCGTGAAGGGACCATGAAAGGGATTTGGCCAGGCACGGGCAATGACAGCATCCGGCATGGGGGCTATTATACCCGTGAACAACTGAGCGATCTAATCACTTATGCACAAGACCGGTATGTCACTGTGGTTCCGGAAATTGAGATGCCTGGGCATGCCCTGGCAGCACTGGCCTCCTATTCCTGGCTCGGATGCACCGGGGGACCATACCGGGTCAAGGAGACCTGGGGAGCTGGACAGGACGTTTTCTGCGCCGGAAAGGAGAGCACTTATGAATTCCTTGAGGAGGTCCTGGATGAGGTGATGGAAATCTTCCCTTCGGAGTATATACATATCGGAGGCGATGAGTGCCCGAAAGAGCGATGGGAAAATTGTGCTGCCTGCCAGGAGCGGATCAAAGCGGAGGGATTGAACGGGGAGGACGAGCTGCAGAGTTATCTGATTGAACGGATTGAACAATTCATCCGGTCAATGGGCCGGACGCTTATCGGATGGGACGAGATTCTGGAAGGGGGTATAACCCAAGAAACAGTAGTAATGAGCTGGAGGGGAGACGGAGAGCAGGGATGCCTGGAAGCGGTCCGCACAGGCCACCGTGTGATCCTTTCCCCCAGTTACGGCTTCTATCTCGATTATCCGCAAACTTCCAGGGAGGATTCACTGGCCGCTGACTGGGGAGGGGTCACCTCCCTCTCCAAAACTTACCATTATGAGCCTGTCAATGATAAACTGAAACCGGGTGAAGCCGGATATATCCTGGGCGGACAGGCCAATGTTTGGACAGAATATATAAACAATGAGGCCAAGGCAGAATATATGACCTTCCCCCGGCTCAGTGCAGTCAGCGAGGTGCTGTGGTCCCCTTCCGGTGCCAGGAACTGGGAGCACTTCAAGGAAAGACTGGAATTACAGTACGATCGATACAGCTTGTGGGGGATCCGTTTCAATCCGGCTCATCCTGACTGGGAATGAACCAATAAATCCGAATAATGAAACCTTCTTTCTCTTTCCAGAGCATTTTTTTTATTTGTCTGATTCAAATTACCGGATGTTCAAATCATTTGGTTCCAACAGTGCATATTTATCCGGGAACGGTTGTCCACGAGATCCCCAACCATCCCATCGGGATCAACTTGGACTTTTTTATGGACGGAGGCCGGTTCCCCGAAGCGGAACACACTACAGCCGAGGCGGTCAGCAGCATGGGAATGGGATACCTGCGCTATCCCGGTGG
>JAHEEC010000089.1 GCA_024640885.1 Bacteroidota bacterium | reverse complement strand
GTGGATTACGTGGTGCATCTGGAGAAACTGGGGGATCCCTCCCAGATCATTTCCGGGACCACCCAGATCACCAAATCGCCCGACCGCCTGCTGCTGGCCGAACTGACAGCAAAATTTTGCCAGGCAGCCGGGATCATCCGCGAGGGCTTCAGTTTTCAGTCCGGTGCAGGCGGAACCTCCCTGGCCGTGGGAGAATATTTCCGCAAAATCATGAAGGAGGAAGGGATACGGGCCCGCTTTGCAAGGGGAGGAAGCAATACCTACCTGGTATCCATGCTGGAAGAGGGACTGGTGGACTATATCCTGGACGGACAGACCTTCGATCTGGAAGGAGTGCGCTCCATGGCCGAGAATCCAGGCCATGTGTGGACCAGTCCCTTCACCTCTTACAATTACCATGGGAAAGGGAACTTTGCCGGACTGGTGGATGTGGTGATCCTGGGGGCCACCGAGGTGGACCTGGCCTTTAATGCCAATGTGGTGACCCATTCCGACGGCTATATGCTGCACGGAATAGGGGGCTGGCAGAACTGCCTCTTCTCCAAAACCGTCATCCTGCCCATCCCGCTCTTCAGGGACCGGGTACCGGTGATCCGGGAGGAGGTAACCACCCTGTGCGGACCGGGTGAGCTGATTGATGTGGTGGTAACCGAGCGGGGCATTGCCATCAATCCCCTGCGCAAGGACCTGATCAGGGCCACCCGAAATAGTGGCCTGCCCATTAAAACAATGGCAGAACTGAAAGCCGAAGCCGACCGGATCTGCGGGCTGCCTGCGCCACCGGCTTTGGACGAAAAAGTGGTGGCAGCCATTAAATGGGTGGATGGGACCGTGATCGACGTGGTCCGCCAGGTCAGCAAATAATCTGCTTTTTTATATCTTACGTGCAACATTTCAACTAATCCTTCGTCATTGTGGCAGAAAATGGGAAATCTGAAAGCTTTGCACCCAGGCATCTGGATCTTGTTGAGGCTTGTAAAAAAGGGAGTCAGAAAGCCCAGTTCGAACTGTACCGGCTTTATTTTGCAGCCATGTACAACACTACCCTGCGAATTGTAGGGGATTCCGATGACGCAGAAGATGTCATGCAGGAAGCGTTCTTAAAGGCATTTGAAAAGCTGGATAGCTATCGCGGAGAAGTTAGTTTCGGGGCCTGGTTAAAGCGGATCGTTGTTAACAAGTCCCTGGATTATCTTCGGATAAAGAAGGACAATCTCTCGCTTGAAGCTTCAGGAGAAATTGGAGAGATGATCGATGAGCCGGTCGATACGGTGAATGAGGAATACAGGGCAGAGGCCATCAAAAAAGCGATCTATGATCTTCCTGAAGGGTACAGGATCGTACTGTCGCTGATCCTGTTGGAAGGATACGACCACGAAGAAGTCTCCGGCATACTGAATATATCCAATGCCACATCAAGAACACAGTACCACAGGGCGAAAAAGAAATTGATCGAACTGTTAAGAAGAAATAAGGATGACCATGAGTAATATAGAAAAACAGATCAAAGAGCAAAGGCTGCTGCTGGATTCCGATAGCCCCCGGGAGGGGCATGAGGAACGCTTCCTGCAGAAGCTGGAGAGACTGCCCCAGCGGCGTCCTGTTCGCAGGATCCGTTTCCGGCATGCCATCCAGGTGGCTGCCTCGGTGGCCATCATTCTCACCTCCGCCATTGTCCTGGTAAGGCAGGACAAGAGTGGAAGTAAGGTGGCTAACCAGGACATCCCTGAGGCGGTGATGGAAGCCGATTTCTATTATACCTCCCAGGTGGATGCCAGGTACAACGAGATCCAGGATTTTGAGTTTACTGACGCCGAGGAAAAGACCGTCCTGCTCAAAGAACTGAAGGACCTGGAAAACTATCACCAGCAACTAATGAAAGACCTTGAAGCCAATCCGGACGACGACCGGGTGGTTAATGCCCTGATCCGCCACTACCAGTTGAAGCTGGAAGTAATGGACCAGATAATTACACAATTGAACCAAGTTAAATCAGAAATGTCTGAAGATTATGAAAAAGAGAGTATTTGAATTGAAAAGTTTGCTCCTGTCGCTGCTCCTGATTGTTACAGTAAGCTTTTCTCTTTCTGCCCAGGATGCGAGGAAGGAATACACCGAAAACTATGCCGTGAATAAGGGGGTTACCCTGAGCACGGACACCAAGTATTCGGATGTGGAATTGATCGCCTGGGACAGGAGTGAGGTGGATATTCTGGCTGTGGTGGAGGTGGAGGCTTCTTCCCAGAACAGGGCTGAGGAAGCGTTGAAAAAAGTGGATATTAGTATAGGTAAAACCGGAAATAACATCTCCGTGGTAACCGAGATGGAAAATGGCTGGTCAAGGAATGTCAAAATCTCCATCAAGATCACCATCAAGGCTCCCGCATGGGTAAACCTGGACCTGGCAAATTCCTACGGAGATCTGTTCATCCAGGAGGCAAGCGAGCATGTACAGGTTGATCTGAAATACGGAAACCTGAAGGCCGGCAGCCTCTCACGTGGAAATGTCAAACCTTATAATGTGCTTGATCTGGCTTATTCCAACGGGGTAATAGATGAAGCCGGCTGGCTTAGTCTGGAAATCTCCTACAGCGATATGGAAGTCAATGCCTCCAAGATGCTCTTCGTGGAGAGCAAGTACTCCAAACTGCTGGGAGACAAGGCCGGAGGGATTGTTACCGAAGGCATGTATGATAAATACGACTTTGATGAAGTGGACAGCTTTGTTGCCGAACTGAAATACTCCGGGCTGAAATTTGGAAAGCTGAACAAGGTCCTGGAGCTGCATTCTGCATATACCGGTGCAAAGATCGGCACCCTGAGCAAGGGATTTGATAAGATAGATGCTGAGCTCTCCTATGGGAACCTGACGGTAGGCCTGGAACAGGGAGCCTCCTTTAAATTTGAAGGAGAAGCCAAATATGGAAGTGTAAATATTTCTGCCGGCGATCGCCTGAGCAAGGTCAAAGAGAATAATTCGGTCAGAATCTGGGGCAATGTGGGCTCCAACCCCAAATCCACCATACAAGTGATCACCAAATACGGGAACTCCACATTCGAATAGAAGCAGGATCCTTTTATAAACCTTTAAACACTCCCGGAATTTTTTATAATTTCGGGAGTGTTCTTTTATACCAAATAACCAGGAAGCATGAAGCACCGAAACTTTCTTTCCATTATTGCTATTCTCACTATTCTCACCTCCTGCAAGGCCCCGGCGGATCAGTCTGCAGCAACAGGCCCGGATCCGGAGCCCTATGCCTATGCCCTGGTGTTGCATGGGGGTGCGGGTAATATGAATTTCCAGAATCTCCCTGAGCCCTACCAGGAGAAGTTCAATCTGGCCCTGGATACGGCCCTGCAGCTGGGCCTGGATGTATTGAAGGGAGGGGGTAAAAGCATCGATGCGGTGGAGACCGTGATCCGGTATATGGAGGATAATCCCTTATTCAATGCCGGGAAGGGAGCTGTGTTCACCAGCGAAGGCAAAAATGAACTGGATGCATCCATTATGACCGGCCAGGATCTCAATGCAGGAGCAGTGGCCGGCGTGACCGACATCCGGCATCCCATTTCGGCTGCCAGGGCGGTGATGGAGCAGTCCGAACATGTGATGATGGCCGGTCATGGCGCATCGGTTTTTGCGGAACAGGTGGGATTGGAAATCGTGGATCCATCCTACTTTTTCACACCCGATCGATATGAGTCTTATCAAAAGGCCGTTGAAGCAGAGAAGCATGGCACCGTGGGCTGTGTGGCGCTCGACAGGGATGGAAACCTGTGCGCTGGGACCTCCACGGGTGGAATGACCAATAAAAAATACGGGCGGATCGGAGATGCACCGATTATTGGTGCGGGTACCTATGCCAACAATGCCACCTGCGGCGTTTCGGCCACCGGTCATGGGGAATTCTTTATCCGCTGGACCGTAGCTCACCAGATCTCCGTACTGATGCAGTATAAGGGCTATAATGTGGAACAGGCGGCGAAAGAAGTGGTGGAAAAGACCCTGGTGGAAGAAGGGGGGGATGGAGGTGTCATCTGCCTGGACCGTTTTGGCCGTGCCGCCATGGTCACCAATACCTCTGGGATGTTCAGGGCCTATGGCAATTCGGAGGGAGAGCACCTGGTCGCTATTTTTAAATAAACTGGAAGATTTCAGGTAGTATACTAAAAATAAAAAAAGGTAGCCATGAAAATGAATTTATTGAATCGCGAAGCATTATTTCTCTTAATCGCTTTATTTATTGCTAATACCAACCAGGTTTTTTCGCAGTTGCCGGCCTCTGTGGAGAAGGAAATTGAACAGTTGTATTCGGACATATTTAAGGCACTTGAAGCCATCTCTACGCAAAGTGAAGCGGATGCAGTAAAAGTGCTCTCCGAGATCAAGCCGGAGCTGGAGCGCAAGGCTGCCTCACTGGCTGCCAGGCTGAATGAAATTGGTGAGATTAGCGAGGCAGATGAGGAGGCATGGAACCGGAAAATGATGGAAAAGCCGGTATTTAAGGATATGATGGCCTTACTCAGCGATCAAAAGCTCATGGCGAAAATAGCGAGCAGCCAGGTGCTTCAACAGGAATATGCAGAACTGATGTCGGTCATGGACCTGGAGGCAGACAGGGGGGATGATCGGTCTGCACAATCCGTTTCCGGGGCCTGCTCCTTTGTGATAGGACCTGGAAGTCCATTAAGTGGTTCCTATGTGGTAAATGCCATGGAGGACCAGGCCTATGCTTATGATGATACTGAAAATGATCAATTTGTCATTGAGATCCACGGGGATAACTACATTGATATCATACTGATAATTGAAAAACCGGTAACAGGCAAGCACCCTTTTAGCATGGAGATGCAGGTGGCCATTGACCTGTCAACCAATGATGGGGAGGATTACTTTGGTTTAGATAACCACCTGGAAAACAGTGGTGGATACATTCAGATTGATCGCCTGGATGGCATCGGGGGGATCGTCAGTGGCAGTTTCCAGGGGAAATTTAATGACTATTCCTCAGGGGACGACAGGGTTGTTGACCTGGAAGGAAGATTTTCAGTCAAACGTGAATAATTATTTTTCGTGAAATCTGCATGGATTATCTCTCTTTAATCCGGAGAGAATTATCTGAGATCGGGTAGATAAAATGAGTAACTTGTGCAAATTACTCTGATCTCACCATGCGAAAATATCTTTCACTATTCATCGTCCTGTTCCTGGCTCTGGTTCAGTTAAAAGCGCAAACAAATACAACTGTATCGGGAAGGATCCTCGACCGGGAGTCGGAGGAGCCCATACCCTATGCTTCCGTAGCTGTTTTTTCTGCGGGGAACGAGCTGCTTACCGGCCATATATCGGCCGAGGATGGAAGGTTTACCATTGTTGGATTGACTTCGGGTAGTTACAAAGTGGTGGTTTCTTTTGTGGGCTACAGGAATGATACGACCGGGGTGCTTATCGGGCAGTTAAATGAGCATTTTGACCTGGGGGAAATCAGGCTGCTGCCCTCCGTGACCCAGCTGGATGAGGTGCAGGTTATAGGAGAACGTGCGGAAATTGCCGCCGGTCTGCAGAAGAAGTCCTATGATATGAGCAATAACATTGCCGGATCCGGCGGATCGGTGATGGATGCCATGAAAGCAATGCCCGGCATCACTTTCGACCAGGAGGGAAGGGTGATATTGCGGGGAAGCGATAAAGTGATCGTGCTGATCGATGGAAAACAATCCAGCCTCACCGGGTTCGGAAACCAGAAAGGGCTGGATAATATCCCCGCAAGCAATATTGAACGCATCGAGATCATCAACAATCCATCGGCCAAATACGATGCCAGTGGAATGGCCGGTGTGATCAATATCATCTACAAGAAAGACCAGCTCTTCGGGCTGCATGGTAGTGTGGGCTTTACTTACGGTCTGGGTGCACTGACCAGGCCAAAAGAGGATCTTCCTACTGAACTTGGAAGCTATTCACTGAATCCCAAGTATATTCCCGCCCTGGACCTGAATTACACCAGCAAAAAGGTGCATGCTTTTGTTCAGGGAGAGGTACTGAAACAACACAGGCTTCCCAACAATGAATTTACCACCCGCACCTACGACGACGGTCGCATCATTGCCTCCCAGGTACCCGAAAACCGCACCCAGATCCATTATATTCTCAACGGGGGGGTGGATTATTACCTGGATGAGCGGAACACCTTCACGGTATCGGGACTGTATGACTGGGAGGAACATGTGGACACCGCCCAGGTGCCCTACATTGATATGGCCAGTGAGGAGGTCCTCCGATATATCGCCTGGAACGAAAATGAGATCACCGGTCATATCAATATTGCTGCGGATTTCGAGCATAAATTCAATCAGCCTGGACATAAGTTTGATGCCAGCTTTCAGTATGCAAAAGAGTGGGAAGATGAGACCTATTACATCAATGAACTGTCGGAGGACAGGCAGGGAAGGGATGTGACCAGCATACTGGGAACAGAACATATCACCACCTTGATGGCCGATTATGTGAAACCCCTGGGAAGCGGACGCCTGGAGGGGGGAGTGAAGCTTCAGCTGCGTAATCTGCCCGTGGAATACAGCGTGGAGAAGGATGACAGTACCATAATCTATCCCGGTCTTGGAGCCTGGTCCAACTGGGGCGAAGACACCTATGGCGCTTATCTGAACTGGGTGCGCGAAAAGGAAAAATATGATATTGAGGCAGGTCTCCGGGCCGAATACAGTTCGGTCCTCTACGAGATGGATACAGCCAACATTTATTTCGAAGAGGATGATTCCTACGACTACTTTGAACTGTTTCCCAATGTTAGACTCTCCTATAAACTGAGTGAACGGAATAAATTCTCCGTATTTTATAACCGGCGGATCGACCGGCCGGGCGAGCCCGAACTCCGCATGTACCCCAAATCGGATGACCACGAGCTGGTAAAGATTGGTAATCCCTACCTGCGTCCCCAGTTCACCCAATCGGCCGAAATCGCCTTTAAGACCAGCTGGGAAAGCGGATCCGTTTTTCTTGCCGGGTATACGCGCTTCATACAGGATCCCTATATGCGGATTTATACCATAGATGCATCCAATGCGGACTATGATATTATCCTGAAGAGTTACGCCAATACGGGCGAAGCCAGAAACATGGGATTGGAGCTGGTATTTGGCCAGGAACTGTTTGATATATGGGAGCTGACGGGAAGTATCAACTTTTACCAGAATCATATTTTCCCTTACCAGGGAACCCTTTATTTTCCCTATGAGCACCAGTTTACGGTGGAGGATACAAAACAAAAATCCTGGGACTTTAAGCTGACCTCCACCCTGGAATTACCGAACGATTTTCAGATACAGCTTACAGGCATCTATTTCGCACCCGTCAATATTCCCCAGGGCAGGCAACTGGCCAGGGGGTCCATTGACATGGGAATCAAGAAAATGCTCTGGAGCGGTAAATTAGAACTGACCCTTTCGGTAAGTGATATCCTCAATACCTATGGGATCCGCCAGGAGATCACCGGGGAAGGCTTCACAGCCCTGTATGAAAACTTTTATGAAACGCAGGTAATCAGCCTGGGTATGAAATATAAATTTTAAAAGACATGAAACAATTTCCAGCATTTATCCTGGCCCTTTTCATCCTGGTATCCTGCCAGGATAAGAAGGCTTCGCCTGGTCCGGAAGCCGGCAATCTGTTACTTCAGATCGGTACGATCGACAGTCTTCGCTCCGATATCCTGGATGAGACCCGGACGATCTGGGTCCATGTGCCGGATGAAGCAGCAGGTGCGATCTACGGTCAGACCGACTACCCGGTATTGTACCTGCTTGACGGACCCGGACACTTCCATGCGGTGACCGGGATGTTGAAAAACCTGGGAGATAATGGGATTGTTCCCCGGATGGTGGTGGTGGGTATCCCCAATACCGACCGCACCAGGGACCTGACACCCACCCATGTGGATGAGATGTTCGGCGACAGCAGCTTTGTTCTTACATCGGGAGGAGGAGCTGAATTCATGGATTTTGTGGAGAAGGAGCTGATTCCCTTTGTGGAAGAAAAATATCCGGTGACCGGCTACCGGACCTTTGTGGGGCATTCCTTCGGGGGACTATCAGCAGTCTATTCCCTTTTAAATCGTCCGGAAGTATTTAGCAACTATGTGGCCATTGATCCCAGCCTCTGGTGGGACGACTGGCTGATGGTGCACTGGGCCGATTCACTGCTCACTGATAATGGTCTTGCGGGAAAGGCCTTGTACATCGGGGTGGCCAATACCATGGATGAGGAGATGGACATGGATCGTGTCAGGGGCGACACGGCACGTTCCTCCGATCACATCCGGTCCATCCTGTCCTTTGTTGAGCAGGCGGAATCCGGGAGCAGTGGCTTACATTTTGGATGGAAGTACTATCCCGATGATGACCACGGCAGCGTCCCCCTGATCACCGAATATGATGCCTTGCGTTTTCTTTTTCCCTGGTATCGCCTGGAAGGCCTGAACAATTTTTTTGATGAGGATGCGCCGGATGATCCGGACGGACTCCTGAAGGCCCTGGCGGACCATTACGCACAGGTATCGGAACATTTCGGCTATCCCGTCCGTCCCCCGGAACCGGATGTGAACTCGCTGGGTTACAATTTTATCACCGTGAACAAGCCGAACATGGCACGTGCCATGTTTGAATTGAATATTCAAAACTACCCTGCCAGTGCCAATGTCTATGACTCCATGGGGGACTTCCACCTGGACCAGGGCGATACACTGCAGGCCATTGAGAATTTCTCCAGAGCTCTGGAGCTGGGCGACAGTCCCTTTACCAGGGAGAAACTGAAGCAGTTGCAGGCAGGAGAAAAATAATCCGGTCAGGTACCGGCGCGCTGCTTAAAAGGCAAAAAGGTCATAAAGTCGGCATGGTGCACAATAAAGGCCTCGGTGCTCCGCTTGACCATATTTCCTTCCCCCGCATGGGCCGCAATAATATGGCATACTTCCGGTGGGACCCCGCAGCTTTCGGCCAGGCTTACCCCCGAAAAGGGGTGGCGCAGGTACTTCCCGTAGGAACCCTGTACGGCTTTCCCATGCTCATCCAGGACATATTCCAGCAGCTTGCCCACATCGGCCAGGATGGCCCCGGCGATCAGCACATCCATATCCACGGGAAGCTCCTCCCCGTAGAATTCGTTCATCTTGTTTCCGCTGTCCCGTGCAATATGGACCACGGATCGCTTGTGAGCCATAAAGCTTACTTTCAGATCGGGTCCGCAAAGCAGGGTAAAGGGGATCCGGTTCAGATCGTCCGGGCCAAGCACACTTTTTTCCAGTGCGCTTTCCCAGACCAGGGCAGTTTTTAGTCTCAGATCTTTGTTTTCGATCCACTCCAGTTCGGGCCAGAGCTCCAGGACTTCGGCTTTGATGTTTTTCATAATCAGAGTTTAGCAATAATGGCATCTGCCATCTCCCGGGTGGAGGCGGCTCCTTTTTCAATCACATCGGCCCGACCGGCCATTTTCATCATATCATAGGTACGCACTTTTCCTTCCTGGATCACGCTGGCAATGGCCTTCCTGATTTTTTGAGCAAGCGCTGCTTCACCGATATGATCCAGCATCATGCAGGCCGATTCGGTCATGGCAATGGGATTGACGATGCTTACCGGGTAATCCGCATACTTGGGGGCCGATCCGTGGGTGGGTTCAAAGACCGAGACCTCTTCGCCCAGGTTGGCGCTGCAGGCAAAGCCCAGTCCGCCGATCAATCCGGCAAAGCCGTCGGAGACAATATCCCCGAACATATTCCCGGCAACAATGACCCCGTAATTCTCAGGATTCTTGGTGAGCCACATCATCTGGGCATCAATATTGGTGTTCCAGAGTTCGATCCCTGGAAAATCATTTGCCTGGATCTCCTGGGCCATCTTGTACATCATGCCTGAGGTCTCCCTGATCACATTGGGCTTTTCACAAACCGTAACACTCCTGTATCCGTACTTCTTTGCATATTCAAAGGCGGCCCTGAGGATACGTTCCGTGGCTCTTTTGGTGAAGATCCGGGTGGAAATGGAGAGTTCATCCTTGGGAACTTGTCCAAAATTCTTCATAAACTTTGGGTGTGACTTCAGACCCTGGTAGACTAGATCCGGGGGATTGCTCCATTCCACACCCCCATAGAGTCCTTCGGTATTCTGACGGAAGATCACCACATCCACTTCGGGTTCCTCGATGCTGCTTCCGGCTCCCCTTCGGATGAAGTTCAGGGGATTGCCCTTGTATGTCCGGCAGGGACGAATGCATATATCCAGGTTAAAATGCTGCCTGAGTCCAACGATGGGACTGGAGTAGATGAATCCTTTATCATGTAATGAAGGGTCCAGTTCTGCTGCAGCCGCATCTTTAGGCTTGCTGGTGATGGCCCCGAACAGACCGATCTTGTGTTTTTCCAACAGGGCAATGGTGCGGTCGGGCAGGGGATTTCCTTCTTTTTTCCAGAATTCCCAGCCAATGTCTCCTTCCACATAATCGGCCTTAAATCCCGCACTTTCCAGCACTCTGATGGTTTCTTCAAGCACCACTCTCCCGATGCCATCCCCCGGAAGCGCTACAATGGTTCGTTTCTGCATGTTCATAAACAGTTTAGAATGAGGTAGTAGAAATGTTATCTTTGCGAAAGTAGAATTTTAATCCATCTCTTATATGCCTGAAGAACATATTTGAGGGAAAAGATATTGCAAAACATAAAGCCAAATATTCAATCCATTTATGCAAAAAATTACTGAGCTTAACCCGGAAGAGGTCTGGGCTTATTTTAACGAGATACTGGCCATACCCAGGATCTCCAAAAAGGAAGATCAAATCATTGCCTACCTGATCGGGTTTGCAAAAAAGCACAAGTTGAATTACAAGCAGGACCAGGTAGGTAACCTGCTGATATCCAAAGCGGCTACTCCCGGTCTGGAGAACCGGAAAGGAGTTATTCTGCAGTCCCATGCTGATATGGTCGGGGAGAAGCATGCAGAGGTGAATCATGATTTTGACAGGGATCCCATAGACGCATTTATCGAGGATGGCTGGGTAAAAGCCAGGGGAACCACCCTGGGGGCCGATGACGGCATCGGCATTGCTGCCTCCCTGGCCATCCTGGCAGCAACAGATATTGAACACGGACCGCTGGAGTGTTTATTTACCATTGATGAGGAAAGCGGAATGACAGGTGCGCTGGGTTTGCAACCCGGATTTCTCCAGGGGTCGGTATTGCTGAACCTGGATTCCGAGGACGAGGGAGAAATTTTTATCGGATGTGCAGGTGGAACCGATACCGTGGCCACATTCAGGTACAAGACTGTCCGGGTGAAGCGAAACTGGATTGCTTTCCGGGTTCGTGTAAGCGGATTACAGGGAGGCCACTCCGGGGATGAGATTCACAGGGGATTCGGAAATTCCATCAAGTTGCTGAACCGCTTCCTCTGGAATGCCGATCAACGCTTTAAAATAAGGCTTTCGTTCCTGTTCGGGGGCAAGGCCAGGAATGCCATCCCACGGGAAGCCGAGGCCCTGGTTCTGGCGCCGGCTGGAAGCCTGGAGCTGATCAGGGTGTACTTCGAATCCTTTGTGCAGATTATTAAGAGTGAGCTGGCCCTGATAGAACCTGACTTTAACATGACCCTGGAAGAGGAGGGAGTTCCCGAGTTTGCCATGCGCAGGAAGTTCCAGCGAAGACTATTTAATGCCCTCTATGCCTGTCCGCACGGGGTCATTTCCATGAGTCAGGCCATACCCGGCCTGGTGGAAACCTCTACCAACCTGGCCTCCATCAGGCAATCAGGGGAGGACAGCCTGGAGATTGTCACCAGTCAGCGCAGCAGCGTAGAGTCGGCCAAGCAGGATATCTCCGATCGCATGGGATCGCTCTTTACCCTTATGGGAGCAAACATCAGGCATTCCGGTGGCTATCCCGGCTGGAAACCCGATACCTCCTCGGAGGTACTTAAAATCTCGAAAACCGTGTACAGGCAACTATTCCAGGAGGATCCTGATGTGAAGGCGATTCATGCCGGACTGGAATGCGGCCTTTTTCTGCAAAAATATCCGGATCTGGACATGATCTCTTTTGGCCCCACCATCAAGGGTGCGCATACACCGGATGAACGCATCCACATCGGGACGGTGGAGAAATTCTGGCTCTTCCTTCTCGAGATGCTGAAGCAGGCGCCCAGGGTGGTTCCGGTCGACTAGTGCCTGGCCCTTTGCCTGGCACGCTTATTCGACCGGTTCGAAGTCATTTTTATACACACCGCAAACCGGACAATACCAATCCTCAGGAACATCTTCAAAGGGGGTCCCGGGAGCGATCCCGCTATCCGGATCGCCTTCTTCCGGGTCATATACATACCCGCAGACCTTACACTGGTATTTTTGCATTGTTGGGGGGACTGATTAGTGTGTTCGTTTTAATCCGGATCTTCCGGCCAGGACCAGCAGGGTGCCTGTAACCACTTCACCGGTTTCCCGGTCCAGCTCTGAACCGCCCATGCTGTGAGGAATCAGGTACACCGCCAGCATAACCAGGGCTGCTCCGATGGCCACCCATCTGCCGTAGGACTTGTTTCTCAGGAACCAGGCAGCAACGAAAGCGATCAATGCAAACAGGGTTTTGTTATCGGTCAGATCGTCGCCCAGCGGCCATCCGGTCCAGAATTGACCAAAGGAGTACTTCTGTACAATGGGACCCAGGATAAATCCACCAAGCAAAAGAAAGATAATGGTGACACCCACCTGTTTTTTATACGACGGAATGTTGGCCAGGGCAAAAATAATGGTGGCCATGGACCAGATCACGGTCAGTATCATCATCAGCACATGCGGAAGCAGCGCCCAGGCAGGCACATCGGCCCGGAACCTGATCACCACATTCTCATCTTCGTGCAGATCAATTGGATTTCCATCGGCCATCAGCTCCACGTGGTATTCAATTTTACCTGCCGGTGGCTGATGCGGCAGGCTGGAAATTAAGGTATCTCCCTGCCTGTCCATGACCACAGTCTCCCAGGGATCCTCGGAAGGGAAATGCCTCCATACCAGGTTGGCAGAAAAAGGCTCCGGGAGCTCAACCTTCACCGGGTAATCGCCAGGTCTTCCGTTGTTGGAACGAGGAAGGCTGAAACGATAATCTTCATTCTGGTAGGAAAATTCATATTTTTTAGGGTAGGTGGGCCCGGTCATCCGCTGGTAAAACATGGCGGCCAGTGAGATTATTACGGCCAGGACCCAGAACAATACTTTTTTCTGCTTCATGATTCTATTTTTTTGAATTTAGATTCGAACAACCAGGTCGATGAGGTCATCTTCCCTCTTCACTTGTACAACAATGGACATGCCTTCTTTTAATCCATCCAGGCGGGCCATGTAGTCGTACACATTTCCCACACTTTTGCCTTCTATGGCTACAATTATATCTCCCTTCTGGATTCCCCCAACAGCAGCAGGCCTGCCTTCGGTCACAAACATGACCGGCATCCCTTCGCTGCCATCGTAGGTCATATCGGGCATCAGTCCCAGGGTAATTCCACCCCTTCTTCCACGGGAAGAACCCTGAACTTTGGGCCCGGCCTCCGTAAAGGCAATACGGTCCTTCTGACTGGCAAGCGCGGCTGCCACTTCGGAGGCAAAGGCGATCACTTCCCGGGTTCCTTCCAGGTTGATTTCCGACAGCTGATCCTGCGGGGTATGGTAATCGGTGTGGGCTCCCGTTGAAATAAACAATACAGGAACATCTTTGGCATAGAAGGCTGCATGATCGGAGGGACCATAGCCTTCGTTGGCATATTTCAGGTTGAATCCATAGCTGCCATTGATCGAATCGAGCAGCGCTTTAAACCCCGGGGAAGTTCCCACTCCACCTACCTGCAGTATTCTCTCTTCATTGAGCCTCCCGATCATATCCAGGTTGATCATTGCCTGGATGGCTTGCAGTTCAACAGGGGTGTTTTCCACCAGGTACTTGGATCCGATCAGTCCCATTTCTTCCGCGCCAAAAGTGGCGAAGAGCACACTCCGGCCCGGTGCCTGGCCTTGCAGCCATTCAGAGGCTTCAAGCACACCTGCCACCCCGGAGGCATTGTCGTCCGCTCCATGGTGTACCGCTGTCGTATCGGGTGTCCTGGAGGAGGATTCAGGACCGCCCATTCCCAGGTGGTCGTGATGTGCTCCAATCACCACATACTCCTTCTTCAGTACAGGATCAGATCCTTCCAGCACGGCGATTACATTGGAGGTCTCCATTTTTCGGGGCTGCAGGTCCACGGTAACAGTCAGCTCCACGCCTGTTGCGAAAGAGGAAGCCTGGAGGGCAGTGCTCAATTGCGAGTCAATAAGAGACAGACTATCCAGGCCTGCCGCTGAAAGCAACTGATCTGCTGCAGTGCGGCTCAAATGCAATACCGGAATAGACAGGGGATGCTGTTTGCCTGTCAGCTCCACCAGCTCATCTTTTGGGTCATAGGAAGACCCTGAGACAAAGATGACGCCTGCGGCACCCTGGTCCGAAGCCAGCAGCGCTTTCCCTCGATCTTCACTGTAATTCATATAGGGTGAACTGGCTTCCTGCTCTCCGGGTACCCCCCTGAAGATCATTACCCATTTTCCGGTCACATCCAGGGAAGCGTAATCGTCCCACTTCAGTTCGTCTTCATCAATCTGGAATCCATACCCGCAAAAAATCACTTCGCCCTGGGCCTCACCCGAGTGACTGAAAGAGAAAAGCGAGTAATCCCTGCC
>JAHEEC010000088.1 GCA_024640885.1 Bacteroidota bacterium | reverse complement strand
TCCCTCTGCTCCAGCTTGATGTAATATTTACTCACCATGGCAGCCCCTACAATCCCGGCCTCATTCATCAGTTTGGCCGGTACAACTTTGGCCTTTGTGGTAAGTTTGGGGAAAAATTTATCGCCTTTGCTGCTGGCACCTCCGCCGATAATGATCAGGTCGGGCCATACCAGTGATTCGATCCGCAACAGGTATTCATTGAACCTCCCTGCCCAGGTATCCCAATCCAGATCATCCCTTTTTCTTGCAGCATCCGTGGCATATAATTCCGCATCATCTCCATGCAGGATGATGTGTCCCAGCTCCAGGTTTGGGACCAGTTTTCCATCAGAGAAGATGACGGTCCCGAAACCGGTACCCACGGTGATCAGGATCAGGGTCCCCATCTTTCCCCTCCCTGCTCCGAACTTCATCTCAGCCATGCCTGCAGCATCTGCGTCATTGACCACATGGACCGGGCATCCCGTGGCTTTTGAAAAAAGTTTGTTAAGGTTTTTATCAATCCAGCTCTTGTCGATGTTGGCCGCTGTGCGTGCAACGCCGTGCTGAATGACCCCGGGATACCCCACACCCACAGGACCGTTCCACTTGAAATGCCTTGTGATCTTTTTTATCACCTCTGCCACTGCTTCGGGCGTGGCAGGCTGGGGTGTTGGAATTCGATACCTGGCAGTGAGCAGTTCCCCCTTTTTTGTATCCACGATGGCCCCTTTGACTCCGGAGCCTCCAATGTCAATACCCAATATTTTTTTCAATTTCATCTTAAATTATTTCAAACTGTCATTAAAGCCTTGAAAGGAGGTTTAAAAATAAAATATTTTTCAAAGGAGACGGAATTAATTCCCGTCAAAATGACCTGAGAGGGAATATTTTATTAACTTAGAATAACACATATCTCAATATACATAGCCTGAATAATGGAAGATCGCCCTGTTTACCGTTGGAATAACAAAAATATCCTGGTGGTGGAGGATGATGAATCGAGCACCTTTCTGCTGGGTGAGATCCTGAAGGGTACCGGCGCAACCATTGAATACACCACCGATGGAGATGAAGCCATTGAGTACATTCGCAATCACCCGGATACGGACCTGATCCTGATGGACGTGCATCTGCCCGAGAAGGATGGTTTTACAGCCACCCGCGAGATCAAAGCCATTTCCAGCAGTGTGGTAATTATTGCACAAACGGCCTATGCATTTTCGGTGGACCATCACGAAGCCGAGAAGGCAGGTTGCGATGCTTTCTTTACCAAACCGTTGAATCCTATCCTTTTGCTGGATAAAATTAATCGTTTCCTCACCTGATCAGCCGGATCCCAATTTAGATCAATAGAATTCAGCTTTGTAGCGCATTCCCTCCTCCACAGCTTTACGGCTGAAGGGATCCCTGTTGAACTCATTTCTCACATAGCGCTCCGTCTGATCCAGGTAGTGGGGAGAGGCCGGGACACCGGAAGTCCCTGTGGGGGTAATGGTCAGTGACCTGTCCCAGTCAGCAGTACTGAAAATATGCCTTTCAGAAGCCCCGTGGTCAGCCACAAATGATCTGCCCAGGGGATAGCTGTAGGGGCACACGGTATGAAAACTTCCCCCCACCCTGTAGGGCCCGCGGTTAACCTTGAAAAGCCTGTCCACAATCGGCACTGTCCCCAGCGGATGCATGAGGGCCACCTTATGAAGATCTCCCCACTGCCAGAGAGAGGGATCATCTCCATACAACGATGCAAGTGTGTCCACGGTATGAACGAAAGCAGACCGGATGTTGTCGTGGAATGATTCCTCTATTCCCGGGGTATTCACATCATCACACCAGGCTGATTTTCCGGTGATCCTCACCCGGTTGATCAAATTTCGGGGAATAATATTGTTCCGCAGCATTAGCGGGTAGAGCTCGTCGCCCAGCTCATCATGGAAGATGGCCCTGTTCAGGTCCAGCCAGAGCATCTCGTAGATCAGGGCGGCAGACGAGCTGTCATTCATATCGTAATCCCATTGCTCCAGTTCATGGAATGCCTCTCCGTAAATACCTTCGGTCCCGCCCCCGAGGGCCTCCAGGTAGACCGGGGTTAAATTCATGGCAAGACGGGAGGTCTGATCACGCAGCATCCGTTTGAAATCTTCGATCCCCATGAGATCCTTCTCCTGAAGCAACTCCCGGATCCTTTCCACCCGGCTGGGAAGGCTGAACCAGGTCCCGATGTAGTAAGGATAATCCTCACCGACCGTCCGGTTGTTGGCACTTGAAACAAATCCGTTCTCGGGATTAAAGGAGGATGGCAACTCCTCGAAAGGAACCTGTCCCAACCAGTCATAAAGCGTTGTATCGCCGGGGTAGACCAGGATCCCGCCTTCCCTCCTGATGGGGATGCCCGCCGAAGTCTGCAGCCCGATGTTTCCGAACCGGTCGGCATATACAATATTCTGACTGATGGCGGTGAATGATTTGACTGCATCCCTGAACTCATCCCAGTTGCCAGCCCGGTTCAGGAGGTGAACGGATCGCAATTCATTGCTGAATTCACGGCCCTGCCACCGGACGGAAATTACTCGGTCGTTCACGCCTGTGAATGAACTGACAACCGGACCCCGGTGGGTATACCTGTTGACCCTGGTGACAGGTTCATCCATCCCCTTGACGGTGATCTTCTCCTCCACGATTCTCATATCCATCCACGCACCATCCAGCAGGTACTGGTTGCTGTCCGCGGGGTTGGTGGTTTCCAGGTAGAAGTCGATGTCATCCACTGTCACATTGGTCATCCCCCAGGCAATATCTTCGTTGTGACCGGCAATTATATAGGGGGCTCCGGGGAGGACCACCCCGGTCACATCAAGTTTTCCTTCCACCACCTGGTGCATCCGGTACCAGATACCGGGGGCCATGAGCCCAAGGTGCATGTCATTGGCCATCAGGGGCATTCCTGTTTCGCTCCTGGCCCCTGACACAGCCCAGTTGTTGGAGGCTTCAAAAACCTGAAGTCCCAGTTTTTCAATGGTTTCAAGCGCTTCATCCAGGTATGACTGCAATTTAAGGTCCCTGCGGGTAGTCATGAAGTCTGGAAAGACCGGGATCTCCTGGTATTTCAGGTCGGGCAACAATTCTTCCAGCAGGGTGTCATTCAGGACCTGCTGCATTTTGTAGAGGGCCATTTCTGATTCCCATCCCGAATTCAGGTCCCAGGACATGTATCCGATCAGGTTGGCGGTGTGAATGGGTTCCCATGGCTCTGGTTCATATCCGAGGAGCGTGAACTCAAAGGAGAGGCTGTTCTTATGGGTCTCCATGAACTGGTTGACCCCATCTGTGAAGGCATCAATGCACTCAAGGATTCCCGGGTCGGTTTTAGAAAGGACCTCTTTTGATTTTTTTGAGAATTCGAGTGCCCTGAAGAGCTGGTCCGCTCCAACCAGACCGGGATCCAGCACCTCGGCCAATCTCCCTGTGGTGATCCTTCTCATCAGGTCCATCTGCCAGAGCCGGTCCTGGGCCATCACAAATCCCACGGTACGGTAAAGGTCCATTTCAGTGGCAGCGTATATGTGGGGTATTCCCATGGAATCGCGAAATACAGTAACCGGCCCGGTAAGATTCTGAAGATCCACGTTTTCGTTGTAATCCGGTACCGCCCGGTTTTTTACCCTGTTCAGGTAGATGATGCCTCCTGCCAGGATCAGCACAATCATCACAAGGATAATGGTTGCCACTCTTTTAAAAAAGCTCATAGTCGGGAATTAGTTTGATTCAAGGGAATGGAGCCTGGCCCTCATCTGTACCGGCTGGTGATCGCTGAATGCAAAATCAAGGTCCAGTGTCCTGACCCCCTCCAGGGTAATATTGGGGGAGAGAAGGTAGCAATCAATGACCGTAGTCAGAGAGGAGGTCCGGTTATAGGGTACCGCGACCCTCCGGTTGGTGGGCATCGAACTGTCAAATGCCCAGGTCCATCCCGGGGCGGGATAATCCTTCTCAATATAAGTAAGATTCAGGGTGTCAAATTGGTGCGAAAGCTTATCCGGAGTGAATCCGTAGGGGGTCTGGTTCCAGTCTCCACCTGTGATGATATAATTCCCCTTCTCATACTCGAAAAGGAGGAACTCTTTCAGGTAGGACATCTGCTGTTCTCTCAGGGACCCGTCATCGTAGGCCGAGTTGTGTGTATTGATGATCAGAAGCTCTTTTCCACCGACAAGGGGGTACCGGTTCACCAGGAAACAACGGTCCAGCATAAAGAGTTTCATAGGCCAGGAATAATTCCCGGGGAAGCTGTGACGGATCACGCTGCCAACCGGAAATCTGGAAAGGGTCAGCAATCCCGAGTTTACACTACCCATGGGACTCTTCACCGGTATGGGTACAAAAAATACCCTGTAATTTGTTCCAAAATGAGACTCATAGCGGCTAAAATGTTGCTCAATGATCTCGACCTCATTGATGTGATAACTTCGTTTCGAGTCAAGGTCAACCTCCTGCAGCAGGATGAAATCATATCCCTCGTAAGGAGCAAGGGTTTTAACGATTCCCTTAAGATTGTCGATGACACCCTCCCTTGTGGGACGTATTTTCTCTCCCCCGTCGTAAAAGAAATCCATGGATGCGTCCAGACCGGCATACCCGATATTCCAGATCAAAAGATTAAGTACGGATGAATCAGATAGTTTCGATGCCTGGCTGTTGTCGTGCTGCAATTCGGCCTGAACCGGTTTGTAGTCGTCCAGTGAAGCATAGATCAGGAACACCCCGAAGGCAATGATCAGAACCAGAATCAGGTACAAAATGGGGCGGATGATCTTCATTTAGCCACTCTTTAATTCTTAAATGTACACATTTATCTAAATCTGCACCAGGTTGGTATAATGAAAATTATTTATACATTGACTCCGTATAACCCAACCTTATGAAAGCGAAACTACTTTCCTTCCTGCTCTTTTCTTTTGCAGTTACCACGCTCCTTGCCCAGGATCCGGACACCACTGCCCGGGACAAGGATGAACAGGTAAAGACAGGATTCTCCCTGGGCGGAGTTCCTGTAGTAGCCTATAATTCCGACATCGGGTTCCAGTACGGTGCACTGGTCAACCTCTACTGGTTCGGGGACGGGTCCCGTTATCCGATGTATGATCATTCGGTCTACCTTGAATGGTCCCGCACCACCAAGGGAAACGGGATCAACCAGATCACCTATGATACGGACAAACTGATCCCGGGAATAAGATCCTTTTTTGAGGCCAGTTACCTCACGGAAAAGGCGCTGGATTTTTATGGGTTTAATGGATACCAGGCGGTGTATGACCTTGACTTTGAGGATAAAACAGATATTGAAGGGGGCGCAAACAGGCTCTATTACAGGCATTCCAGGCAACTGCTGAGATTAAAGGCTGATTTCCAGGGAGAGATCATTGGCCAGAAATTAAGGTGGCTTGGGGGTGTCGAATATTATGGTGCAAGGATTGACTCGGTGGATGTGGATGGTCTGAATGAGGGGAAAAAGGAAGATTTTCTGTCCTACAATTCCCTGTACGGCAATTATCTGGAATACGGGATGATCCCCGAAGATCAGGCGAACGGAGGGGGGAATACCCTGTTAAAAGCCGGACTGGTATACGATACCAGGGATAACGAACCGAATCCGTTTACAGGCATCTGGACTGAATTACAGCTGCATTATTCCCCGTCTTTTTTAAGCAATACCGATTACAGTTTTACCAGGATCGTACTTACCCACCGGCAGTATTTTACCCTGATCCCGGAATGGATGAGTCTGGCATACAGGATTTCTTACCAGGGCAAACTTTCCGGTGAGGTGCCGTTCTATATGTTACCCTATATTTTCAATACGGCACCCAAACTTACTGAAAACGGGGTGGGGGGAGCCAAAACTGTGCGCGGGATCAGGCGCAACCGGATCGTGGGGGACGGATTTGCATTTGCCAATGTGGAATTGCGCGGAAAAGTGTTGAGGACCAATGTGTTGAACCAGAATGTATATATTGCTTTATCTGCTTTTGTAGATGCCGGGATGGTGACCCAGAAGTATCACTTTGATGCATCAGGCATTCCGGATCAACTCCCTGATAATCTTCCCGATAAAATCATCGATCTGGATGCCAAAGAGATTCCCCACCTTGCTTTTGGGGGAGGGGTACATTTGGTCCTCAACCAAAACTTCATTATTGCGGTGGATTATGGATTTGCGGCTAAAAAGGCAGACGGGGACTCAGGACTCTATATTGGCCTGAGCTTTCTTTACTAGGGAAGGGAATCCGGGTCATACTCTTCGTAAAAATGCTGCAGGAACAATTCCATGAACCGGTGCCGTTCCTGGGCCAGCATCTTTCCCGTGGAGGTATTCATCAGATCCTTGAGTTTCAACAGCTTCTCATAGAAATGATTGATGGTGGGGGCCTTCGATCCGTAGTAGGACTTTGAATCCGGGTATTCCCGGAGGGGGATGGCGGGATCATAGATCGGCAGGTTTTTGAATCCTCCGTAATTGAATGCCCTGGCGATCCCTATGGCTCCCATTGCGTCCAGCCGGTCGGCGTCCTGGACGATCCGGAACTCAATTGAATTGATTTTATCCTGATCCTGCCCGCCTTTGAAGGAGACATACCTGATGATCTTCGTGATGTGTTCCACCCTGTTGCTGTCGAGCCCAAGATCCGAAAGGAATCGGTATGCGTTGCGGAAACCGGCCTCCTCATCCCCTCCATTGAATTTGGGATCGGAGATATCGTGAAGCAGGGCAGCCAGTTCAATGGTCAGTGCATCACCCTCGCCTTCTTCCTTCTGAATCCGTCTGGCCATCCTCCACACCCGTTCAATGTGGTTCCAGTCGTGCCCTCCCTCTGCTCCGGCAAGGCTCTCTTTCACGTAGGTGATGGTGGCAGGGATGAGGGTGGCAGCTTCCATTCCTTTTTACACGATCCCGGCAAATCCCATGAATGCCAGGGCCATCAGTCCGGCCACTATAAAGGCGATGGGGACCCCTTTCATCCTTTTGGGTACATTCAGCATATCCAGCTGTTCACGGATCCCTGAAAAGGTGATGAGGGCCAGGCCGAAACCAAGCGCATTCCCCATGGCAAAAACCACTCCTTCAAGCAGGTTGAAGTCTTTCTGAACTGCCAGTACGGCCACCCCAAGCACGGCGCAGTTGGTGGTGATCAGGGGAAGGAAAATTCCCAGTGCCTGGTAGAGGGGAGGGGATATCTTTTTAAGGATGATCTCCACAAGCTGGACCAGGGCGGCGATGACCAGTATGAAGGTAATGGTTCGCATGTAGGCAATATCAAGCGGAATGAGGACCCCCTGGTAGATCAGGTAAGTCACCAGTGTGGAGATTACCATCACAAAGGTCACAGCCCCGGCCATTCCCAGGGCGGTCTCCACTTTGCTGGAGACACCGATGAAAGGACAGATCCCCAGGAACTGGTTCAGGACGATGTTGCTGACAAATACGGTGGCTATGATAATCAGTATATATTCCATGGTCAGGCTGTTTTTTCTTTAAGCATATTCACCAGGACAATCAGGTAACCCAGGGCAAGAAAGGCTCCGGGAGGAAGGATGAACAGCAGCAATCCATCCCCTCCGATCAATTTCATGCCAAAGACGGCCCCGCTTCCCAGCAACTCCCTGACCGTTCCCAGGATGGTGAGGGCCAGGGTGAATCCCAGGCCCATGCCCAGCCCGTCCACCAGGGAGGAGAGGGGTGTGTTCTTGGAGGCAAAGGCCTCGGCCCTTCCAAGCACCACGCAGTTGACTACGATCAGGGGAATAAAGAGGCCCAGTGCATCGAAAAGTGCGGGAACGTAACCTTTCATCACAAGTTCGACCACCGTCACAAAAGTGGCTATGATCACGATGAAGGAGGGGATCCGCACCTTGTCGGGGATCAGGTTTTTAACCAGTGATACCACCAGGTTGGACATGGCCAGTACAAATGTGGTGGCCAGTCCCATGCTGAGTCCGTTGATGGCCGATGTGGTCACCCCCAGGGTGGGGCACAATCCCAGGAAAAGCGCAAATACCGCATTTTCCTTGAGTAAACCCTTGCTAAAATTCTTCCACTGATTCATGGCTTATTCTATAAAGTCTGTGAAGTCTGTAAAGTGTCTGATTGTTGTGTATTGACCTTGATGAAGGCATCAAATGCCCTCTGCACCGCATCGCAGTAAGCCCTGGAGGTGATGGTGGAGGCTGTGATGGCATCCACATCCCCCCGGTCCTTTTTTACCGCCAGCTTGAAGGTGGCGGGATCTTTACCCAAAAACTGTACGCTGAAGTCAGATTTGCCTTTCTCCATCTTGTTCCCAAGTCCCGGTGTTTCGGAATGACTGATCACCGCGATATCGATGATGGTGCCATCCGATTTAAATCCAACCATCAACTTGAATTTCCCGCTGAATCCTTTGTTGGTAAAGGTCTCCACTGCGGTACCCAGGATCTCGCCGCCCTTGCGGGCAGTGTAAAAATAGAGGGTATCTCCGTCCACGAATAGTTTTTGCACCTCCTGGGAGGGCTCGTTGTCAAAACCGGGCACCACCACCTGGATGGCCTCATTCTTCTTTTTCAGTTCTGCCAGCCGGATGGGTTCCTTGGTCAGGGCGTAAACCGTTCCCAGCAATCCGGCCGATAACAGGGTCACCCCGAAAAGGGTGATCAGCATGTTTTTAAAAGTGGATTCTCTCTTAGCCATGTGCAACCTCCTTTCCAAATCGCCTTGGTTTGACAAATTTATTGATCAGCGGGGTGAATCCGTTGAAAATAAGAATGGCAAACTGGACCCCTTCCGGGTAGGCTCCGAAAATTCTGATCAGTACCGTGACAATCCCGATGCCCGTCCCATAAATGAGCATCCCTTTTTTAGTCATGGGAGAAGTGACATAATCGGTGGCCATGAAAATGGCCCCCAGCATGAGTCCCCCGGTGAGCAGGTGAAAAAGCGGGTTGGCAAATTTGTCAGGATTGGCCAACCAGAGGATGCCTGTAAAAATGAACACGGTACCCAGGATGGATACCGGTATGTGCCAGGAGATGATTTTCCTGTACAACATATAAAGCATCCCGATGAGCAGTGCAAGGGCTGATACCTCTCCGGCAGATCCCATCATCTTACCCAGGAAAAGGTTCAGCAGGACGGGCATTTCAGACATGATCTCTCCCATGCTCTTTGTGGCCAGTCCCTCTTTCATCATCCCAAGGGGCGTGGCACCGGTCACCGCATCGGTATAATGCATCCATTGTCCGGTTTCGGGCCAGGCGGTCATGGCTACCGGGAAGGAGATAAAAAGGAACACCCTTCCCACCAGCGCGGGATTGAAAATGTTGTTGCCCAGTCCACCGAATGTGAGCTTCCCGATGCCGACTGCAGCCAGGGCACCGATCATCACCATCCAGAAAGGTATATTGGCGGGCAGACAAAATGCAAGCAGCAGTCCTGTGAGCAGCGCTGATCCGTCAAGATGGCTCGGTTTGACCTTCAGGATAAATTTCTGGATCAGGTACTCGAAAAGGATGCAGGACAAAACAGCCACCGCAGTCACAATAATCATCCCAATGCCGAAATAGAAGACCGAAACGCCCAGCGCGGGTAGAAGAGCTATAATCACCCCGTACATCAGCCTGGGAACCGATTCCTCGGTATATGCATGGGGTGATGGTGAAACAATGAATTTATTCATCAGTTTGATATTTTCAATTTGCGATTCAGTGAAATTTTAGACCGCTTTTCTGGCACGCCTGATCTTAGTCACCTCGGCTTTACCCAGCCTTATATAATCCAGCAGAGGGCGGGATGAAGGACAGGTGAAACTGCAGCTGCCGCATTCAATGCAATCCAGTACCTGCTCTTTCTCAGTCCTCTCGAAAAGCGCTTTTTCTGCCAGGCTCATCAACAGGTAAGGCTCAAGTCCCATGGGGCAGACGGTGACACATTTGGTGCAGCGGATGCAGGGTTTCACCTCCTTCCGCCGGGCCTCCTCCAGGCCCATGAGAAGGATCCCTGAACTTCCTTTGACCACCGGTACATCAAGGGTGGCCAGGGCTTTACCCATCATGGGGCCGCCGTTGATCACCTTGGCTGTATTTTCCGGCAATCCACCTGCCCGGTCCACCAGGTGCGAGATTGGCGTACCGATCCTGACCTGGAAGTTGGAGGGCTTTTGCAGGGATTTTCCTGTAACCGTGACGATCCTGTCAATAAGCGGCCTGTTCTTCATCACCGCTTCATAGGCAGCGTTGGCGGTACCCACGTTAAAGACCACCACCCCCACATCAATAGGCAGGCCTCCCGAGGGGACCTCCCTTTTGAAGAGCGCCTGCACCAGTTGCTTTTCTCCACCCTGCGGATATTTGACCTTCAGTCCCTGCACCCTTACATTGCTGCCTTCAGCCACCTTCTTCATTTTTTGGATGGCATCGGGTTTGTTGTTCTCAATCCCCAGGATCGCCTTCTCAACCTCAAGCCCTTTCATGAGGATCTGGATGCCAGAGAGCAATTCTTCTGAACGCTCCATCATCAGGGCGTGGTCTGCGGTCAGGTAGGGTTCACACTCGGCACCGTTAATCACCAGGTATTCGGCTTTTTTGCCACCCGGAACCATCAGTTTTACATGGGTGGGAAAGGTCGCTCCACCCAGTCCCACGATCCCGGCCTCAAGGATCTTTTTCCTGATATCTTCAGAGGCGAGTACCGTATTTCTTACCAGGTCATCGGACCGGTCGATGGTATCCACCCAGGTATCACCCTCCACCTGGATCTGAACCGCCATTCTCCGGTAACCGGTGCTATCCATGAAATGATCCACTTTCAATACTTTGCCTGAAACGGAAGAATGGATATTGGTGGAAACGAATCCATTGGACTCGGCGATGAGCTGACCGACCAGGACCTGATCGCCCCGGTCCACAAGGACCCGCGAAGGTGCGCCCAGGTGCTGTGAGACGGGGATGACCACGGTTTCAGGAGGAGGCAGGATTTCGATGGATCTCCCGTATGAAAGTTTATGTTCAGGTGGATGAATCCCACCTCTTGAGAATGTTTTAAGACTCATCGACTCGGCTATTTAGTTTCTGCTTCAGCTGGTTCCGCCACTTCGCTCTTCCTTGGGGGGAAGTTGATTTCAAGGATGGCATCCGTTGGGCATTCCACCACACATTTCCGGCAGAGCTTGCACTTTTCGGAATCTATAAATGCAAGGTTCTTATCCATGGTGATGGCTTCATAGGGACAAACCTTGAAGCATTTTGAGCATCCGATACAGGCCACGCTGCAATTCTTTTTGGCCACCGCACCCTTCTCTTCGTTGATGCAACTCACGTAGATCTTCCGGTCCTTTTTATTCTTTTTTCGAAGTTCAATGATGAACCTTGGACAGGCATCCACGCATGCTCCACAAGCGGTACATTTTTCATCATCCACTTCAGGAAGACCGGTGACCGGGTTCATGTGGATGGCATCGAAATCACATACCACCACGCAATCCCCTTCACCCAGGCAACCATGGGGACATCCGCCTTCCCCGGTATAGAGACTGTGGGCAATGGCGCAGGTATGAGCCCCGTCATATTCATTGTACCTGGGCCTGTACTGGGGGGCTCCGTTGCACCTCACCACAGCAACCCTTGGATCCTGTTCAATGGCTTCTTTGCCCAGCAGCGCTGCTACCCTGGCCATGGTCTCGTTTCCTCCCACCGGGCAGAAAAGCCCGTCCCATGCATCTGATTTCACCAGTGTTTCCGCAAAATTCCGGCAACCCGGATATCCACACCCTCCACAGTTTGCCGCAGGCAATGAGGCTTCCACTTCATCGATCCTCGGGTCTTCGAACACTTTAAATTTCTGCGCAACAAAATAGAGAATGACTGCTGACGTTGCCCCGATGGCAACCAGTGTGATTATTGTAAATAAGATGATCTGGTTCATTGCACCGTGATTGTTTTCTTAATGCTGAATGTAAAGGCTGACCCGATGCGTCCCCTGATGAGGTAAAGGAGCAGGTAGTATGGGATGAGTGACAGCAATGCATAGATCCCGGCTCTCATCTCATCGAATCCAAGGAGGGTCAACGTGATCAGGACCGCCATCAACACTAAGAAAGGGTAGATATATCCCAGCGCCACTGCCTTGAAGCCAAGATGCTTTGAAACCTCTACACGCACTACTTCTCCGGCATTGTATGATTCGCCCTGGATCGCAACATCCAGGAATTTCTCTCCCTGGTCCGCTGCGCTGCAGGCACCCTTTGCGTGGCAGGCTGCACATGCCGATTGACTGTCGATCCTGACATGTGCAACACCCCCATCGATTCGCTCGATGATTCCTTCGTGGTCAATCATGGCACAAAATTATTGATGTTCGATGATTCTCACTTGCCGCAGATCAACTAAATATGGATTCTCGATAATTTATTCTGGATTTAAATAACGGCCTGTGTCAGAAGATAAAGCCCATGGTGACGGAGAAACCTTCACTGGTGACCTTTCCCGATGCAGCATCCTGAAGGGTGCTGTTGAGCCCCCTCGTGAACATGAATCCCAGTTGCACATTCATCACCTCCATTCCAAGTCCGTAGCTGATCCCAAATTCCTGGCGCTCGTACAGATCCTGGAAATCGATGGCTGCATCTCCAACCTTGCCGCCAAAATGATAGCTGTAATATCCCCCTGCCATGAACCATGTCCTGACCATGCCCTCCGGGGAGATCCACTTCACGTGCAACGGTGTGGTGATCGAATGGGTCCTGAAACTGCCATCTGGGTGCTGACTTCCGGTTGTTCCATAGAGCACCTCGGGTTGAAGCGAAAGAAAACGGGTCACCCGGATGGATGCAAAAAGACCGGCTTCGGCTGAAAGGATGGATTTACCCTTATAAAAATCATCCCTGTAATTGTGCCTGCCTGATCCCATGTTCAGCTTGATCCCGGGCTGAAATACCTTGGACCGGAAGAGATCTGCCTGTCCTTCCTCAGGTCCCTTCATGGAAGAGAGATCCTCGGTGGAGGAGAGCTGCTGGGCGGTGGCACTGATGAAATTGGTGACCAGCGCCATTCCCTCATAATCCAGTGCCCCGGCAATATCCTCCGGTTTATGGTAGGGTGATTCGGTTCCCGTGAAGGCATGGATGGCCGGGACTCCCATTTTTCCGAATGGAGCCGTATCGGTTCGCTGCTCTATCTTTTTATTGGCCTTACTGATGGAGATCTGATACTCACCGGCAAGTTCCCCTGTGATCACCGAGGGATCATTCAGAAGCTCCACACCGGCCAGGTCCAGTCCGCCGTGAGCTTCATACATGCCCACCATATCCAGGCTGAACATCAATTTGATCTGATGGGGAGGTACGATGGAATCGTCAATGAACTGCTTTGAACCGATCAGCCCGCTCTCCTCCCCGTCAAATGCGGCAACGATGACACTCCTGCCCAGCGACTCCTTCCGGCCCGCAAGGTTCCTTCCGATCTCAATGACGGCCGCAGTACCCGACGCATTGTCATCGGCCCCGTTGTATACCACCGTATCTCCTTTGCTGATTTTCCATCCCAGGTGATCGAAATGGGCCCCAAGCAGGATGTACTCCTCTTTCAGTGCCGGATCACTTCCGGGAATGACCCCGGCAACATTGACCCCTGCGATATTGAGAATCCCGTCCCGGTGGTTGAAAGGGAACAGGTAGGAACCATTCAGGGGTTCCACTCCGGCCTCCTCCATCTGACCGGCAATATAGGAGGCAGCCTCTAATCCCTGAGGGGTCCCGAATCCCCTTCCCAGCAACGAATCGGATGCAAGGATTGCCACATGTTTCTGAAGTTCGGACGGGCTGGTGGAGAACTGGGCATGGAGGGAGATTGACAACGAAATGACCGCAACCGGAAGGATAAGTTTTTTATACATAGGTAAAATGGTATGTGATGAAAAAGAAGCCTCAAATGTAATGATATCCCCCGTAATTGGAAGCCCTCAGCTGATGTTCCCCCAATCGATCCTGTCGGGGTTCCCCTTTTTCACATGCTTGGCCAGGATAAAATTCTTTTCAAGGCCCAGGTCGGGGTCCTCTTCCACGATATTTTCGGCAATGTCCCTGGCCAGCTGCAGGATCTGCCCGTCCCTTCCCAGGTGGGCTATCTTCAGGTTGAAGGGCACCCCGCTCTGCTGGGTGCCTTCGATGTCACCTGGCCCTCTCAGTTTCAGGTCCACCTCTGAAATCTCGAAACCGTCGTTGGTCCTGACCATGGTATCCAGCCTCTTCCTGCCCTCCTCCGACAATTTGTAACCCGACATGAGGATGCAATAGGACTGGTCCGCACCCCGGCCCACCCTTCCCCTCAGCTGGTGAAGCTGGGAGAGTCCGAAACGCTCGGCACTTTCAATGATCATCACCGATGCGTTGGGCACATCCACGCCCACTTCGATGACCGTGGTGGCCACCATAATGTGTGTGCGCCCGGCCACGAAATGATTCATGGAGATCTCTTTCTCCTCGGGCTTCATCTTGCCATGGACCACACTCACCGCATACCCGGGTGGGGGAAAGGCGCGCGTAATGCTTTCGTACCCATCCTCCAGGTCCTTGTAATCCATGGATTCCGACTCCTTGATCAACGGGTAGACGATGTAGGCCTGTCTTCCGGCCGCAAGCTCTTTTTTAAGGAAACCGAAGACCACGAGGCGCTTTGAATCATAAGAATGGCGTGTAATAATGGGCTTCCGGCCCGGGGGCAATTCGTCGATCACCGAAGTATCCAGGTCCCCGTACAGGGTCATGGCCAGGGTCCTGGGGATTGGGGTGGCAGTCATCACCAGCACATGGGGGAGCACATCGGCCTT
>JAHEEC010000202.1 GCA_024640885.1 Bacteroidota bacterium | reverse complement strand
CCCTTTTAATGAATACTGTGAACTGTTTCACTTTGCCTGGCACCTTAAAGGAGATCTCTGGCAAATCCGCTTTGGAAGCCTCTATTCTGGCGGGTTCCTGGTATTGTTCCCTGAAATGCTCACTCCACTCCTTTGGAGAGATACGCCTGGTGTGTGTCAGCTTGCCATATTCGTCCAGCACACTGGTTTCCACAATATTGAATACCTGTTCGGGATTCACATTACCACAGGTGGGACACTCACTTTCATTCCAGTCGGCGGCCTGGACCTTGGATTTAAAATAGATTATTGAATCAATGGGGTTCCCGTTGTAGATTAGGAATCCGCCGGTATCCAGGATCAGGAGCCTGTCGAACATCTTGAAAATATCAGACGATGGCTGGTGAATGACCACAAATACCAGCTTCCCCTTGACGGTAAGTTCTTTTAACAAATCCAGGATGTTCTCACTGTCACGGCTCGACAGGCCGGATGTGGGTTCGTCAAGAAACAGCACGGCGGGTTCCCTGATCAGTTCCAGGGCAATGTTCAGCCGTTTTCTTTGCCCACCGCTGATTTTTTTATTCAGGGGAGATCCAACCTGGATGTCCCTGATCTCAAACAACCCCAGGTTTGTAAGTACCCTGTGGACCGTCTCAACCAGTTGCTCTTCCGAATAGTTATCAAAACAGAGCTTGGCGTTGTAGTAAAGGTTCTGGTATACGGAAAGTTCTTCGATGAGGAGATCGTCCTGGGAGACAAAGCCGATCATTCCTTCAATGCTTGGATCTCCGCTGTGAATATCGAGCCCGTTGATCTGTACATTTCCTCCGGTGGGGGCACTGCTCCCGTTGAGCACATTGAGGAGGGTTGATTTTCCAGCCCCGCTGGCTCCCATAATACCCACCAGCCGTCCGGACTGTTCCGTAAAACTCACATCGTGAATGCCAAAGGCGCCACTTTTGAACCTGTAGCTTATTTGGCTGGCCTCAAATACGATCTTTGACTTTACATTGTCCCCCACGAAAAGTGAAACCACATCACTGTAGTAGACCGGGACAATCTGCTGGTTTCGAAGGGAGGAACCCGTATTGAGGGGATAGGTTTTGAGGGGTTCAAGCAGTTGCCCGTTCATGTATAGTTCCGCGCTCCCAACATACTTGACGAAATAGAGGTTGGTTGAACCGATGTGAATAAACCGGATCTGCCCGAGGAGGTGCTCCCTGTATATATGTTTGATCTTCTTACCGGGACCTTTCTCTTTCAGGCTGTCCACCACCAGGTATCCGGATCTGTTCCCCAGTTCTCCGTCAGAGAGCACAAAATTGCTGGTCAGTTTGAAATCCTCAACCGGAATGTTGAAAGTATCCGCCACCGTGGTGATGAATTCCATCTCCTGTCCTGAACCTTTTTGGGTCACTGACTTTATGAATTCAAGCAACTGAAACAGTACAATGATCTTCTGAGGTTGTGCCAGCTCCTCGTTGATGGCAGTGCAGATCTTAAGTACCCTCACCGATCGCCTGGCCAGCAACCGTTCCTTCTTCGTAACTTTTGCATCCTCCTCCGTGACCTGACTGTAGAAACCGTCAAATACATCCAGAAATACGGTCACCAGTTCATGGTTAAGTTGCCTGTTCAAAAAGGATTCCACCACTGCTCTTCTTTCGGAAGCATCGCTCCCCGGACGGGAAATGATGGCAAATAATTGCATCAGTGCTTTCAGGATCTCTTCACTCATTGCAGGGAATTAATAACCAATTATATCCGAATATAGCAATTATATAGATATGATTTCATCTCCGGTATCCACAGATTGAATTGCTAAAGATCCTATAGCCAGAGCTTCAGGACCAGGAAGGAGAGGGGAATCAGAATGCCTATGGCCGTGAGGATCCCGTTGCGGCCGGTGATCCCCTTTTTGCCCTTCACCATGATCAATCCCGAAATGGCCATCAGGATCAAACCGAGGGCGTAGAGATCTGAAAACCAGGTCCAGAGTTTCTTGGGCTTGTTGTAATGGAGATAATCCACCTCCCTGAAAACCGGACGCTGGCGCACCTTTGTAACCATTCCAGCACCAGTGGAGAGTGCCACGGTAATATGTCCGCCTTTCAGGTAGATCATCAGGTTATCATCGTTGGGAAAGTAGTATTGTTTGTAGCTGCTTTGCTCCCCGGTGAGCTCCAGAATCTCTTCAACTGTTTCCCTGGTTACGCTGGACCTGGTCAGTGGTGCTGGATATTTAAAAGATTCTGAACGCGAAATAATGCCCGGATTCCAGTGTTTGGCCGCATAATGGTTCAGGGCGATCCCTGAAACACCATATATAATGGTCATGCCAAAAAACAAAAAGCCCATTTCCCGGTGAAGCCACCGGTTCCACTTCCTCCAATTCATACTACAAATTAAGGTGTAACCTCTTTGTAATCTATGGCTTCTACGAAGTAATCGGCTTGTTCGGCCTGGGTATGGGGTTGTACAGTCTCATGGTGTGCCTTGGACTCATAATCTTCCACGAGTTCTGCTGATTCGGTCACATTTAATATCCTGAACACCCCTTTGAAGGCCACGGTTGAGCCTTCCAGTGAAGTTTCAAATTCATCAATATCGCCTCCGGTAACAATCCTGATCTGGGTTTCACCGTCCTGGCCCAGCACAAAACATTTCTGTCCCCCGTGCCTGCACACATGTGTTACCATTCCTGATAACGCCACCTCCTTGCCGTCGTAGTCCGTTGGGGTGGCCAGCAATTCCTCAACTGTGGCTGTTACAATCTTTTCCATTCCGGCCTGGCCAGCTTCCGTTCCATCTTTCTGTGAGGTTAGATTGCAGGCGCTGATAAAGATAGCCAGGGTAATCATAAACAGGGTCCGTTGCATATCAGTGGTTTTAAATTAATTGCATGGGATTACAAATTCATTTCATTATTGGGTGAAACTGGCAAGGCCAGCATCGAGTTTATCAAACATTTCGAATACGTGATGAAGTTGAAGCACCTTGAAGAGTTCCATGACCTCCTTGCTGGTGTTGCAGAGTTTAAATTTCCCAAAGTTGTTATTGGCAGCTTTCATGGCTGTCAGGAAGACCGCAAAGCCGGAACTGTCAATGAACCTTATGCCGCCCAGGTCGAATATCACATTCATGTTGGGTTTTTTGAATAATTCCAGAAGATGCTCCTTTACCGGCTCGGTAATGAAAGAATTGAGTCGATCGGTATCGTTTAGTTTCACCACAATTACACCATTCACGTTGCGGGTCTCGAGCATGATTTTTCCTCCGGTTTAGTTTGAATTATCCAGTTCGATGATGGCGAGCTTACTTTGTTCCAGAAAATAAGAGACCATCGATTCGTACCGTTCCACTTCTTTTTCATCCTGGGCCAGGATCTCCAGGTCCTTCAGCCGTTCAGCAACCTCTTTCATCCCCATGACTGCCACTGATGATTTAGCTTTATGGGCCATCTTCGAAAGGTTGTCATAATCTTTTATGCGGAGCAACTCCGGCATATGTATCCTGTATTCCTCTATCTGTTCCCTGAACAGATCAATCATCTCCCTGATGAATTTGGAGTCTCCACCCGACATGGTCTTGAGGTAATTCAGGTCTGTAATCATAGTGGCACAATGCTAGGTTGAAAACTTCTTTGGATCACTAAAATTATTTAATTTATTTTTAGAAATAAAACCGTTCCGTCGTTTTTTATCCCCAATATAAGTTGCGGATGTAAATATGAAGAAAATTGTTGTAATCATACTTATCGGGGTGATAACATTCCAGGTGGCCAGCGGTCAGCTTGCCTTCAAAGAGAAGAGGCAGCGGGATAAGTTGCTGAATGAAGGCATCTCACTGATTTTGGAGGGGGAATATGAGCTGGCCGCGGAAAGAGTGAACGAATGCCTTGCTATCGACAGTGCATTTGCCCCTGCCTATCTTCAAAGAGGCCGCATATGGATCGAGTGGGGTGTGATGGAAGATGCCATGGAGGACCTGGATCGGGCCATACTTTTCGATCCTGAATTTGGCGAGGCCTATTTCTATAAGGGCTATCTTCTTTTTGGACAGGATTCGAGCGGGACTGATGCAG
>JAHEEC010000201.1:3851-4070 GCA_024640885.1 Bacteroidota bacterium | reverse complement strand
CCCTTCTCATCAGCAAACTGGGAGGCCTGGTGCATAAAGGCCTGAAGCCGCAGATCGATGGAGGCATCCTCCTGTCCGTCATAGGCAATACTCACATAGGGGATGTTGCCCTTGTCCTTGCGCAACTGGTCCGATACAGAGGCCACCAGGGTGCCGGGCATACAGGTAAATGGCAGGATATTCGCTATTCCCGAGATTCCCTTGTCGGCCAGGATGGCC
>JAHEEC010000201.1:0-3841 GCA_024640885.1 Bacteroidota bacterium | reverse complement strand
GTATTGATCCGGATTATGGCAGGGCCCTCGACAGGGCCCTCCGCAATGGGGTAGAGGTCCTGGTGGTCCAGGCCCGTGTTACTCCCGAAAGCATCACCTACCACAAGACCCTGGCCACAGCTATCTAGTTTCCCTAAAGGATTGCGGGTCGCTTCCTTCCTAGTGGACTTTGTTATGAATGAACTGGGAGGAGGGATCTGTAAGCCCCTTCTCATCAGCAAACTGGGAGGCCTGGTGCATAAAGGCCTGAAGCCGCAGATCGATGGAGGCATCCTCCTGTCCGTCATAGGCAATACTCACATAAGGGATGTTGCCCTTGTCCTTGCGCAACTGGTCCGATACAGAGGCCACCAGGGTGCCGGGCATACAGGTAAATGGCAGGATATTCGCTATTCCCGAGATTCCCTTGTCGGCCAGGATGGCCGAGGTCCCCAGGTTCAGTGCGGGGTCGCCGTCGTAATGACGATGCACATAGGGGCCACAGGCATTCAGCATATCCTTCACAGCCACTTCCTTATCCTCATCGAACAATCCGTGGAAGGGTTTGATAATCTTGCTGGCGGTCCGCTCCTGGAAATACTCCTGGAGCCTGGACTTCACCACGCCTTTGAAATCGCCCTTCCATTTGCTGTCGCGGGTGTAGCGAATGGTAGAATAGGAGAGCCACTCTGCAAAGGGCGCGATCCAGGTTTCGGCTCCGAATTTCTCCAGCCTGCTCACCAGGTGGGCACTGCAGAAATCATTGTCGCGCATAAAGATCTCACCAACCACGGCGATCACAGGTTTGCGTTTCCCGTTTGACAGCGGGATCTGGGTAAATGCATAGGCAATTCCGGCCAGCGTATCGGTCAGGGTATCGCCTCCATTTTCCATACAGGTGACCAGGTCCTTCAGTGCCTGCTGGTAGACCTGCTCGGTGTTGCCCGGAACCAGTTCATAGGGTTTCCGTTCCTGCTTCATCTTCCGGAGCATGTCCATGGCCACAAAACCCTTCCAGGCATTGAGCCTGAATTTGGAACCATGTCCCCCGGAGATGGACTCGTAGGAATCATCATTACTCGGTGCAATGATTTCCGTCTTTTCATATCCCAGGCGGTCGAACAGTACCCGCTGGAAGCGGTTGTACTGGCCGAAGCGGCAGGGCCCGTTGTGGTCGGGCATAAAGAAACTGACCTTGGCCGGATCCACCTCGGGCGACATCAGTTTCTTCAGGAAACTACCCGTGGTGGCAATCATCGGGAAACACTCCCTTGCGGAGGTGTATTTACGGGCCAGGTCCAGGTCTTCCTGGGTTTGCATGGGCAGCGATTCTGCATTGATCCCAAAGCTTCTGCAAACCGAAGCCATAACATAGGAAGCATCACTCAGGTAGGGGAAATACAGGGTCCGGTCGGTCATCGGGGAGGAGGCCATCTTTCCCGGAACAAAGACTTTCTTGTTCCTTTCTTTATTCATCCTGGATCCCTTGAGGCTGTCCAGGAAGGCCTCGTACCGGGTGATCATGCCTGCATCGGCACCATGCTCATCGATCTCAATTTCCATGTAGGGCTTCCCGGCCATCTCTTCATGTACAAAATGGGCCAGGAAGGAATCGGGACCGCAGCGGAAGTTTCCCATGTAAATGCCATGGAGGCGTTCGTCCCGGGAAATGATCCTGGCAGCTGCCAGGATGCGCTGACCGTTGGGCCAGTACATCTTGTTGTAATCGTCGGTGATATGCTCCTCCTCCAGGGGAAGGAAATCCATAGGAATGGGGAGTACATCCAGGTTGATCAGTTTCTCCACCATGCTCAGGTTCAATGCCGGATCACCCGTGTTATAGGGACGGCCAATTATGGCCAGGATCTCTTTGTCGTCCGGGAGCGAAGCCATCACCTCGCGTCCCCGGGTTCTAACGCGTTCTTCAAAGATTTCCTGTTTGGCATCGGCCTTTATCATGGCCGTTACAATCTGCTTTTTGCTGAGCTTGAATCTTTTTCCAAAATAGTCATACAGCTCCTTTTCCACTACTTTTCCGTAATAGCGGAAATTGAGCGTGGGGCTCAGCAGCTTTTCGCGCTGCTCTTCCTGGATAGAGGCCTTAACCATAAAGGGCACCGTCTGTACCCAGGGACAATTCATGTTGGAGGTGGGATTGTCCTTCTTGGCCCTGGCATTGATGATAAAGGGAGTAAAAATGTAATCCACCTGGTCCTCCAGCATCTCATAGATGTGGCCATGCATCACCTCCACCGGGAAACAGGTTTCGGCCACAATCATATTCAGGGCCTTCTTCACGGTCTGATTATTGGTCTCCTCGCTTACCACCACATTAAAACCAAGCTCTTTAAAGAAAGTACTCCAGTAGGGAAACTGCTGGTAAAAGACCATCAGTCCGCGCGGAATTCCAATGGTGGGTTTCCCCGGAACGTGCTCCGGTTCGAATCCGTCGGTGAGCATGCCCAGGCGTTCTTCAAAATAATTGGGGATGCCCTGGCCCTTGCCTTTGCGTTCATCCATTTCCCACTTTTCGCACCTTCCGCCAAAATACAGGGGCTTCTTTTCCCCTTCGATCCGTACCCTCCGGATCTCACATTGATTGGAACAGGCCTTGCAGGTAAATTTATCCACCGTATAGGGAATCTTACTTATATCAAATCCCTTGAATCTTGTCTCCAGCTTGTTCTTGACGATATGGTCACGTGCCAGCATGGCTGCACCGATGGCACCGGTTACATCGAAGTGGGGAGGAATGTGGATCTTCTTTCCTGTCACCTTTTCGAAGGCGGCCACAACGGCCCGGTTGTTGGTCACGCCACCCTGGAACAGGATGTGCTCACCAACGCGTTTCTTGCGTACTACTTTCTGAATGTAGTTGTGGACAATGGAGTAGGCCAGTCCGCCCACCAGGTTTTCCTTCTCTACCCCCTTCTGCTGGAAGGCATTCAGGTCCGATTCCATGAAAACCGTACAGCGATCGCCCAGTCCGGCCGGATTACAGGCTCCAAGCGCCATGTCCCCGAACTCTTCGATGATATTGATATCCAGCTTTTCGGCCTGTTCCTGAAGGAAAGATCCGGTTCCGGCTGCACATACCTTGTTCATCTCAAAATCGACCACCACACCCTTATCAATGCTGATGTACTTGGAGTCCTGTCCGCCGATCTCAAATATGGTATCCACTTCCGGATCGAAGGCGATTGCCGCTGTGGCCTGGGCCGTGATCTCATTGCGGATCAGGTCGGCTCCAATAAAATCGCCGGTCAGGTAGCGGCCCGAGCCCGTGGTTCCCGCACCTTTGACCACCACGCGTTCTCCGATTTCCTCATAGATCTCTGACATGCCGCGCCGAATGGCCTCCAGGGGCTTGCTGGCAGTGGGCAGGTACCGGCGTGCAATCACCCGGTTCTGATCATCGATCAGTACAACATTGGTACTCAGGGAACCGATATCCAGTCCCAGGTATACCTCGTAAGGTTCATCCGATTCAGGAATCGGGTACACGTCCTTCCGGATATCAGATTCGGGGGCTGAGAGGGGCTCAAAGGACTTTCCTCTTGATTTCTCTCCGTGAATGTAATCGTTCAGTTCACCGGTTCCCTTATAAGCTGCAATTGCATTGCCTTGCTCCAGGTGGTGAAGAACGGCTCCCATGGAACCCATGGAAGTGTTGTGTTCGGGTATCAGGAGCTCGCCTTCCTTGGCGCCCAGGAGATCCCGGAAGGCCCTGACCATGCCGATGTTGGAGGAGACCCCTCCCTGGAACATCACCGGGAATTTAATGGTCTTTCCCCTTCCCAGGGAAGAGATGAAATTACGCGCCACTGCAAAACAGAGGCCTGCAACAATATCATGTACGGGA
>JAHEEC010000200.1 GCA_024640885.1 Bacteroidota bacterium | reverse complement strand
TGCTCGACTACCTGGGTGTGCAGCGGAGATTTGATGTACAGGTGTACACGAAACGGAGGGTTTACATCGACGACTATGCTCATCATCCCACTGAGATTGCGGCTTTTCTTTCTTCGGTAAGGGCACTGTTTCCGGATAAGAAGATAACGGGGATTTTTCAGCCCCACCTGTTTTCAAGGACCCGCGATTTTGCGGACCAGTTTGCCTTGAGCCTCGAGATGCTTGATCAATTGATCCTGATGGAAATTTACCCTGCCAGGGAGGAACCCATACCGGGAGTGGATGCCTCGATGCTTCTGGACCGCATCCGGATGGATGAAAAAGTACTGATAAAGCGTGAACAGCTGATGAGTGTGGTGAAAGAGAGGGATCCGGAAGTGCTGGTGACCATGGGGGCAGGTGATATTAACCAGTTTGTTGGACCACTGAGAGAGTGGTTCATGAGAAAATGATGCGCAGAATATTGAAAATATTGATCTGGATTGGATTAGCTGCATGGTTTGTGGTGATCCTTGGATTTGTGTCCGGAGAGGCCGACCAGGTGCTTTGTAATCGCATCGATGTGGTGTTCTCCGATACGGTGTACAGCAGGTTTGTGACCGATACAGATATCAGGTCTCTCTTTCGTAAAGAAGGATTGCAGCTGCAGGGCTATCCCGTGGAGCAGATCAATACCCGGGAACTGGAGAGGCTCCTGGAAAATAATGCATATATCAGGGAAGCAGAAGTGAGCACCGATGTGAGCGGAAAGATGGAAATACACCTGGAACAGCGCAGACCGCTCGTGCGCCTCATGCCGGCAGGTAAAGAAGGCTTCTATCTTGATACCGAAGGGGAGGTACTCCCGCTTTCTGATCAGTTTGTTCCACATATTCTCCTGGTATCGGGAAATATTAAAAAGCCGGGTGGAGGCAAAAGCGCAGAAAAACAACTGGAAGAAATCCACCGCTTTTGCAGCTATGTAACAGGCCATCCCTTCTGGAGTGAACAGATCGTGCAGATTTATGTGAACCGGAGCGGAGAATATGAACTGATTCCAAGGGTAGGAGCTCATCAGATACTGCTGGGGAGTATGGATCAGTGGGAGCTTAAGCTGAACAACCTGGAATTGCTTTATAAGCAGGGCTTTTCAGCCTATGGATGGAACTCGTATGAAACCATTAATTTGAAATATACCAATCAAGTAATATGTACTAAACGTTAAGACTATGGCAACAAAAGAAAAGATTGTAGCTGCGGTAGACATCGGTACAACCAAGATCGTGAGCCTGGTAGGCAGGTTGAATGAACAGGGCAAGCTGGAAGTCCTGGGCATCAGCCAGACACCTTCCAAAGGGGTTAAACGTGGGGTTGTTTTAAATATCGAGGAGACCGTCAATGCAATTCAGACCACCTCTTCCGAAGCTATGAAGCAATCGGATATCAAGTTCAATGAAGTGTTTGTAGGTATCGCCGGACAGCATATCAAGTCTGTCAAGAACCGGGGCTACATCAACCGTGATTCCTATGATGATGAGATTACCCGCGGTGATCTGCAAAATCTGATCGATGACATGCATAAGATTCCTGTGGATGTGGGTGAGGAAATCCTCCATGTGCTTCCGCAGAGCTACATTGTCGATAATGAGACCGGGGTAAAGAATCCGGTCGGGATGTTCGGGAAGCGATTGGAGGCGAATTTCCATATTGTGATTGGCCAGATCTCTTCGGCCCGGAACATCGAAAAATGCATCAACAGGGTGGGCCTGGATGTGAAACAACTGGTGCTGGAGCCCCTGGCTTCCAGTGCGGCTGTGCTTACAGACGATGAGAAGGAGGCAGGAGTGGCCCTGGTGGATATTGGTGGAGGTACCACCGATGTGGCGGTCTATTACGATGATGTGATCCGTCATACGGCTGTGATCCCCTTTGGAGGCAACGTGATTACCAGGGATATCAAAGAAGGATGCGCCATTTTGCAGCGGCAGGCAGAATCGCTGAAGGTTCAGTTTGGCTCTGCACTGGGCGACCTGGCACAGGAGGACAAGGTGGTCACCATTCCGGGGATTTCCGGAAGGGAACCCAAGGAGATCAGTTTCCGAAGCCTTGCCTTTATCATCCAGTCCCGTATGGAGGAAATCATCGATGCAGTCAGCTATGAAATTGAAAATTCAGGTTACATGGATAAACTGAGCGCCGGTATTGTGCTTACCGGGGGTGGATCCATGCTGAAGCACCTGAACCAGCTGGTGAAATTCAAAACCGGGATGGATGTTCGCCTGGGATTTCCCGGCGAAATGCTTGCTGCCGATGCAGCAGACGAAATCAATCAGCCCATGTACTCCACCTCGGTGGGACTTCTCCTTAAGGGTTTGGAATACTACAATGAGAAGAAGGAGGAAATGATCATCAAGGAGCCCCAGGAAGTCAAGGTCGAGGAGCCTGCAGAAAAAGCACTGGTTGAGGAGAAGAAACCCGGTTGGGGAATGCGAAAGGGCAATATCCTTGATAAGGTAAAAAACACGCTGAGTGATATTTTTGATGAGACTGATGTGAAAATGGAATAAAACTAAAGCCATGGACGATTTAATGAATTTTGATTTACCGCCGGAACGGTCATCCCAAATTAAAGTAATTGGTGTTGGAGGCGGAGGAAGCAACGCGGTGAACCACATGTACAGGAAGGGGATCCAGGATGTGAATTTTGTGGTGTGCAATACCGATTCCCAGGCCCTGCACAATAGTCCCGTTGCTGTAAAACTGCAGCTGGGCGATGTGCTGACCGAAGGGAGAGGTGCGGGGAGTAAATCCGAAATTGGAAGACTGGCTGCCACAGAAAGCATAGACAGGATCAAGGAGGTATTATCCAGCAATACCAATATGGTCTTCATCACTGCCGGCATGGGGGGAGGTACCGGCACAGGCGCCGCGCCAGTGATTGCCAGCACGGCGAAGGAAATGGGTATATTGACTGTTGCCATAGTCACCATTCCCTTTCGTTTTGAGGGCCCCGAGCGCATTAACCAGGCCATCGAAGGCATCAATCAGCTAAAGGACCACGTGGATTCACTACTGGTCATCAACAATGAGAAATTGCGTGAGATTTACGGAAACCTGACCGTCAGTAAATCATTTGAGAAAGCGGATGATGTACTCGCCATAGCTGCCAAGGGCATTGCAGAAATTATTACCGTTCATGGCTATATCAACGTGGATTTTGCTGATGTGCAAACGGTGATGAGCAACTCTGGAGTGGCCATTATGGGTTCGGCCACTGCCACAGGAGAAGAGCGGGCAAGAAAAGCCATCGAAGAAGCACTTACCTCCCCCTTACTGAACAACAACGATATCGAAGGGGCCCGGAGCGTATTGCTGAATATTACATCAGGATCGGAGGAAATTACCATGGACGAAGTTTCTGAAATCACCGACTATGTGGTAAGCGCCACTTCGCGCGATGCCACCCTGATCTGGGGAATAGGAAACGACGAAGCACTGGGGGATGATATCAGTGTGACCATCATCGCCACCGGTTTCCGGATGAACAGCATTCCTGAAGTTTATGTGGGAAGAAAGCAGACACACAAGGTCCCCCTGCGCGATTCAGGAAAAGGTGGTGAATTGAGTGATGGGCGCTCGAATGTGATACCCCACCAGGGATCTCTCTCCTTTGGAGTGAAAGATAAGGAGGATTCGGAAGAGTATATCCTGATGGACCAGTCGGAGGAGATCGATCCGGAGACCAGGGAAAAGAAACTGGCAGACCGGGTAAGGAGCCTGCGCGAGACACATGAGAAGCTGAGAGAGCGTGGTTATCTGAGCAGTTCGGGCGATGATGAAATCGAGGAACTGGAAAATGTGCCTGCCTATGTACGGAAAAAAATTCCCATCAACCAGCAAAAGCACTCGGAGGAAAAGGAAGTAAGCCGCTACCGTCTTACAGATAAAACCGAGGAGGGCGAGGAGGGGCCCAAGCTGCGTCCCGACAATTCCTACCTGCACGATAATGTAGATTAACCTACACCTGGAGGCAGGATCCAACCGTAGCTGAAACCGGTGTCTGCCCACCGGTACATGCGTATCAGGGATTCTCCTC
>JAHEEC010000087.1 GCA_024640885.1 Bacteroidota bacterium | reverse complement strand
CCGCGTGGAATGTGGTGGAGAGTGCCTCGATGGTCTCTGCATAATTGTATCCTTCCTGCAGCACCGCGATGTTGGCCTTTACCAGGTCAGGTTTTGTCTTGAATTTGCTCTTCAGGAAATTCTCCCCGATGGTGATGTCCCGGTTAAAAAGCCAGTAAAGCAACCCGGCCACAAACTGGTTCTTGGTCTTGTCTGCAGTCTTGCTATCCAGGCCATTTTTCATGGCCACGTTCCTCGAGAGCTCGGTAATGGGGGCTTTCACCACGTTATATCCCTCCAGTGAACCATCTTCGAGCGGATCCTCTTCATACTCAGCCTTCTTATAGTGCTTGCTGTCGAAGTTATCCATATCGATGATGATCGTGGCCCCATCCTTCACCCATTTCATGTTGGCCTTAAGCGCTGCCGGGTTCATGGCCACCAGCACATCCGCCTGGTCACCTGGGGTGGAGATCTCCTTATGCCCGATATGCACCTGGAAACCCGAAACCCCGGCCACGGTCCCCTGGGGGGCCCTGATCTCAGCAGGAAAATCCGGAAAGGTGGAAAGGTCATTTCCGATAAAAGCTGAAGTATCTGAAAACTGGGTTCCCGTGAGCTGCATTCCGTCGCCCGAATCCCCCGCAAACTTCACCACCACTTCATCAAGTTCAATTACCCTGTGATTCTTTGCCATCGATATGATTTAAGCAATTATTTAACAGTTATTTTCAAGGTTTAAAGTTAGGTATTTTACATTCCGGGTGCGGTTCCCCTTCCAATTTCTTTCAATTTTTTTTAACAGGAAGTACCATCCACGGCGCGGTTCCAACACATCTCAATAACTCACTCTTTTTTAGACCCTGGGCAACCTAACTTTAAAGGGAACAAATGTATTGATAATTCCACTCCGGTATTCCGAAAAAAACGCTTTTTTTACCTTTGGATCGAAAAAGGAGCAGGCATGCATCTTCACCTGATTTATACAAACCCCAAAACTTATCTTTTTAACTATTATTTAAACACCTTCAGATGGCACTCATAAAATCAGTAAGGGGCTTTACGCCGGTGATGGGAGATAATTGTTACCTGGCTGAAACTGCCACCATCATCGGGGATGTGGTCATGGGCGATGGCTGCTCCATTTGGTTCAACGCAGTGCTCCGTGGGGACGTGAACTCAATCCGGATCGGGAACCGGGTGAATATCCAGGACAACTCCACCCTGCATACCACATTCAAAGAGTCGGTGGTGGAGATCGGGGATGATGTGACCATTGGACATAATGTGGTGATCCACGGGGCCAGGATCGAATCCAACTCCCTCATCGGGATTGGTTCCGTCCTGCTTGACAATGCGGTGGTTGGCTCCAATACCATTGTGGCTGCTGGATCGGTGGTTCTGGAAAAGAGCATCCTGGAACCCAACAGCCTCTATGCCGGTGTTCCCGCCCGGCGAATTAAAACCATCAATCCTGCCCGCCTGGAATCCATGATCAGGGGAATCGCCAAAAACTATCTGGAGTATGCGGGCTGGTATAAAAATGAATGAGGGGCAAATGGTACCGGGCCCCCGGAGATTTTGTTGGTTGTGGCAAACCGCATACTGGTCAAATTCAGGGCCAGAAGATTGTTCTGAAGGAAGAAAGGGCATACATTTAGATGAAGCAAACCATGCCTATGTGGTTAAATACACAATCTATCCGAATTATTTCAATGCGTCTCAACCTGCTGATCATACTCCTTATCATCCCGATGATCCAGGGTTATTCCCAGGCCTGGAAGCAATATCCCTATGAACCGGAGGGAGGAGTGTTCTCTTTCCCTTCGGATGAGGGCCGTCACCCGGATGAAGCCGTTGAATGGTGGTATATTGCAGGACACCTCGAAGGCCTGGAAACAGGAACCAGTTACAGCTTTATGCTCACTTATTTTGCATACCCGTTCCTTGGTTATGAAGGATTCCGCATCCTCAATCTTTGTAACGATGATACAGGTGAATTCTATGATGAAACACAACCCCTGACCTTCCTGGAATTGGGGATGGATCACCTCAACATCGGGGCCTCCCTCTTAACCGGAACCTTTGAATACTGGAGACTCCGCAGAGACTCCGCAGATCACCTGATCCCTTTTGAGTATGACATTTCAGCTGCCAGCGCCAACGGGTCCCTGAATCTCAGCTGCGCCTCCCTGAAACCGCCCATATTCCTGGGAGACAGCGGCTTGTTCGACCAGGGAACAGAAAGCTATACCTACTACTATTCACAGACCATGAATGAGGTCTCCGGGACCCTCAGTTTCAGGGATAAAACCGAGGAGGTGAAGGGAACAGCCTGGATTGACCGCCAGTTTGGCGGATTTAACCAGGTCACAGGCGAAAGGTATGAGTGGTTCTTTGTTCAGCTTTCCAACGGAATGGACCTCAATATCTGGAATATTTTTACGGGCGACAACCAGCTTCCCGATACTTCAACCTTCAAACATCTTACCCTGTCAGATGATACAGCCCGCCATTTCACCACCACTGATTTTAATTTTGAGCGGCTCTCCTATCATTACATGCCTGACAGCCTCATGTGTTATGCGCAACAATGGCACCTTACATCAATGGTTAACCAGGTGGATCTGTATATAACCACCCTTCATCACAATACAGAAGTCAGGTTCCCATTCCGTTTCTATGAGGGTTCAACCCGCATCACCGGAACTGTAAATGGTTTGCAGGTCACCGGCAGGGGATTTGCCGAACTCTTAAAAACCTATGAAAATCCCTTGCTGGGTATCAATGCACATCCGGATGAAACTGTATATGGGGCCATTCCCGTAAGCTGGCACCTGAATAATCCCGATGAAGGAAGGCCCCTGTTCTATGACCTGGATTACAGCCTGGACAACTTTGAGACCGCTTTAACGGTCCGGTCGGGGATCAGTGACACACTTTTTACCTGGGAAGATCCACCGCTTGCAAATGGCGATAGCTGCTGGTTCCGGGTGAGGGGGTATTCGGTGGACACCACGTTATTCAGTGATTCACCGGTTTCAGGACCGGTCCTCTATGCACCTGAAAATACGGGCGCAGTCGATTATGAATTGAATCACAACGGGATATCCGCTTTCATTGTGTTTCCCAATCCGGCCAACCATCTCTTAAACCTGGAGTTTGCCCGTGATCCGCACTTCTTCTCCTACCAGGTCTGTGACCTTTCAGGAAGAATAATTCTCGGATCCTACCAGACAATCCAAGGAAAAACCGCCACAATTCCCATCGATCAGCTGAAAGCGGGTTCCTATATCATCCGCATCCAGGTCGATTCGGTAAAATCTTCTGCCCTGTTCCAGGTTTATGATTGATTGGCAGTGGCCGGGATTGAAAGTACAGAGGCTGAGTAAGCATCAATCAAATAGCCTGTTCTGAGAGGCGGGCAAGGTTGACTTTTGCCTCCGAAAGCTCCGGCAGGTCCTCATCTGCTTCACTCCAGATTTCCAGAAAGCGCTTGTAATATTTTATGGCACCTATAGCATCACCTGCTTCCTCGTATGCTTTCGCCAGATTAAAAAATGCATGGACATAACAATCCTGTGCTTCCCATCCCACGGATCCGCTCAGGGTAACCATTTCTTCGTAGATTTCGATGGCTTTGTCCCATTCACCTGTCTGAAAATAGCAGTTCGAAAGGGATTCAAGGGTATATGCATCATGCCGCAAAGTGGTCGCATTTTCTAGAAGTTCAAGGGATCCATTCAAATTTCCTTCCGAAAAAACGATTTCGCCCTTTAACAATTTATATGCCGCCTCGTCAGTTTTGTTCCCCTGGTTGGTCCTCTTTGAGATCTCTTCAAGCATTAAAGACGCCTTATCCGGATCGCCATTTCTGACGATCATCTTTCCAAGCACAAAGTACCACCAGGGCTCAGAAGCCACATCACCGACTATTGCAGAACAATGATCAAGCTCGTTCAGATGATCCTGCATCATCCCCTTCCTCTGAAACATGCAGGCCAGGAAGAGCCTGTCCCGGAGTTCACTTAATCCATTGCCGAGTGAATTCTGCATCACTATGGAATTATGGATCAGCTCAATCGCATTGCTGTACTTGCCCTGGTACATGGCCAGCAGTGCCATGGAACGGTTTCCCCTGGCCCTTTGCTCCTCATTGCCGTTGAGTAGCTTCTCAAATATTTTCCTCGCTTCTTCGGGCGCACCCATCTGGACATATGTGAACCCGAATTCATGATTTAACGATGTTTGCAAGAGCATTTCCGGATTCAATGCAAATGCCTCCTGGTAATATTTGATGGATCTTTGAAAATCCCCCAGTTTACTGTAGCAACTGGCAATATTGATCAGCACTGCGGGATCATCGTCATTATATACTTCAAGGGATTTAGTAAAAGCACTGATGGACTCTTCATTCCGGTTCATCATCATATAATTATAGCCCAGCCGGAACCATCCGCCATAGGAGTCAGGGTATTTGCTCAGGTAGGTTCCCCATTTAACCACGGATTCCTCCCGATTGCCCCTGTAGCCTTCAACTGCAGCCTGTATCCACAACCTCTCTTTTTCAGTAAGCCGGTCCACCAAACCCAGCGCAGTGGCAATATGTTTCTCCCCGTTGATCCTGTCATTGATCCAGTAATAATAGGCCGCAAGATTAGAATGCGCCAGTGCAAAATCCGGATCAAGTTTGATGGCCTCTTTCAGCATCTCCTTTGCCTTTTCATTATATGGATCATTGGTGATATATTCAGCATCGGTAAGATATTTCAAAGCCTCCAGGGAATGGGTGGTGGCACGGGCAAGCGGAACCGTTCGGAGGTGTATCTTCTCCAGTGATTCTCCCAAATCCTTTCGAACATCGGTAGCCAGGCTGTTTAATGCATCAAGGATCTCCTCTTTACCTGGCGCATTCACCTGGCTTGAACGAACCGTTTCCCCGGTATAAGGATTCAACAGGCTTGTGCTCAACACGTATGCTCCACCCAGTTCGGAAATAGTAAGCACAAGAACTGCCTTCAGGTTTTCTCTTTCGGCAATCTCCAGTGCCAGAGGCACATCGATTTTCGTGACGGATTCCCTTTTCATCCGTTTCAGGACCTCCAGGACCTGGTTCCGGGGATAAATATTGATGTACCTGGATTGATCAATGGTAACAGTAAGGGCATGCAGCAATGATTTGTCAAAAACTTCATCACCAGTATTATTTTCCAGGTCGGCGATAAGAATCCAGTCCTGCTTCTTGAAATTAAGCGCATTGGGACGAGGTACAGTAAAAAAAGCCGTGGTCGTCAGAAGCAGTATTAAAAATAAGATGATAGAAAACCAGTTGGGTTTCCAGCTCAATGATGGAAGTGCAGCCTGCTCTGTGGGATCCAATGCTTCGGTTTTAACAATCCCTTTAGAGGTAATATCAAAGATCCAGCCCAGTATCATCGCCACCGGAAATCCCCCCAGTGCAAGAATAATGACAAACCTGAAGCTCCAGTCCGGCATCAGGAACCTGCCTCCAATGATGTCAAAAGCCTCTATGAATCCCAATCCCACCACTGCATAGATGGTAGCCAGGCGGGTAACACCCCGTCTTTTCAATTCAGCAAAGAAGCGATTGAATTTCATTGGTCTATCGGTCCACAAGGATCCATGCTTGCTTACATGCAAGTTAACAACTCGGAACCTATAAGTCAAATGACCTGTGATTATTTCATGTAATCAGTCAGACAGGAGGGATCACTTCCAGATATTATTCTTCTCCAGGTGGATCTTTTCGTTGAAGAACATGTTGGCGATCACCTCGAAGTAGGGGGTGTGGTCGGAGACAAAGAAGAGGTTGTCCCCTGCGGGCTGACCGCTGAGCATGTCGTTTTCGGAAAGGAATTTCTGCACGGCCAGGGCCACGATCTGGGCCGTGTCCAGCACGTTGACATTGAAGTCGAAAAAACGGCTGATCTGGTTGCGGATGATGGGATAATGGGTGCATCCCAGGATCAGCGACTCGATCCCCACCAGCTCCCTGCGGGAGAGGTAGGAACGGATGATTGCGTTGGAGATGTCGTCGAAAACAAAGCCCTCCTCGATCATGGGCACAAAGAGCGGCGTGGCCAGGGAGCTTACCTGCAGCCTGGGGGTGATCTCCAGTATCTTCTTTTCATAGGTCCCGGAATCAATGGTGGCCTTGGTCCCGATGATCCCAATGGTGCGGGTCCCGTTCTCTTCGGCACAAACCTGGTTCACCACCGGGTCGATCACATTCATGACCACGGCCCTGGCGCCCACGTGGGCCCTTACCTCCTCGTAAGCGTTGGCCGAGGCGGTGTTGCAGGCGATCAATATCACTTTGCACTTCTGGGCCAGCAGGAAATCGGTGATGCCCAGGGAGTACTCCACGATGGCTTCCTTGGATTTGTCCCCGTAGGGCAGGTGTGCAGTGTCCCCGAAATAGACCAGCTGTTCGGAAGGAAGGATATTATGCAGGGCATTGGCTACGGTGAGACCTCCGACACCTGAATCAAACAAACCTATGGGACTGTGCTTTGCCATCATATAAATTTAATGAAAAATGGGATCATGCAGTGAAAATTACTCCATAATCCCATCAATATCGTCTCCATCGAAAGTTTTCAGGCCCTCACTCCCTGAAGTCCGCCACACTTCACAATTTTACGGGCTTTACGGACCTTCTGACTTTACAAACTTTCCGACTTATTTCAGTCCAAGCTTGACTTTCACCAGCGGGAAGAGGTCCAGGCTCTCGGGTGAGGTGTAGACCGGGTTGCCCTGGCTCAGGTCGAATACGTAAATCAGGCCCTTCTCCTTGGCCACTGCATCAATGGCGCCCCTTGCCTTGTCCATGACCGGCTGGATCATCACCATGCTCTGCTGCTGAAGGTCCTGCTGGGCCGTTTGCGCGAAATTCTGAAGGCGCACCTGCATCTCCTGGATCTCTGAAGCTTTGGCTTCGCGGATCAGGTTGGTCATGGTGGCTTCGTTCTTGTTGTACTGTTCGATCTTCCTATTGATCTCCACCTGGATCTGTTCGATCTCCAGGTCATACTGGTCCCTTAACGCCTGAACTTTCATCTGTGCAGAATCATATTCGGGCATGGCCTGGAGCAGTTGCTCCGAGGTGATGTGTCCGAATTTCTGGGCATTCACTGCCAGGGCGATACAGAGGATACCCACTGTGAGGGTGATTTTCTTAAAAGTCTTCATTCTGTGATATTTGCGTATTAAATCTGTGATGTTTTCGTATATAAACGGAACCTTGTAAAAAAGCGCCTACAAATGTAAGACATTAATTTTTATAACCTAACTTTTTAAGTACTTCGTCGCTCAGATCATACCTTGGATTTGAGTACAATATGGAGGCTCCCGAGGCGGTGTCGAAGATCACCGCATAGCTGCCTTCGGCGGAAAGCTCTTTCACCGCCTTATAGAGGGCATCCTGGATGGGTTTCACCAGTTCCTCCCGCTTTTTTGAGAGATCGCCGTCAGGTCCGAAATACTTGTTCTGCAGATCCTTCACCTCGCGTTCGCGGTTGATAATCTCCTCTTCCCTTTTCTTCTTCATGTCATCGGTGAGCAATACGCGCTCCGACTGGTAGGTTTTATAAAGTTTCTGGATCTCCTCGTATTCAGTGGCGATCTCTGCCTCCCACCCTTCAGATGCTTTGTTCAGCTGTTCCTGTGCAGCAGCGTATGAAGGTATATTCTGAAGGATATAATCGGAGTCCACGAAAGCGAACTTCTGCGCAAAGGTCAATCCTGCAAAGAGGAACAGGGCCATGCCGGATGCAATTATCTTTTTCATAACAGTGATTTTTATTTGAATTATAGGTTTTCCTGGAGGATGTAGTTCAAACTCCGTACCAAAATAGATAATATCCCTGGAAAGGTACATTTGATCCATTGTGAAACTGAGCGAAGTGGCTCCATAACAGAATCTTAGAATTGCTGACCAATGGTGAAATGGAACTGAGATCCGCTGATGCCGGTTGATCCCGGATAAGGATCGAATCCCCATCCCCAGTCGATCCCCAGCAATCCGAACATGGGCAGGAAGGCACGAACACCCACCCCTGCGGCACGTTTGGTCCTGAAGGGATTAAATTCTTCCAGGCTGTACCATGCGTTCCCCGCTTCAAGAAAGCTCAGCACAAAAATGGTGGCCGATGGATTGAGCGAAACAGGATACCTCAATTCCAGGGTATACTTGGTATAGACGTTCCCAGACTTGTTCCCGTTGGGATCCCTTGGTGTAAGGCTCCGGTTGGGGTAACCGCGCTGTGCAATGGTCTCCCGGCCGTAGAGGTTATATCCCGACAACCCGTCCCCGCCCAGGTCGAAGCCCTCGAAAGGAGAGGGTCCGATATCGTCGTTGTAGTGCCCCAGGTAACCGTAGTGGAGCCTGGCCATCAGCACCAGGTCACCCACCAGCGCATGGTACCAGTCCGCCTTGAACATCCACCTGTGGTACTCTACCCATTTGTACTTATCCTCCGGTGCAATGTTCACGTAATCCCGGTCCGGGTGGAAAAGTGAATAAGGAGGAGTGATCTGCAGGCTCAGGCTGATGTTGGAGCCCCCCCTGGGATAGATGATCTGGGTCTGCGAGTTGCGCCCGATGGTGGTGGTAAAACTGAAGTTGTTGAAATACCCGTTGCTCACCAGGAAGAGTCCCGGATAATCCTTCACCTTGTATTTCTGGAAGGAGAATGCATTGTAGAGGGTGAAAAAGTCATCGGGCCAGCTCAGCCTTCGTCCCAGGCCCACGGAGACCCCTGTCACCGAATAGTATTCATCCTTGATGTTGTCCTTGTTCCCGCCGTAATAGAATGCGTAGGGGTTCCGGTTCATCTTGGAATAGTAGCCGGACAGGGAGAAGGAGTTGGGTTTCTTCCCGCCGAACCAGGGTTCCACGAAGGAGAAGTTATAGGACTGGTATACCCTCCCGTTGGTCTGTGCCCTGATGGAGAAGGTCTGCCCGTTGCCTGAAGGAACCGGCTTCCATGCCTTCGGGTCAAACAGCCTGCCGATGGCAAAGTTTGAAAAACGGATCCCGATGGTCCCCACCAGCATCCCGGCTCCGTAACCCCCGGATACCTCCAGCTGGTCGGTGGCCCTTTCCACCAGTTTATATTCTATATCCACACTTCCGTCCGACTGGTTGGGGATGGGATTGGGTTCGATCTGTTCCGGATCGAAGTGGCCCAGGTTGGCCAGTTCCCTTACGGTCCGGATCAGCTCCTGCTTGCTGAACTTGTCACCCGGCAGGGTGCGCAGTTCGCGCCTCACCACGTGTTCGTTGGTCCGGTTGTTCCCCTTGATGATCACGTTGTTGATGATGGCAATCTCCCCCTCGTAGATGCGCATCTCGAAATCGATGGTATCGTCCTCCACGCTCACCTCCACAGGAGTGAGCTGGAAGAAGAGGTAACCGTTATCAAGGTAAACCCCGTTGACGGCGTCCTCATCAATAAAGAGGCGGTCATCCAGCACCTTCTGGTCAAACACATCCCCCTTTTCAATCCCCAGCACTGCATCCAGCAGCTCCGAAGGGTACTTGGTGTTCCCGATCCACTTTACATCCCCGAAGTAGTACCTGTTGCCCTCCTCCAGGTTAATATAAAGGTCCAGCAGGTTCGGTTTCTTAGGTGAAATGGAGACTGAATCTGAGAGCACCTTGGCATCGCGGTAGCCATTCTCGTTGTAGAACTCCACAAGTTTCTTCTTATCCTCCTTGAAGGTTTCGGCCACCAGCTTTGAAGCTTTGAAAATGTTGATGTTCACCTTCTTGGTGTCCTTCATCTTCCTTCTCAGCACGGTGGGTTTAAAGGCCTGGTTCCCGTTAAAATAGATCTCATCGATCTTCACCCGGGCATTCTTCTCCACGTCGATCACCATCTGTACCATGTTCACCCGGAGGGTATCCTCCTGCAGGTTGATGAATACTTCCGCATTGAGGAATCCTTTCTCTATGAAATGTTCCCTGATGATCCGTGAAGTGTTGTCCATGATATCGGCTGTGACCTGCTGACCATTCCTCAGGTTGATCTTCTCCATCACATCCTGGGTCTCCGATTTGCCGATGCCTTTGATTTCCAGCCTCGACATCCGCGGTTGTTCTGTAAGGTAGATGTCCAGCCAGACGCTGTCGTTCCTGATCTGTGTGGCTGAAATTCTGGCATCGGAGAACAATCCCTGTGCCCAGAATTTCTTGAGGACATCGGTCACCGCATCCCCGGGAAGGGTCACTTTTTTCCCCACTTTAAGGCCTGAAAGGCTCACCAGTACCTCCTTCTGGATGAATTCGATACCGCTGACGGTCACATCGGCAATCACATATTCCCTGGGATTCTGATAGTCCATGACCTGGAGCGTATCAGGTTCGACTCCCTCCTGGGCCACAAGGCCCGAAGCGAGGATCAGGAGCATAAAAAATAGAAAGGTCCGTTGTCTCATTCCTGCTTTTAATTATTCAAGGTAATGGCTCTTTTTTCATCGACCTTACCGAATCGTCGCTCCCGTCTCTGATAATCGATAATGGCTTCATAAAAATGCTCCTTGCGGTAATCGGGCCATAGTACCGGTGTAAAGTACAGCTCCGTGTAGGCAAGTTGCCAGAGCAAGAAATTACTGATCCTCCTCTCTCCACTTGTGCGAATCAGCAACTCAGGATCGGGCATGAACGAAGTGGCCAGGTAGGACTCCACCAGGCACGCATCAATGCTGTCAGGATCCAGTTTCCCGGACCGGGCATCTTGACACATTCGTTTTACCGCTTCGGTAATCTCCCACCGGCCGCTGTAGCTGAGTGCAAGCACCAGCGTAAGGCCGGTGTTTCCCGAAAGGAAATTGACCGAATTCATGAGATGCTTCTGTACGCTTTTTGGAAGATCAGCAAGATTTCCAATCACTAGCAGGCGGACATTATTCTCGTTTAGTTTTCTGGTTTCATTGGCAATGGTGCTGGTCAGCAGGGTCATCAGTCCGTCAATCTCGGTCCTGGGGCGCTTCCAGTTCTCGGTTGAAAAGGCATAGAGGGTAAGGAATTCCACCCCCAGTTCTCCCGCTGCCTCCACCACCTGGCGCACCGACTCCACACCGTTCCGGTGTCCGAATAGGCGCTCTCCACCCTTCTTCTGGGCCCACCTGCCATTGCCATCCATGATCATGGCGATGTGCCGTGGCAGGCTATCCCTGTTTATCTGTTCCTTCAAATTCATTCTCAATCCACTCCTCATCCATTAATCATATGTCGGACACTCTTCCCTGTAATTAAATATCTTATAGGTGAGGAACACCCCGGTAAACATATACCAATCATTGTTCCCCACCGGTGTCTGCACCGTTTCACCACCCAGGTTCGTGATCCCGTCGATCAGATCGGTGAAGGTCTTTCGCATATTCACCTCAACCCCACCACTCAGTCTTTTTCCCAGGTTGGCCTTCAAACCTCCCCCGAAGGGCAGGTAAAGGTGTGAAACCGATCCGCCGGCATAGTTCAGGCTGTAACCCAATCCAGCCGACACATAGGGCGAATACTTCGTTTTCGGGTTGCCCGTTTTATAGGGCCACCAGTTAAATTCGAAATCAAGGCCCAAATCTACGAAACTTGACTGGAATTCTGCCAATCCCCCCCTGAAATTCTCTTCAGAATCACTCAAAGTGTAAAATATGGCATGCGCCCTCAGTGCGTTCCGCATGTTAAAATTATACCTGGCAATCGGTCCGATGGCAGGAGGCATCAGATGGGGGACCGGCACCATCGAACTCAGGTCACCCATGTACCAGGGCACTCCTGCAAAAAAACCGATATCGGTTTTGCGCTGTGCAATCCCGGGCGTTGTTAAGAAGAGTAGTGTGGTGATAATAACCAGCAGGAGACTCCCGGAAGCGCCGGGACCCCTACCTGTAGAGTTTCTTGAAGACGGGCCGCCCCTCCCTGTCACTTCGTATGCTGAATATTGCTTTAACACTCGTCAGGTAATATGAATCGTTATATTTTGACCAGGCGGAGGAATACCCGTCCAGGTAATCGGACAGGGTGAACTGGTAACCGATCTCCGCGCCTATGCTCCAGCGCGGATCCAGGGCCCACCTGACCCCTCCTCCCAGGGGAAAAACGGCCGTGTAATGTAAATTATTGTCGTACCCCGGGTTGGCCAGGGGTTCCTCTCCATTGTTCCTTAAATCCTTCACCTTGGACTTGGACATCACTCCTCCCGCACCACCGAAAAAATACACAAAGAGCTTGTTGTAGTTGTTGACCATCCCCCTGCGGTTGTAGACCGCCCCGGAGATAAAGGTCCGGCTGTCCCCGATGAGGTAATACTCGAGCCGGGCCACATGCTGGAAAGCATGGGTGTTGAAAGAGTACAGCCTGCTGTGTGTGGAACCCTCTTCATCCTTTCCTCCGTACATCATGTAGGCCAGGTCCAGTGTAATGGTAAAATCCTGGCTGAGCTTGAATCCGGGCTTGAATCCGATGGTGGGCCTTATCCCGTTGAGATTGTTCATCAATGGTTTATCGGCCAGTCCGATGTCCCCGTGAAAGGAGACCGCGCCCAGGTAGACGTCGGCTTCATACCTGCGAAGCCGCCAGCGCTGCCCGTAGCTGTCAAAGGAGCTCAGCACGAGAAGGGCGATGATCAGGATCCACAAATGCTTTTTCATGGCCAGGGAATTCGGTTTCAAAGAATAAAAATAAACAAATATTTTTAATTCCGCTTATCTGCCCCCCACATCAATTTGTTTCTCAGGGTGCTGTAGAAGCTTATATTTTCGATCCGGACCATCTTCAGGGTATAGTCCGCCTTGCGGACCGTCACGATGGTATCCACATCCAGGTCCACCGTGCGGCTGTCCAGGGCCAGCTGGAACTGGGAGTCCCTTGTATCGACGGAAAGCTGCAGCACCGCTGAGTCTGGCAGCACCAGGGGCCTGACGGTCAGGTTATGCGGGGCGATGGGTGAAAGCACGAAATTATTGGACTCGGGCACCACGATGGGGCCTCCCACGCTGAGGTTATAGGCAGTGGACCCTGTGGGTGTTGATAACAATAATCCATCGGCCCAGTAGGCACTCAGGAATTCATCGTTGACCTTCACATGGATGGTGATCAGGGAGCCGCTGTTCTTATAGATCCGCACCTCGTTCAGGGCCACATCCAGCTCATTGAGGGAGCCTCCCGAAGTCTCCACCTTCAGCAACATCCGTTCCTCAATGTCGAACTTGCCGCTGAAAACGCTCTCCAGCGATTCGGTCAGGTTCTCCTGGGAGATGTATGAGAGGAACCCCAGTCGTCCGATGTTCACACCCAGCACAGGGATCCCGGTCTTCCTGACCAGTGTCACTGTCTCCAGGAAGGTGCCGTCGCCCCCCAGCGAAAAAAGAAAATCAAGGTCTTTGGGGAGGTCGGTATGATCGGTAAAGAGCCCCGCCACCTTCGGTCTGAGCCCGGCCTTTTTCTGGAGGAACTCATACAAAGGCTCAAAGATCCAGACATCCACATTCAACAGGTTGAATTTGTTGAACATGGTGGCAATATTTTCACGGGCATAGGAGGGGAAATTCCGCCCGAAAACAGCAACTTGCATGATCAGGTATTCAGGAATTTTAGAAAGACATCGAAGCGCTCCTGGTAAAATTCATCCAGGTCCTCCTCGGAAAGATGGGAGGAGACCACGGTGTAATTGTAGCGGTTAAAGGTTTCCATGACGGATGTGAGATCGGTCAGGTTGACCTTGAGGGTCACCCGGAGCTTTAAATTATCGTCGGAGTTGGCCACATAAAGGCTGAGGATGCGGGCATTGTTGCTCTCCACGATCTGGGAGATCTGGCTCAGGGAGTAGTCAAGCTGGTTCATCTCAAGCTCGATGATGCCTCCAGGTTGTTGCATGGCCGAAAGCCGGGCAAATTTCCGGGTCAGGTCCTCCTGGGTGATCACACCCAGGTACTGCTTATCGGCATTGAGCACGGGCACAAGGGTAAGTTCCATGCGGGAAAGCAACTCGATCACCTCGTAGATATGCTGTCCCTCGTTCACGTATGGTTTCTGGAGCGAAAGCTCGTGGTTGCCCACCGGCTCGTCGGGATTATTCAAATCGTAAATGTCGGCATCGGAAATCAGCCCGAGGAACTCCCTGTGATTCACGATGGGAAGGTGCTTTACGCGGAACACTTCCATCCACGAAAGGGCCCTGGTTCCGGTGTCCGAAGTCTTCAGGGCGGTCACCACATCCGATATGAGTTCACGTGCCAGCATCAGGATTTAAACTTACAGGTTTCACAGATATAAAACAAATATTGTTCCAAATGTAAATCAACAGCCAAAATGTCCGCATTCCCGGTCTAGAGGTTCAGCTTTTTCTCAATGGTGTTCAGGAGAATAGAGATGGCCACCTCGTTCATTCCTCCCTGGGGCACAATGATATCGGCATACCGCTTGGAGGGTTCGATGAACTGCAGGTGCATGGGCTTCACCGTCTTCTCATACCTGTCAAGTACCTGCTGGACCGACCGGCCTCGCTCCATCATGTCCCGTTCAATGACCCTTCCCAGCCGGTCGTCCGAGTCGGCGTCCACGAAAACCTTGATATCGATCTCCTCCACCAGCGGCATGTGGGTATAGATGAGGATCCCCTCCAGGATGATCACCTCCCTGGGTTCAATGGGAATGGTCTCTTTGGCCCTGGTACAGGTCAGGTAACTGTAGATGGGTTGTAGTACCGGGTTCCCCGCCTTGAGTTGCCGGATGTGCTCCACCAGCAGGTCAAATTCCAGCGAATCGGGATGGTCAAAATTCATCTTCTGCCGCTCCTCCAGTGGCAGGTGGCCGCTGTCCCTGTAATAGGAATCCTGGGGTACAAGCGCCACCCGGTCACGGGGGATGCGCTCCAGGATCTTCTTGACCACGGTGGTCTTGCCCGACCCGGTGCCTCCTGCTATGCCTATTGTAAACAAGTTGGTATAATTGTAAAGTTTGTTAAGTG
>JAHEEC010000199.1 GCA_024640885.1 Bacteroidota bacterium | reverse complement strand
CCTCACTGCCAATCCTTCAAGGACCATCCTTTTACCCGATCGGTCTGTCAAATAGGATGCTGCCATGCAGGTGGCAAGTATGAGCAGCACAGTGGCATTGAGAATGTTTTCATCGATCAGACCCCGGTTGTAACCAATGAGAATGACCGCAATGGTGGCCGCCGCCCGTGAACTGGATAAACCGAACAGGAGGTTCCTTTGAACCACGGAAAATCCCAATGACTTCTGGGTGAAAAAGGCAGCCACCCATTTGCCCGCAAGTGCAACGGTGACCAGTATGGCTGAGAGGTACCAGAGGTATGCCCCTGTAAAGAGAACCCTGAGATTAATCATCATTCCGATCCCGATAAGGAATACCGGGATGAATAAAATGTTTCCGACAAAATCCACGTGGTGCATTAACAGTGAATTTTTTGGAATGGATCGGCTGAGTGCCATACCCGCCACAAATGCTCCGATAATGGGCTCAAAGCCGATGATCTTTGCCAGGACCGAGGAGATACTGACCAGCAATATGAGTAACAGGAAATGGACGGGGCGGTCCCGCTTGACATTGGCAAAGAACCACCTGGCGACCCTGGGGTAACTGTAGAAGATGACCAGTATAAAGATTGCGAAGAGTATGAGGGTCTTTGCAAGGTGAACTGCCATGGTGCCATCACCCTGTTTCTGGGTAAGGATGGAGAGGATGAGCAAGACCAGGGTATCTGTGATGATGGTGCCTCCTATGGCGGTCAATACTGATATGTCCCTGTTCACCCCCATCTTTCGGACGATGGGATAGGCGATCAGGGTGTGGGATGAGAACATGATCGACACCAGGAACATGGCTTCATGATCCAGTTTCAGAAGGAGCCTGGAAACGATCAGTCCGAATATAAAAGGAAACAGAAAGGTGAATACACCGAAAAGAATGCTGTGCCGGAAGCTTTCTTTTAGCTTTTCCGGATTCAGCTCCAGTCCCATGATAAACATGATGTAGAGCAGGCCCACTGTCCCCAGCAACTCGATACTGGAATCTCGGTCCAGCAGGTGAAATCCGTAAGGCCCCAGCAGGATGCCTACCAGGATGAAAGCGGCCACGTCGGGTATCTTCAGCAGGCGGAAAAGAAAGGGGGCCAGAAATATGGCTGAAATTAATGTGGTGAAGATATAGACAGGTTCTGTGAATGGGAATAGAGTTGCTGTCTGGATCATCACTGTCGGATCTTTATGGTTGAGCCACCTGCGGGTCCACCTTTTCCATCACTGCGGGTGATCCCCTGCCATTCTTGACCTGAAAAGGATGCCAGCCGGCCACCAGGAAAAGAATAAAGAAACCAATCACATAAGCCACAGCCACGTGCCATCCTCCTTTTGCCCATTTGACGAATGACCTGGCCTCACCATAAATACTGGTGATTGCCACACCGGCTGAGGAGCCAAACCAGATCATTGACCCTCCGAATCCTACAGCAAAAGCGAGCATTCCCCAATCATAGTGATCCTGGGTGAGGGCCAGGTTTGTGAGGGGGATGTTGTCAAAGACCGATGAAAGGAATCCCAGTAAAAAGGTGGATTGCCAGGAAGCCGGGGGCAACTTCTCCACAGGCATCAGGGAGGCGATAAGGACAAGGGATAAAAGGAATATACTGGTCTTCAGCGCACCGGGCAGGACTCCCCATGAGGTTTTGCTGATGACTGCACCAATGGCAAGGCCCAACCAAACGCCCAGGGCTGGCAGTTCGAAAAAGATGTTGGTGAGGATTGCACCTGCCAGGATAAGGATGACAATCAATAATTTTTTATAGTCGATCTTTGCCCCTTTATTGGGGAGGGCCTGAATGGGATGGTACCGGTCCTGCTGTTTCGAAGCGAAAAAACCAAAAATCAGGAGTGCGGGGATTGCGGCCAGGTATGCGTGGACCACCCGGGTTGCGGGTACACCCCAGATCCACATCATGGTGGTGGTGGTATCCCCGATCACACTTCCCGACCCGCCTGCATTGCTTGCAGCCACAATTGCAGCCACGTATCCTATATGTACTTTCCGGTTAAAAACGACCAGGGCTATGGTGCCGCCAATCATGGCAGCAGCAATATTGTCCAGGAAAGAAGAGAGCAGGAATATAAAGACCAGCAGCATGAACGGACCCTTCCAGTCATCCGGAAGCCATCTCGGTAGAATATCAGGTAATCCGCTCTCAGCAAAATGGCTGGCCAGCAAGGCAAAACCCAGCAAAAGACCCAGCAGGTTGATCAGGATCATCTTCTCATCATTCAGGTGTGCAAGCATCGGGTACCCTCCAAGGATGATCTTATACATCATCACGGAGAAAAGTCCGGTAAGGGCCGTAGGCAGGGTAAACCTGTGGTACAATGAAACGGTGATCAGGATGAGTCCAAAGAGGACAAATTCAATATCGATCCCGGCGATTCTGGCCGGGTCTTCCGGGTGCACAATCTTCAGGAGGTAGGGCAGTGTCACAATCACCGCCAGCAAACTGTAATAAGGAATATTTTTCTTCATGGATCCGAACACTATAATTGGGCAGCGAAACGCTCCACCATCTCCTGCTGGTTGATAAGCCTGACAAACCTGGCGCAAATCCAATGATTGCCATCCCCGTCCTGGAATCCACACTCCTCGTCCCCGTTAAACCTCTCAAAAGGTTCATAGAGACTCTTTGCACCTTTGTCTATGGCTTTGTGGAAGGTCTCCTTGAGGTTCTTTACATACACGTAGAGCGTGCAGGGCCTGACGGTCATGTGTTCCGTACTTTTTGCCAGCAGCAGGTTTGTATTTCCTATCTTAATCCCGATCCTTCCCTCCAGGTCCGTAACAGCCTGTTCAGTGATCTCGGGGCCGAAGACTGATTTAATGAAATCCAGCTGCCCTTGGGGGTCTTCGGTGATAAGGAACGGGCTTACGGTAGACAGGCCCGGTCGTGCCGGATTCAAACTGATCATTGACATGATGTGCTCTTTTATGGCTTAGACAACAAAAGTGATTTCAGTCACATCGTGCGGATGACAATTTCCTCAATTAGGGTAACCCTAAGAAAGGTCAGGACGTATTAAAGGATCCGGGGACCTGAAGCCCTCCCCCTAATAAAATATTTCCTAACTTTCTGTCCTTGGTGTGCCCTTCTGATACAGGGAAGGAATGTGCCTGGCTTCTCGTGGAGCCCCCGGCAAGCTTCCCTTGTTTTTATTTCGTCACCGGTTATTGATTAAATGCAAACGCCATGATCCAAAGAATGATACAGAGAAAAGTTTATGTGTTGATGATCTTATGTTGGAATTTTGTGGGAACAGCAAAGGCACAGGTCCGGACCTACTGCAATCCCATGAATATTGATTATGCCTATAATGCCATACCCAACTTTACGGAGCAGGGCAAGCACCGTGCCACCGCCGACCCGGTCATTACCCTGATGGGTGACCACTACTACCTCTTTTCAACCAACCAGTATGGGTACTGGTGGAGCGACGATATGGCCGCCTGGGAATTCGTACCCCGCAGGTTCCTCAAACCCTGGCATCAGGTATGGGATGAATTATGTGCACCTGCGGTTCTCGCCAAGGGAGATACCCTGCTGGTAATCGGGTCCACACATACGCGCACCTTCCCGCTGTGGATGAGTACCCATCCGACGGAGGATAACTGGACCGAGGTGGTTGACTCTTTCCAGGTGGGGGCCTGGGACCCTGCCTTTTTCCTGGACGATGACGGGAAACTATTTATCTACTGGGGCTCAAGCAATACCTATCCCATCTATGGACAGGAGGTGAATCCCCGCAATTTCGAGCCAATGGGAGAGAGGAAGGAGTTGCTGTGGCTTCAGGATGAGCTGCATGGGTGGGAACGTTTCGGGGAACATGCTGACAATACCTTCCTCAGCCCTTTCGTGGAGGGTGCATGGATGAACAAGCACGGCGGCAGGTACTACCTCCAATATGCAGCACCTGGCACTGAATTTTCAGGTTATGCCGACGGGGTTTACGTAAGTGACCACCCTTTGGGACCCTTTATTTACCAGCATCACAACCCATTCGCTTACAAACCGGGCGGTTTCGCAAGGGGTGCCGGGCACGGTG
>JAHEEC010000198.1 GCA_024640885.1 Bacteroidota bacterium | reverse complement strand
GCATGGGATGCCATTCCTCCGGCGGGGAGGGGGAAGGCCGGTTTACCCTGGCCGGTACCGTCTACAATATCCAGAGGACCGCCACCTACCCAAATGCCACCCTGAGCTTATACAGCGGTCCACAAGGGACAGGCAGCCTGAAGCTTACCCTGGAGGTGGATGCGATGGGAAACTTTTATACCACCGAAGCTGTGAATTTCGGGGACGGTCTTTATCCGGCCATGGAGGGCAACACTTCCGTTGAACATATGAACCAGGCCACCACCACCGGGCAATGCAACAGTTGTCACGGCACATCCACCGAACGGATCTGGACAGAATAGCCTCTTTATCAGCGAACTTTTCCGGACTAAAAGGGAGTTAACGAAAAATAACTGGACATTGACCGGTAAATTTATCCCATCCGCCGATTAACTGTTTTGCAGGTGATCAGGGCTCCTTATTATTGCATTATAAAACGAATCACCGTCTATCATGTGATAATAAATAAGTCATGAAAACCATAAGAATTATCTCAAGCATCGCACTGGTCGCAATGGCCGTTATTTCTTTCGGACAGATCCGGGAGACCGGGAGTCTGCTCACCATGAACAACCCTCAGGCAGTTCAATATTATTCCAATCCCGGCAGGCACCAAAGCCAGCTGGAACCATGGATGTATGACCTTAGCAGCTGGGATGTCCGGCAGGTTTCTGCAGGAGGCCATGGATACATTGCAGGATCGCAGCCCGCTATTCCAATTGAGGATGAGGTGGCCATTGAAACAGAACCGGCACTTGAAACATGGATGGAAGCTCCGTTCCTTCAAAGCATCCTGGAGGGGGAAATTTCCCTGGAATCCTGGATGACCGCTCCCTTCGATGTGGATCCCGAGATCGGGATCGAGCCCTGGATGTCCGCGACATGGATGTAATGGATCCTCAGATCAGGCCTTTCTCCTCGAGGGATGCCCGCATCCGTTCATGATATTCCCGGAACCTTTTCTCAATCTCGCCCAGGATCGTCTTGAATTCAGGCACCTCTCTCACAGGATCCAGCAGGGGATCGATATCCAGGAAAAGAACGTACCAGTAAGGATAATTTTCCTGTAGCGAAAAAAGCTTCATCTGTTCCACTGCCCTTTCCAGGTCACCTGTGCTGGAATAATAGACTGCCAGACTGAGATTCTTATAAATTGAATTGTCAGTTTCGGCATAATCAAGGTAGTCCCTGAGGAAATGCTCCGATTCCTCCACCAACCCCAGCTCCGCCCAGACCATGGCTATTTTTGCATTTTCACTACGGTCGAGGTCCAGCTTCTGGGCCTCCCTGATCTCAATGAATTTTTTATAATATCTGTGTGCGCCTTCATAATCCCTCATGTAATAACTGATCATCCCGATATCCCTGATAACCTCGATCCTGGTCAGGTCGCTGTTCAGGATTTCAACCAGGAGATCCCGGGTGGTGGGGAGGTCATGGGTAATCCCATAGTGGATGAACGCATTCAGATGTGCAGCATAGAGATTTTCCGGGTTATAATCCAGTGATCTGGCAATATACTGTTCCGCTTCATTGACGAAACCAGATTGCATGAAGGCGTTGCTTATATGCAAATAGATGAAACTCGCATCGGTGGAATCCTGGGCCGCTATATCCAACCTGATCCCTTTCAGGGCATATTCAAGGTATTTCTCAGTATCGGGAACCAACCGTGCGTAATAATCGGACAGGGTATTAATAACCAGTGCGGAATTGGGATTGTATTCAAGTGCTTTTTCAAGGTAGGGCAGCGCAAGGTTGTACTGTTCAATCACAATAAAATAGAAGGCTTTGGCAATCAAACCCTGGGCCAGTTTCGAATCAAACAACAGGGCCTGATCTGCATTCTGGCCGATCAGTGTCACATACTTCTTCTCGACCTGACCCAGATCCAGCAATCCGTAAGCCAGCGACAGGTCTGCATAAGCACGGGCAAATTCCCCGTCCCTGGCAATGGCTTTCTCAAAATAGGGAATGGACTCCTGGAGCCCTTCCCTGGTTCCACTGAAAAAGAGGTCCAGTCCTTTTAAAAAATAGTCGTATGCAACCAGGTCATCCGTAGGTATTTTATTGATCCGCTCAGCCTCTTCAGGTGTAATGATCGCTTCAATTTCATGAGCAATGCGCATGGCCACCTCTTTCTGCAATGCGAAAATATCCTTCGCCTGCCTGGTGAACTGGCCCGACCAGAGGTGATCATCGCTTGAACCCTCCACCAGCTGAACTGTAAGCATGATCTGGTCCCCGATTTTCTGCCCGCTGCCTTCCACCAGGAAGGTAGCGTTCAACTCACGTGCGATCTCCGGGGAGGTTTTGGGATTGTTCCGGTACTGCTCCACAGAGGTGCGGCTGATCACCCTCAGGTCTTCAATCTGCTGAAGGTTATCCAGGATGGACTCCATTAAGCCATTAATGATGTACACATTGGAGGAGTCGTTGCTGTCGTTCCTGAAGGGCAGCACCGCAATGGATTTTTCCAGTGCACCTTCCCCGGATGAGAATGGTTTCAACACCATGAACAAGATACCCCCTGCGACAACCAGCACAATGGCCAGGCCAATGAAAAGAAAGCGCTTTTTCATTGATCCCTGCGCTTCTGCCTGTCCGGGTCCCACATTCGAAAATTCCTTATTCCCAACCTCACCCGGGGGATAACCAAAATGGTCCCCGAAACATTTGATAAAGTAAGAGACACTGCTGAAACCCACCTTATAAGCCACTTCAGACACGGTGAAGGAATGGTGTCTCAGCATCTCCATGGCTCTCTTTAACCGGACCTGCCTGATAAACTGGCTAACGGAAAGTGAAGTATCCTTCTTGACCCTCCGGAGCAGGTTGGAACGGCTCATGCCTGTTTCACGGGCCAGCTCAGAGACCCCGAACCGCTCATCGGAAAGGTGCTCCTCAACGATCTCGGTGATCTTTTGAATGAAAGGATGGTTTGTGGGATCAGGATCGGGCATTAGACTTCAGTGGCCAGGTGGAATTTGGAAATTTTTTTAAAAGATACGAAATCCCGACCATATGGACATCCGGTCATTTGCACCATAATTGACACCCTTGCGTCATAATTACAACCCCCGGCTCAAACTTGATATCTTTTGCTTCATGTGTGATTAGCGGTGCATCATGATTGGCCGGACCTTTACATCAACGAAATTTGCAAACCAAATACCATAAGAAAATGAAAACACACACAGTCATTTCAGTAAAAGTGATCCGCACCGCAATCATGGCAACAGCTGTTCTTTCAATGATGGCATGCGGGAGTAACCAGCAGAACCCCGCCGGCCAGGAGAGTGAATCCGCTGATTCAGAAACCCCGGTCAATCCCCCGAGCGTGGATATCCATACGGCCGCCTTCCTGGGGGATCTGGAAGCCATCCAACAACACATTAAGGCAGGTTCTGACCTGGATGCCAGGGAACCCACCATGAATTCCACACCGCTGATCTCTGCAGCAGTGCTGGGAAAGACCGAAGTGGCCAGGGCTTTGATTGCGGCGGGGGCCGATGTGAACCTTCAGAACAACGAAGGATCCACCGCCCTTCACAGTGCAGCTTTTCTGTGCCGAACCGAGATCGTGGAAATGCTGCTTGCCAACGGTGCTGACAAGAGTTTAAAGAACATCTACGGATCCACTGCACTGGAATCGGTAGCAGGTCCCTTCGAACCGGTGAAGCCCATTTACGATGAGTTCAGCAAAAACCTGGGACCACTGGGATTAAAACTGGATTACAGGCAGCTTGAAGAGACCCGCCCGGTCATCGCAGGAATGCTTCGCTAAGTGAACCTATAAAAAAAACAGGAAAAATGTCTGCCGCAATGAGAAGATACGATATCGACTGGTTAAGGGTCATCGCCATCGGGTTGCTCCTGGTGTACCACATTGGCATCGGGTTCCAGCCCTGGGGTGTGTTCATCGGGTTCATCCAGAATGGCCAATCCCTCGAATCCCTCTGGCCTCCCATGTCCATGCTGAATGTGTGGAGGATCCCCCTGTTGTTCTTTGTCTCCGGGATGGGAGTAAGCTTTGCCATCCGGAAAAGGAACTGGAAACAA
>JAHEEC010000197.1 GCA_024640885.1 Bacteroidota bacterium | reverse complement strand
ATTTCTTCTCATCTTCATGAATCCGACTATGAGACAAGATAATCTTTTTTGCTGACTTATTGAACTCAATCACCTTAAAATCTAACTTCTCATCCAACTTTACAGGTTTACCATCCTCTTTTACAAGATGTTTAGGAGTTACAAATCCTTCCACACCATAGGGAAGAGCCACTACGGCTCCCTTATCCATCAACTCAATGATCGTTCCTTCGTGGATTGAATCAACTCCAAACACGCTCTCAAAGACATCCCAGGGATTCTCTTCAAGTTGTTTGTGTCCCAGGCTCAGCCTGCGGTTCTCCTTGTCAATCTCAAGTACCACCACTTCGATGTCAGCGGCAATGGCAGTGAACTCGGCAGGATGCTTGACCTTCTTTGTCCATGACAGGTCCGAAATATGGATCAAACCATCCACACCCTCCTCGATCTCAACGAAAACCCCAAAATTGGTGAAGTTTCGAACTTTGGCGGTATGTTTGGTCCCAACCCCGTACTTCTCCTCGATCTTTTCCCAGGGATCTGTCTTAAGCTGTTTAATGCCAAGTGACATCTTGCGCTCCTCCCGGTCCAGGGTTAGGATCACAGCGTCCACTTCGTCACCGACTTTCATGAATTCCTGTGCACTTCTAAGGTGCTGTGACCATGACATCTCTGAGACATGGATCAATCCTTCCACACCGGCGGCGATCTCTACAAATGCACCATAATCGGCCATCACTACCACCCTTCCCTTCACCTGGTCACCTACATTGAGTGAATCATCCAGTGAATCCCACGGATGCGGGGTCAATTGCTTCAATCCGAGTGCAATGCGCTTTTTATCGTCGTCAAAGTCAAGGATTACCACATTCAGTTTCTGATCCAGTTCCACGATCTCCTCGGGGTGGTTCACCCGTCCCCAGGACAGGTCGGTAATGTGAATGAGTCCATCCACTCCACCCAGGTCAATAAATACCCCGTAGGAGGTAATATTTTTGACGGTACCTTCCAGTACCTGGCCTTTCTCAAGTTTGGCAATGATCTCCTTCTTCTGCTGTTCCAGCTCCTCTTCGATCAGCGCTTTATGGGAAACTACCACATTCTTGAATTCATGGTTGATCTTCACCACCTTGAATTCCATATTCTTCCCTACATAGGCATCGTAGTCGCGGATGGGCTTCACATCGATCTGTGAACCGGGCAGAAATGCCTCAATCCCAAATACATCCACGATCATACCACCCTTGGTGCGGCATTTGATGTATCCTTTGATCACCTCATCCTGGTCAAGCGCCTGGTTGACACGATCCCAGGATCTCATGGCACGGGCTTTCTTATGGGAAAGAACCAGCTGTCCTTTCTTGTCTTCCTGGCTCTCCACGTAAACCTCTACTTTGTCCCCAACCGTCATGTCAGGATCATACCGAAATTCGCTGAGCGAGATCACCCCCTCGGACTTGTATCCGATGTTGATGACGACTTCGCGCTTGTTCATGGAAATCACTGTTCCATCGATCACCTCATTTTCGGCAATGGTGGAAAGGGTTTCGGAGTACAATTTCTCAAAATTGGAATGGTTTTCAGTGGTTTCATCCTCATCGGCAGCATACTCTTCCCAGTTGAAATCCTGTAAACCGGTATCCAATGACGCACCAGTGTTTTTAATTTCCTGGACCTCCTCCTTTTTGGGTTGGGGCTCGCTTTGGGACTCAGCTGCAACAGTTGCCTCGGCCTCAACCTCCTGGGCCTGAATGGCAGTCTCTTCTGCCGGGGCCACCTCGGCGGTGGTTTCTTCAACAGGTTTTTCTTCGGTGGTGATTTCTTCAGCTGCGGTTTCTTCAGCAGGGGTTTCTTCGGCTGTGATCTCTTCCGCAACGGGTTTTTCTTCTGCAGTTGCATCATCTGCAGATGCATCTTCTTCAGTTACTTCTTCTGGTTCAGTTGATTGAGCTTCAGATTTTACATTTTCCTGAGGGGTTTTACCCTCATCGGCCTGGGCCTCATTTTCTTCGGTTGCAGGAGCAACTTTTTTACTTTCGTCAGACATTAGATAATTCCTTTAAAATTAATAAGTTAGACATTATGGTTGTTTAATCAAGGCGCAAAGTTAACAAATCGCCCAATAATCACAAAAAAAAGAGAAGCGTAAAACCCTGTATAACCACCTTTTGTGCAGCATTCCCCCATCTGACATCAAGAGTTCCGGGAGCCAGGTCAAAAACTAAAAATCATCATGCCAGGTTTTACTTTAAAAATTTAACTTTACATCTCAATTTAATAAACCCTCTGAATATGAAAATAGCAGTAGTAGGAACAGGTTACGTGGGGTTGGTTTCCGGGACATGTTTTGCAGAGACAGGGATTACGGTGCATTGTGTGGATATTGACCATAAAAAGATCGAAAACCTGAAGAAGGGGATCATTCCCATCTATGAACCCGGTCTCGAGAATATGGTAAAGAGCAACGTGGAGAAGGGCCTTTTATTTTTCAGTACCAATCTGAAAGAGAGCATTCAGGATTGTGAAGCCGTATTTATCGCCGTGGGCACCCCTCCCGATGAGGATGGAAGCGCCGACCTTAAGTATGTCCTGGCCGTTGCCGACGAAATAGGACAACATATGCAGGATTACCTGGTCATCGCCACAAAAAGTACTGTACCCATTAAAACTGCTGAGAAAATCAGGAAGAGGGTTGCCGAAGCACTGGCCATCCGGGGGGAAAAGATAAAATTTGATGTGGCATCAAACCCTGAATTTCTTAAGGAGGGTGCCGCCATCAATGATTTCTTAAAACCGGACCGAATCGTGATCGGGACAGACTCCGAGCGTGCAGAAAAACTGATGCGCAGGCTCTATAAACCCTTTCTCCTGAATGGACATCCCATCATCTTCATGGACATCACTTCTGCGGAGATGACAAAGTATGCTGCAAACTCAATGCTGGCCACCAAGATCAGCTTCATGAATGATATCGCCAACCTGTGCGAAGTGGTTGGAGCCGACGTGAATATGGTCAGGAAAGGAATTGGAAGTGATACCCGGATCGGAAGCAAGTTTATATACCCGGGTGCAGGGTATGGTGGCAGTTGTTTTCCAAAGGATGTGAAGGCACTGATCAGGACAGGGGACGAGTATGGACGCTCCCTGGAGATCCTCAAAGCAGTGGAACTGGTGAATGACCGTCAGAAGGGGGTCATCCCTGCCAAAATAAGGTCCCATTTCGGAAACAACCTGAAGGGTAAAAAGATCGGGATCTGGGGACTCTCATTCAAACCCCACACAGACGATATGAGGGAAGCTCCGTCCCTTCGCATCATCGAAGAGCTGATCAGGGATGGCGTGGGGATCAGGGCCTATGATCCGGTGGCCCTTGAGGAGGGTCGAAGGTTGCTTGGTGACCGGATCGAGTATTGCGAGGATAAATATGAAGCGCTGATCGATACGGATGCACTTGTGGTAATCACGGAATGGCCCGAATTCAGGGTGCTTAATTACAGGGTACTGGACAAATTGATGCATGAAAAAGTGATCTTCGACGGCAGGAATATTTATGACCCGGAGGAGTTGTTGGAATATGGATTCACCTATTACAGCATTGGCAGAAGACCGGTGGAACCCTGAAAGGGACAAAATCAACCATGAAAAGAATCTTAATCACCGGAGGAGCAGGTTTCATTGGCTCTCAACTTTGCGAAAGGCTCCTGAATGAAGGAAACGAGGTGCTGTGCCTTGATAATTACTTTACAGGAGCCAAAAGGAACATTGCCCATCTCCTGGACAATCCATATTTTGAAATGATCAGGCACGATGTCACCGCCCCTTTTTACGTGGAGGTGGATGAGATCTATAATCTGGCCTGCCCTGCATCCCCCGTGCACTACCAGTACAATCCCATCAAAACTGTAAAGACCTCGGTGATGGGCGCAATCAACATGCTGGGGCTTGCCAAAAGGATCAAAGCCAAGGTGCTTCAGGCCTCCACCAGTGAGGTGTACGGCGACCCAACCATCCATCCCCAGCCCGAATCCTACTGGGGCAATGTAAACCCGATCGGTTCGCGATCATGCTATGATGAGGGCAAAAGGTGCGCCGAAACCCTCTTCATGGATTACCACCAGCAAAACGGAGTGCGGATCAAGATTGT
>JAHEEC010000196.1 GCA_024640885.1 Bacteroidota bacterium | reverse complement strand
CCCTCTTTGTTAGTGGTGCTTTAATGGCCCAGGATTTCAAGTATATTGGTGCTGACAAATGCAAAATGTGCCACAATAAACCCCCCAAGGGTGAGCAGTACAACAAGTGGCTGGAAGGTCCTCATGCAAATGCAATGAAAACATTAAGCGGAGATAAGGCCAAGGAGATCGCCAAGGCCAAAGGCATTGCCGATCCATCCACCGATGCGGCCTGCATCAAGTGTCATTCCACAGTCGGAAGCGTTGACAGCAAGCTGGTGGCCACCATTACCATGGCTGAAGGAGTTTCATGTGAATCTTGCCACGGACCCGGTAGTATGTACAAGGGAGCCTCCATCATGAAGAATCTCGATATGGCCAAGGAAAAAGGATTGGTCATCCCCACGGAAGCGACCTGCAAACATTGCCACAATAGCAACAGTCCCACATTTAAGTCATTTGACTTTAAAACGGCCTCTGCAAAGATTGCCCATCCGGATCCCACGCTTGCCAAGTAAAAAGCGGGATCACAAGGACAAAATGAAAAATCCTTTGGTTTTTAAAACCAGAGGATTTTTCTTTTCTTTGGCCTCACATTCATTATATGATAGCGGAAAATTATCATGAACCTTTATGATTCAGTATTAACAAATTAAATCTTGAACATCGTGAGAAATTTATTGATTGCCGGATTTATCCTTTTTATTGCTGCCTGCAGCAGCAATACAGCGAGTGATTTTACGGTTGTAAAAGTGAAAGAAGTGGAACAGGTTGGAAGCTACACTTACCTGCTTGTAGATGGCAAAGGCCCCGAATACTGGATCGCTGTGCCCTCTATGGAAGCAAGGCCTGGAGAATTTTACCATTACCAGGGGGGAATGGTGATGAAGGAATTCTACAGCCAGGAGCTTGACAGGACCTTTGATGAGGTCATCTTCCTGGAAGCCATCTATGCAGGAAAGGATCCCATGGTACAGGAAACTCAGCAATATACGCCCGGCAGCAAGACCGCCATTGAGAAATCAGGGGTCAAAGTGGAATCCGTTGAAGGCTCCACCACAATTGCCGATCTTTACGCAGATCCCGCCAGTTTCGCAGGTAAAACCATTCGTGTGAGGGGAGAAGTGACCAAGTTCAATCCCCAGATTATGGACCGGAACTGGATCCATCTCCAGGACGGGACCGAATATGAGGAGCAATTCGACCTTACGGTTACCTCGCCATCAACCTTTGAGGTGGGTGAAGTGGTGACCCTGGAAGGGGTTCTCTCCATCAATAAGGATTTTGGTTACGGTTACAGCTACGAGATATTACTGGAAAATGCAAAAGCGGTCAATTAGACCGCTTTTTTTAAAGTATATTTTTCTGATTAAACCTGCTACCCTGCGAGGAAGGAGTAGATAATAAATCCGATCAGGATCGTTCCGATCCCCAGGGCAAGAAATCCAAAGAACCTGATCAGTCGCATCCAGTCCTTAGAGAATTCTTTCTCGGACACTACCTCATCCAGCCCACCTGATTCCAGCAATTCCTGATACTCCCTTGGCCTTTCATGCTTGAAATGTTCCAGAGGCATGTGACCTGTGAAGATCACTGTATCCATGGGGAAAGCCTCGGGGCGGAAGTGGGTGTTGAAAAAGTGGATCGTAAAGATGAAACCAACCGCCAGCAGCGCTTCGTCGCTGTGGATAATCTGGCAGACATTGATCACCCAGCCAGGGATGAACCTGGTGAAAAATACAGGGAACCAAAGCACCAGCCCACTGAAACCGATGATGGCCACACCCCAGAAGACAGCAAGGTAGTCGAACTTTTCCCAGTAGGTCCATCGGCCATAATTTGGCCTGGGCCCTTTTCCAAAGAACCATTTGATTGTGGCTATAAAGTCCCGGATATCCTGCCTGTTGAACCACAGTGAATTCTTGCCCAGGATGAATTTCATAAGTGAAAGCCTTTTGGCCCTTTTCAGCTTGATCAGGTTGTATACATGGAATGAGAAATAGCCGAAGGTGATCACCGCCCCTATGCGGTGGAGTACTCCCGCATTGGACACACCCCCAACAAGTTTGGACAGGAACTTGGCCCATTCCATATGGGCGAATTTAAGCATCATTCCTGTCAGCGCCAGCAGGATAAAACTGATGATCACGAAGATGTGGGTAATTCGCTGTCCTTTGTTAAACCTCCTGACGTAGAGATTGCTTTCTTCCTTGACCTTCACCTTGTTCTTCTTGAGCCGCTCAGACAGTGATCTTGGCAACCACATGATCAGGTGAATGCCAAAGAAAATAAATACAAACAGCAACAGGGAGGTCATGAATACATAGGCAAAATGCATCCTGGGATCGTCTTTGTGTGTGGCATGGCTCAGGTAATTGGAGAACCGTTTGTTGGCACCCACATGGCATTTCGCGCAAGTATTCACCAGGTTAAGCGGTGAAATGGTGGATTCGGGATTCTCCTTTTTCAGGATCAGGTGCGCCCCGTGGCAGTCCGAGCACCTGGCCGATTCGAAATATCCCAGCTGGTATGCTTTCCCATGATAGGTTTCCATGTAGGTTTCGGCAGTCTCCTCATGGCAGGATCCGCATTGGACAGTGACCTCATTCATGAATTTATCCTGCGACACATCGGAAATGACGTGCGCACTGTGGCACTTTACACAGGTGGGATAATCTTTCCCCTTATTATCGAGGGTAAATGCATGGTCACTTTTAATGTATTGTTCATAGATCCCCTTGTGGCAGTTTCCGCAGGTTTGCTGTACGTTGGAGGGATTGATGGAGGATTTGATATTGTCCTCCTTCAGCATCAGGTGGGTTGAGTGACAATCAGTACATACTGCACTAACGGTCAACCCTTTGCTCGTTAAACCCTGGCCATGAACGCTGGAAGAGTAATCGGCGAAGGCATTCACCTCCTTCAGCTCGGCTGACCTTGGGGCCTTTCCGTCCTCACGGTGACAATCCCCGCAAAGTGCCGGGATGGCGGTCCTGTAGACCGGTGAGGTATCATCATACCTCGATTTGGTTTCGTGTGTGCCATGGCAATCGGTACAGTAAGGTGCATTTTCAACCTGGTTATAGTGTGCCTGCCCGTGACCACTCTCAAAATACATATCGAAAACCTCCGCATGGCAGGCGGAACAATCCACAGGTTTGTTGGTGGCACAGGGCCGTTTCAAATGGTCCGTCACCTCCGTATGACATTTTGCACAGGGAATGTTCTTGTGAACTGAATTGGGCAGGATGGCGGGATCTACGTAAAGCGAGACCCTTTCATCGTCCACCATCTTATGGGTCTCCTCATCTTTGTGGCATTTCATGCAGGAATTATCGGAGATCCTGGCCTGGATCTTGGGAATGTCCACTTTATGAGGGGGGTGACAATCCGAACAGGCGGGAATTACGGAAGGATCTTTTTCCCATAATTCGCCTTTGATCACCTTTTGATGGGTCTGTTCTATCCTGGTGTGGCACTTCATACAGGTTTTGGCGATGTTGGCCAGTGCAATGGTGGAGTTGGGACTGGTATGCGGCAGGACCAGGTGATTGCCGTGGCAGTCGTTGCAGGTGGCCGTCACGATCAGGCCCGCTTCAAAAAGGCCCCTGCCATGGATGCCCTGGGTATAATTTTCAACGATGTTATGTTCCGACACGTCATAGATCCTGGCTACCACCTCGCCTTCCCGGTGACACCTGCCACAGAGGAAAGGGATATTCATCTTGTAGGTACGGGATTTAGGGTCTGTGTAATGCAGGATATCATGGTTGCCGTGGCACTCCTTGCAACTGGGTGCATTGGGGTCATTTCTCAGGAGGGCCTGTCCGTGTGCACCCCTCCTGTTGCTTGCCATTGGTTCCGGATGACAGGTGCCACAATTGACCGGTTTCAGATCTTCGGGATGGGGAAAACCCTCTTCGGCGGCATCGGTGTGACAGGAGAGACATGTATTCCCATTGTGCACAGAAGAAGAGAAGCGGGAGGTATCCACGAAAAGGGAGACAGTCCTGCCGTTTCGCTCAGTGGTCAGATCGGGATCCTCGTGGCACATCAAACAATCTTCATCGGACTGGGCGAAGAGGCTTGTGACCGGATTAAAAATTACCAATGAAATGAGCCAGAAGGCTCTCAGCATGACTCTGATAAAGT
>JAHEEC010000195.1 GCA_024640885.1 Bacteroidota bacterium | reverse complement strand
AACTCCCTGAAAGCCTCCGGGGTGATGTAACCCTTTGAATTGAAGAAAGGATCCAGGATCCCCACAAGGGCAGTCCCCTGGCCCGGGAAATCGTGCAATTGCAGCAACTGGAATCCCGCAAATCCCGGTGTACGCAAAGCCGCTTCGATCTCAGCCTTGTAGCATATGGCCTGCAGCTTCCCTGAGGCCATGAGGAAATCATGTGCCTGGTCACCCATGTGGTGCTCCTCCAGGGTCTCTTTGAAGATCTGGAAATTGGTGGGTTTCAGGACACCCGTGTACCGTTCCATCTCCGAGAAGTCGGGGTAGACACACCACTGTCCGATCTCATGGCTCACAAACGGGACCTGGTATGGAGCGATCACCTCCCCGTAATCGAAAGTGGTCCTGGGAGGTTCTGCGTTGATGATGCTCCCCAGCCCTTCGCCCCAGTGCTGTATCCTCGGCTCAGGACCATTGTGGTATTCATTTTCGTGGATCAGGGGCCAGCCGGCTCCTGCGGTGTACACCCTTCTGCGGTCTTTGGATTTCCAATATTCCAGCAGTCCGGCCAGGAACGTTTCCTGGTGATCGCCGGCGGGTTCGTTGCCATAGGCCAGCATGCAAAAGGAGGGGTGGTTCCCATACTCACGCAGGATCCTGTCGCCCTCATCATAAATAAACTGGTCAATGATGCCCCCATCCCCGATGGAGGTTCCATCATTGGCCCATGAACTGCACTCCACCTGAAGATAGATCCCATGCAAATCTGCAGCCATGAAGGCGGCTTCAGGGGGGCACCAGGAGTGGAACCGGATGTGGTTGAGGCCGTGCTCCCTGCAGCGCATCATCACATGTTCCCAGGATGCCACATCCGTGGGAGGGTGGCCCGTGAGCGGGAAGATGCAACACTCCAGGGTTCCCCTGAGGAATACCGGGTTCCCGTTTACCCGGAACCGGGTTCCTTCGGGACTGAATTCACGCATGCCAAAGGTCTCAGTACGCTGATCCAGCGTGTTCCCGGCAGCGTCGTTGAGCCTTGCATCCAGGCTGTAAAGTGCAGGCGAGAACTCGCTCCACAACCTGGTACCGGTATCCATGGCATATTCCACTTCCACCTCCTGATCGCCGCCTGCCAGGGAAATGGGCACGGTAATCAGGGGGGCCTGGTGAGGCGCATCAGTATTGAATGCGGTTGCCTGCAGGGAGAGGTTCCCTTCCATGGCCGACCCTGTCTGATTTTGCAGGGTAATGACCATCCTTGCATGCTGGTTCCGGGGCTCTGGATAGACCTGGATATCTGAAATATGCAAAAGGTTCCGGGATTCGAGGTAGATCCTTCCCACGATCCCGTTCCAGTTCGACTGTGTATGGTCGCTGATGCTGTGAGAATTTTTTCCCACCGGTACCACCTCCCTGTTGTCGATCCGCACAGAGATCAGGTTCCTTCCTTTATTTAAGAACCCGGTGATGTCGTATACATGGGGCACTGCCAGGCTGTTGGCTTTGCCTGCTTCCCGGTCATTGATATATACCCGGGATTCCCAGTGGGGCCTCTCCAGGTGCAGCAGGATCTGGGTCCCGGCCCAACTGTCAGGGATCACCACTTCCCGCTGGTACCAGGCCGGACCTTTGTAATATTTGACGGGTTTCAGCCAGAAGGGGATCTTCAGGTTTCCGGGTTGCCTGTATTTTTCATATTCATCAGCCGTGAACCATGAACTGTCCACAATGCTTCCTGTCCAATCCGTTTGTGGGGTCACCTCGTAGCCAAGGCCATTTTCGGCCATGGATCCGGGCAAAGCAATGGTCTCCTCACCCGCCACCAGGTACCACTGCCCGGCAATCCCCGCATCCAGTGAATCGATCCTGAAGTTCCAGTTTCCTTCAAGAGACAGGGTATTACCGAACTCCCGGTTTTGGACCGTGCAGCCTGTGATCAGCAGGCAGAAACATAGAAGATTTTTCATCATGCGCTGATTTTTTTTATTAAAAGTATTGAAAAATGGTTAGATTCAGGTCCGCTTTTAACGGATCTTATTTGATGAAGTTAAATCTTCGTTATGTCATCGGAATCTCGCTCATCTCTGCCCTGGCAGGTTTACTCTTCGGCTATGACTGGGTCGTGATCGGGGGGGCCAAGCCCTTTTATGAGCGTTTTTTTGAGATCACTCAGTCTCCCGGGCTCCAGGGACTTGCCATGAGTTCGGCCCTGATCGGGTGTGTGGTTGGAGCAGTCATCTCAGGCTGGCTCAGTGAGAAATTCGGAAGGAAAGGGACCCTGATGATGGCCGCACTCCTTTTTACCCTGAGTGCGGTTGGGACAGGGGCGGTGGGTTCCTTTGCTTGGTTCATGCTTTTCAGGATTTTGGGGGGGATAGGAATAGGGATTGCCTCTGCTGTTTCGCCGGTCTATATCGCAGAAGTGGCCCCCACGGAGTACCGGGGAAGGCTGGTGACCCTGAACCAGCTGAATATCGTCATCGGGATCCTTGCGGCCCAGATCACCAATTATCTCATTGCCAGGGAGGTCCCGCCGGGTGCTTCGGACCTTTTTATCCAGAATTCCTGGAACGGCCAGATGGGATGGAGGTGGATGTTCTGGGCGGAAACAGCCCCGGCCACCATTTTCTTCGTACTCCTCTTTTTTATCCCCGAGAGCCCAAGGTGGCTGGCCAAGGTGTCGCGGTGGGAGAAATCTGAATGGGTACTGCAGATGATCGGGGGCGATGAGTATGCCAGGGCGGCCAGGAAGGAGATTGCCGAATCGCTGGCCGATGCCGTGCAGAAGGTGAAATTGAAAAGCCTGATCTCACCGGAAATCAAGCCGGTCCTGTTTATTGGGATGATCCTGGCTATCTTCCAGCAATGGTGCGGCATTAATGTGGTCTTCAATTATGCCGAGGAGGTATTTTCGGCCGCAGGTTACGAGGTATCGGACATCCTTCTGAACATCGTGATTACAGGGGCGGTGAACCTGGTTTTTACCCTCATTGCCTTGCGGATGGTGGACCGGTGGGGGAGAAGGCGCCTCATGCTTTTTGGTTCCATAGGACTGGGGCTCCTCTACCTGGTGCTTGGGACCGCTTATTTTCTTGACCTTCAGGGGCCCGTGATCCTTGGGATCATAATCCTGTGCCTGGCCGTATATGGCATGACACTGGCCCCCATTACCTGGGTGGTGCTCTCAGAGATATTCCCAAACCGGGTCAGGGGGATGGCCATGGCCGTTGCTGCCACCATGCTCTGGGTTGCCAGTTCCATACTGGTGATCACCTTCCCGTATCTGAACAGGGGACTGGATGCCCATGGTACGTTCTGGATCTATGCCATTATCTGCTTCGGAGGGTTTTTCTTTATCTACAGAAAGCTGCCCGAAACAAAGGGGAAATCCCTTGAGGAGATCGAGAAGGGTTTCCGGCAGTAGATGCAATTTTATTCCCATTCACTATTATTTTCGCTGATCCTTAATTATTTATAATATAATGTTGTAACTTGATTAGTCCTATCCGGGCAGGGAACCCTGACTGCCCGGAAAGTGAACTTATACCTTAAGTATCTATGTTGCCCCAACCACATAGATGGCGCACTTTGGCATTGGTTCTGTTCCCGGGTTTTCTTCTCACCTGCTCCACGGGAATGGAATTCGACCAGGTGATTACTTCCCCGATCGAAAAAAAGGATTTCAAGGATATTGTCACGGTCTCCGGCACGCTGGAAGCGGTCAATACGCGAAGTTATGCCTGTCCCGGTATACAATCGGACGTGACCATCCAGTACCTGATCCCGGAAGGAACCATGGTGGAAAAAGGCGATACCCTCTGTATCATGGAGGCCCGGGAAGTAGCCAGTGAATACCTTCAGGCTGTCAACGAACTGGAGAAATCAAAGGCTGAGTACAATAAATCCGTGGCCGACCTGGAGCTTCAGTTCCTGATGCTCGAAGCCCAGGTAAAGACCATTGAGGCCTCCACCCGGATCACTGAACTGGATTCCGCACAAATGGAGTTTACCTCAACCTCCTCCCGGGAGATCATCGGGCTGGAGATGAAAAAGGCAGCCATTGAGCGGGATATTACCCTGAAGAAACTGGAATTCCTCAAACAGATCAATCAATCGGAACTGCAAAAGATGAAGCTGAAGATCTCCCAGTTCGAAAGCCGGGTGGACCAGGCCAAATCTACGCTGGACAAACTAACCCTGATCTCGGATATTGAAGGGATCGTCCT
>JAHEEC010000086.1 GCA_024640885.1 Bacteroidota bacterium | reverse complement strand
TGATGCTCAGCGGGATGACCGAGATCTTATTCAGCCTGGTGCTGATGGTCTCCATTTTCCTCTTTTTCAGGAAAAACTACGGATGGGCCGCCCTGGTCATCTCATTCCTGCCTTTCGCAAGAACGGAAGGGGTGGTGATCATTCCTCTTTTTTTAATCGCACTGGCCCTGAAGCATCAGTGGAAAGTGCTTCCCCTGCTCCTCTCGGGGACCCTGTTCTATACGCTGCTGGGCAGCTTTCATTACCACGACCTGCTATGGTTGGTGCATGAAATGCCATACAGGGGTGATGCTGCTCCGTTGTACGGGAAAGGGGAGCTTTTGCATTTTGTCAGGGCTTCCAAATTTATCTTTGGCCTCCCCCTGACCTTCCTGGTGATCCTCGGGCTGGTTGCATGGGTGGCCGGGTATGTGCGGGATAGGAAACAAACCAGGAGGGAGAGGTTCCTTGAGTTCTGGGTGGCCTACCTGCCATTTATGGTCTACTTTGCCGCGCACACCGTGCTCTGGTGGAGGGGATGGGGGAACTCCCTGGGCCTGATCAGGGTCATGGCCGCCATTGTCCCCCCTGCAGCACTCCTCGGGGCCATGGCCTGGAGCCAGGTAACGGAGGTGAGCCGCATCGGGGTAAAGTACCGGGCACCTGCAACCGGTGTGCTATGCCTTTACCTGCTCTTCATCCCGTTCCAAATCTACAGGATCCCCGTTCCCCTGGACGGTGAGCAGAGGCTGGTGAAGGAGGCGTCGGAATGGTTGAAGGATTCGGAACTTGCCGGGAACAGGATCCATTATTATGATGCTTTTTTTCCCTATTACCTGGAGATGGATCCCTTTGACCGGGATCAGCTGCATCTCTTTGTCTTTGACACCACACAGCCCGGGAAAGGGATCCTTGACAATGAGATTTTGATCTGGGACGCACATTTCAGTCCCAATGAAGGAAACCTTCCCATCTCAGCACTGTTGAACAACCCCGGGTTCAGGGTGGTCAAGCATTTTCAACCCGATCCACCCTTCAGGACACTGGGAGGGTATGAGTACGGGATCTATATCTTTCAGAGGCTGAAAGATCAGTGAAAAGAAGTTTTAGAATTGGTATATTTAACCTTTGATGAAGGCAAACTCATGTTAAGCATTGTAATACCGGCCTATAATGAGAGGGAGAATATCGGTTTCCTTTACCGGGAGATCCTGGATGAACTCTCCGGCGGCAGCCTGGATTTTGAGATCATTTTCGTGGACGACGGGAGCCGGGACGATACATTCTCCGAGATCCAGCAACTTGCAAAAGGGGATGCACGGGTTTCGGGACTGAAGCTCTCCAGGAACTTCGGGCATCAGGTTGCATTGCTGGCGGGCCTTAATGAGGCAAGGGGAGACAAGATTCTTACAATGGATGCGGACGGACAGCATCCCCCTTCACTGATCCTCCCCCTGGTTGAAAAACTGGACGAGGGGTACGATATTGTGAATACTGTACGGGAAGCGACCATGGATGCGGGATTCATCAAGAAAAGAACTTCAGGAATGTTCTACCGCATGTTCAATGCACTTTCCGAAGTGAGGATCCAGGAGAGTTCATCCGATTTCAGGATCATGAACAGGGAGGCTCTCGTTGCATTCCTCTCCATTGATGAACACAACCGCTTTACGAGGGGACTGGTGGGTTGGATGGGATTCCGGCAGACCTCCGTTTCCTTTGTGGCACCGGGGAGAAATTCGGGAAAGTCCAAGTATACCGGCCGGCGAATGCTCAGGTTCGCTTTCGACGGTTTGACTGCATTTTCTTCCAAACCTTTGCGCATCAGTACCTACCTGGGGCTCACCATACTGGCCATAGGGATTGCCTATGGCATCTATGCAGTGATCGTCTATTTTGCGGGAAAGAGCAATCCGGGCTGGACCTCGCTGATGATCTCCATCCTGGTGCTGGGTGGGACACAGCTCCTGATCCTTGGGATCATTGGTGAATACATTGCCCGGATCTTTATTGAATCCAAGCGGAGGCCACACTATTTCATCGAAAGGAGGGCCGGCGCCGCTCCCGGTGCAAAGGATCCCCGGAAAGTTGAATGATGGAAAAGGGAGGTACGCCCGCACCGGTTCACTCCCTGGATCAGGGAATGATCCGTACAGATTTATTCTCGATTAATTCCTGGAGCTGTTGGAGCAAAGCCTGTTCCTGGGGATCAATGTGGCTGTCCTCCGTGGCAATGGCCAGGATCTGATCCATCTCGTCACGGGTCAGGCAGTGATCCTCGATGGCCTGCTCAATCATCGCTTTAAGTCGTTTTGCACTTTCACTCAGGGTCATGGTTAGAGATATTTATTATTTGGAAATAGGCATGGCAAAATCCACCACATCCTTGCCGGTGATCTCTTTCTCGCAAAGGATAATCAGGCGTTCCAGGACATTGCGGAACTCCCGGATATTCCCGGTCCAGTTGATCTTCTGAAGCTCCTTGATGGCATCCTCCCTGAGCGTTCGGGGGGGTGTGCCGTATTCCTCGCAGATCTGGCGGTTGAAGTGGTCCGCCAGCAGTGGAATATCCTCAAGGCGTTCATTGAGGGAGGGCACATGGATCAGGATCACACTCAGGCGGTGGTAAAGGTCCTCCCTGAAGCTGTTCTTTTCGATTTCCACCTTGAGGTTCTTGTTGGTGGCAGCAATCACACGGACATTCACACTGATATCCTTGTCGCTTCCCACCCGGGTGATCTTATTCTCCTGCAGGGCACGGAGCACCTTGGCCTGCGCCGAGAGGCTCATATCGCCGATCTCATCCAGGAATATGGTACCGCCGTCTGCCTGCTCAAATTTTCCTTTGCGCTGTTTGATGGCCGAGGTGAATGCCCCCTTCTCATGTCCGAAAAGTTCACTTTCGATCAACTCGGAGGGAATGGCCGCACAATTGACCTCGATGAAGGGTGCGGAGGCTCGGTTGCTCTTCTCATGGAGCGATCGGGCTACCAGCTCTTTTCCCGTGCCGTTGGATCCTGTGATCAGAACCCTTGCATCGGTAGGGGCCACCTTATCCACGATCTCCTGCACATGGTGGATGGCCCTGGAATCTCCCACCATTTCGTAAGCTTTGCTCACCTTTCTCTTCAGCACTTTGGTTTCGGTGATCAGGGTGGACTTATCCAGGGCGTTCCGGATGGTGATCAGCAACCTGTTCAGGTCCAGGGGTTTTTCAATGAAATCAAAGGCGCCTTTCTTGATGGCTTCCACCGCGTTATCGATGTTTCCATGGCCCGAGATCATGATCACCTGCGCATCGCCCTCCGTCCGGGAGATCCTTTCAAGTACCTCCAGCCCATCCATTTCCGGCATTTTGATATCACAGAGCACAATGTCATAATCTCCCTTCCCGTACAGCTCCAGTCCCTCTGCCCCGTGCTCGGCCAGGTCAACGGTGTACTTTTCATATTCGAGGATCTCCTTGAGGGTGTTGCGGATGCTTCTCTCGTCGTCAATAACCAGGATATGTGCCATGTGCTCTTGTATAAATTTTTTGCCGCCGGCTCTTAAATTCCCACCAGTTCTGAAATCACACCCTCCTTCAGGGCAAATTCGGAGTGTAGGAGCCGTTTGATGTGGCATTCACGTATCACAAAACTAACAAAAATCGAGGCAGCCACAATCATCTCCAACCGCACAGGCTCCATTCCGGGCATGGTTTTTCGTTTCTCCAGGGTGGAACGGATCAGGATCTTGTGAAGCCTGGTGTAATCATTCATTGGGATTTCCCTGCCATACATTCCATCCGGGGCATCGCCCCCCTCTTCCCGGAGGAGGGAGTAAAAGGTGTCAAAGGAGCCGGAAGCCCCTATTAAGGTGAGCGGTCTCTCCCGGTGCACCACCTCCATCAGGAGTTGCAACTCCTGCCTGAAGTAGGATTCAAGCGCTGTAACCTCTTCGTTTGTAATGGGATCCGAGAGATTGAAAAGTTCGATTATCCGGGCCATGCCCAGCTCAAAACTGTGTTTCCAGATGATTCCTTCTGAATTGCACAGGATGAATTCATTGCTGCCACCCCCGATGTCCAGGATCAGCACCTTCTGGTCGGTCATGGGCAGTGCCTGGCGCACGCCCTTGTAGATCAGTTCGGCCTCACGATCTCCGGGGATCACCCTCACATGGAACCCGAAGCGCCGTTTTACCTCCTCAACAAACTCCATGCCGTTGGTGGCATTTCGGATGGCCGAGGTGGCAAAGGCACGGATCTCTTCAACCCCGAATTTCTGGATGGTCTCCATGTGGTTGGCGATGGCCACGTAACCCCGTTCAAAGGCATCAGGCGTGAGCCGGTTGAACTGGATCCCGCCCCGTCCCAGTTTTACGGGTTGTTTGCTTGCATGAAGGATGTGGAATCCACGTCCTTTTCGTTCGGCAATCAGAAGGTTAAAAGTGTTGGTACCAAAATCGAGGATGGCTATTGACATCTTCTTAAGCGCTGTAGCGGAGCCATTTCCAGATCTCCTTGAAACTGTTCTTCTTGCCATACATGAGGATGCCGGTCCGGTAGGCTTTTCCAGCCACCCAGGTCATTCCCAGGAAAGTTCCCACCAGGAGTGATCCTGAAAGGGCCACCTGCCACAAGGGTACACCGAAGGGGATCCTGACCATCATGACCACCGGCGCGGTGAATGGGATCATGCTGAACCAGAAGGGGAGGGCACCATCCGGATTATTGATGGCGCTGATCATGACGTAGATGCCCAGGATAAGCGGGAGGATCACAGGGAAGATCAGCTGTTGTGTGTCTGTTTCATTATCCACCGCGGATCCGATCACTGCAAACATGGCCGCATAAAGCAGGTACCCGAAAATGAAGAAGAAGAGGAAAGAACCGACCATTACTCCTGCATTGATGGACCTCAGCGATGCAAAAACCTCCTGGGCCATATCCATATCTGATCCCGAAAGTACCTGTCCTTCCAGGTTGGATGTCCCATTGCCAAACATATCCGAGGCAACCACCTGTTCAGTGGGGGTCTGGTTCAATTCCGGGAAAAAGGCGGCTTTCAGGCCAGTGATCAAAAATGCGGAAAGCACAAGCCAGATCAGAAACTGGGTGAGCCCTGTGAGTCCGACCCCGATGATCTTACCCATCATGAGCTGGAATGGTTTTACGGAACTGACGATCACCTCGATGATCCGGCTGGTCTTCTCCTCGATCACACCTCGCATCACCTGTGAGCCGAAGAAAAAGATGAAGAAAAAGATCAGCAGGCCTCCCAGGTAACCCACGCCCATGACCACCCCGGTGTTGCTCTCCTGGGTTTTGCCGTCCTTGGTCCATTTGATGTTTCTCACATTGATGCTTGTCTTCACCTCGGCCAGGATCTTTTCAATGTCCTGGATATCATGACTGGCCAGCTTTAAATGCTCAATTTCCGATTCCATGGAGCCCTTGATATATTCGGTCACCTGGATGGAAGGTTGCTTGGTGGAATAGAGCAGGGAGGATTCGGAGGCAAGGATATTGGAAGGGATGAAGAGGAGTGCATAATAACCCGTATTGTCAAAACCCTCCTTGAAGGTTTCGATGGGGACTCCCTCGATCACCTTGAATTTTAGGGTCTCTGTGCCCGGAATGACGAAGGTGGCACTACCGGAATCGTATTCTGTGAATAGTTTTGAATCATCAATGACCACGACGGTCTTCTCCTCTTTGTCCTCCATGGTGGCAAAATACATGGGGATCAGCACATAGGCCGCAAAGATAAAGGGCCCGAGGATGGACATAACGATGAAGGATTTCTTCCTGATTCGGGTCAGGTATTCCCTCTGGATGATCAAAGATATCTTACTCATGGCAGCGGGGCCCTCTTTTTTGAGGCGTCGTTGACGACCTGGATGAATATTTCGTTCATGTTGGGGAGGATCTCATGGAAGGACCTGATCTCGGTGATCTCCAACAGGTTCCTGATCAGGTCACCCGACCCTTCGCCCTGCCTGACCCGGATGGTGGCCTGGGGGCCCATCCCGTTCTCTTCCATCTTCAGCAGCTCGAAATTTTTATGCAAACCCTTCGAAAAGGTCTCTTTGTCCCCTTTGTAGGTGACCAGGTACTTGTTTGCCCGGTACTCTTCACGTATCCGGGAGATCTCCCCCTGCAACACCGTTTCAGATGCATTGATCAGCGTGATGTGGTCGCAGAGCTCCTCCACCGAAGCCATGTTATGGGTTGAAAAGATGATGGTGGCCCCCTGCTCCTTCATATGGAGGATCTCATTTTTCAGCAGGTTCACGTTGATGGGATCAAAACCACTGAAGGGTTCATCAAAAATGAGCAACCTGGGTTCGTGCAACACCGTGGTGATAAACTGTACTTTCTGGGCCATGCCCTTGGAGAGCTCCTCCACTTTTTTGTCCCACCAGTCACCGATCTCAAATTTGCCGAACCAGACTTTCAGCCGCTTCATGGCCTCGGCCCTGGAGAGGCCCTTCAGCCTGGCCAGGTAGAGGGCCTGCTCGCCCACTTTCATCTTTTTGTAGAGGCCCCGCTCTTCGGGGAGGTATCCGATCATGGCGCGGTGTTCCGGGCCGATGGGCACTCCCCCGAAAAGAATGGAACCCTCATCGGGCGCTGTAATCTGGTTGATGATCCTCAGCAGGGTGGTCTTCCCTGCCCCGTTGGGGCCAAGCAATCCGTAGATGCTTCCTTCCGGAACCTCCATGGAGACGCGATTCAGTGCACGGTGGCCACTGAAGTCCTTGACAACTGCATCGACAGTGATAAGATTCATTCAAAAAAGTTTTTCATGCGGTTGAAAAACCCGTGCTCGGATTTATCGGGTTGTGGGATAAAGGTATCCGATTGTTCCATCTTTTCAAACATTTTCCGCTCCTCCTTGTCCAGCGATTTTGGGATCCACACATTGATCTGCACCAGCAGGTCACCCCGGCCGTACCCGTTCACCTCGGGCAATCCCTTGCCCCTTAACCTGAGTATTTTCCCTGGCTGTGTCCCGGACTCAATTTTGATCTTGGCCTTCCCTTCCACCGTGGGGATCTCCACCGTGGATCCAAGCGCAGCCTGGGGGATGCTCAAATAGAGGTTGTAGACCAGGTCGCTTCCATCCCTGGATAATTCCGGATGGGACTCCTCGTGGATAATGACCAGCAGGTCGCCGTTCATACCACCCCGGCGGGCCGCATTCCCCTTGCCGCTCATTTTTACCTGCATCCCTTCGGCTACGCCGGCAGGGATGTTGATCTTGATCACCTCGTCGGATTTGACGATCCCTTCACCGTAGCATGATTCACACTTCTGACTGATGGTGGTGCCTTCTCCATGGCAGGTCGGGCAGACGGAAGCTGTTTGCATCTGTCCCAGGAAGGTATTGGTTACCCGGGTCACCTGGCCGCTGCCGCGACAGGTGCTGCAGGTGTCTTTGGCTGTTCCTTCCTTGGCTCCGGATCCATCACAGGCGCTGCACGGGTTATATTTCTTTACCTTGATCTTTTTCTCCACCCCGTTGGCCACCTCCTTCAGATTCAGGGAGACCTTCACCCTCAGGTTGGAACCCTTGGTTACCCCACCTCCCCGGGAAGAACCCCCGAATCCGCCGAATCCGCCGAACCCGCCGAACCCGCCGAAGATATCCCCGAACTGGGAAAAGATATCCTCCATGGTCATTCCGCCTCCGAAACCCCCGGCTCCACCGTTCTCAAATGCAGCGTGACCGAACTGGTCGTATTTCTGACGCTTCTGGGCATCAGAAAGCACCTCGTAGGCTGCAGCGGCCTCCTTGAATTTATCTTCGGCGGATTTATCCCCCGGATTCTTGTCAGGATGGAACCTCAGTGCCTGTTTCCGGTAGGATTTCTTGATCTCCTCCTGCGTCGCATTTTTGGGCACCTCCAGTACCTCGTAGTAGTCTCTTTTCGCCATATGGTTTAATTCCCCGGGTTTATGATCCCAATTTTATTCCCCTATCACAACTTTTGCGTACCGCAGTACCTTCTCATTTAAAAAATAGCCTTTCTGAACGACGTCCACCACCTTGCCTTTCAATTTTTTTGAAGGCGCCGGGATCTTTGTGATGGCTTCGTGAAGGTCCGTATCAAACTCCTTATGGCCCGCATCGATCTCTTTGACCCCCTGCTGACTGAGGAATCCGTTGAATTTGGCGGATATCAGTTTAAGGCCCTCTTTTACGGCCGCAATATCCCTGGCATCATCAATGGATTGAAGGGCCCTATCAAAATCGTCCGACACCGAAAGGAGCGATACCAGCAGCGATTCATTGGCACTCCGCTGGAGATCGATCTTCTCCTTGAGGGTCCTTTTTCTGAAATTGTCATATTCGGCTGACAGCCTCAGGTATTTATCCTGCAATTCTGCCAGTTTTTCTTCCGGGCCTGGCTCCTTTTGATCCTCCACAACCTTATCATGCGCTTCTTCACCGGCCCCATTGTCAGGCCGGAGCTCGTCCTGAAGCTCCTCCCCGTTCAGTTTTTCCTCTACTTCTATCTTTTTATCTTGCTGTTTATCAGCATTATCAGACTTTTTTGCCATCTCTTTTCACAATATTATGGTTCAATAACTCGACCAGATAAGTCAAATATTACGCCAACCCGTAATAGTTGACATTTTGTCACTCATATCATTCAGTTGAATTGCACCCGGGGGCCAATCTCTAGTTTTCATCTGGAATCGCCTCAGGCATATTGTATTGCTGCCTTTTTCGATGCCTGATCCTCAGGAATATGAAGAGGAGGGCAAAGGCCACGATGAAACCCCCGATCAGCAGGACCTGCCAGGAGCGCTCCCCGGGTGAGGAGAGAAGGATCACTTCATGTTTGATCAGGTAACCCGTGAGCACATTCAGCAGACTTTCGGGGATCAGCCCGACCAGGGTTCCCAGGAAATAGGATCGGATGGGGATCCGGCTCAGGGGAAAACTGAAGTTTATCATGTTGGTGGGGATGATGTATATGGACCTGCTGAATACCACGGTCCACATTCCATATTTTTGAATTCGGCTGTTCATGTGCATGATCAGTCTCTTCTTTCCATACCTCTTCTGGAAATAGGCTGTGAATGTGAACCGCACCATATAAAAGGTGGCCATTACTGCCAGCATGTTCACGGTCCAGCAGATCAGCAAGGCCGTGGTGAAATGCATTAAAAAACCCAGTCCCATGGAGAGGTAGAAGATGGGCAATCCCGTCAGGGTACTCAAAATGGTGAAGGCGCAGATCAGCAGGATCATCAGCAGGGTTCGCTGGTCCGCAACCATGATGCGTTCAAAAAGCAACGTTTCCGGATCACTCCCGGCGGTGATATAGATAAAGGTTCCCGCCGTGATCAGGATTAAGCCAATAATTATGATGCGGAGCTGCTTCAACTTGATTGGTTCGACTTTGGACTTAACGGTCTTCCGGTTAATATACCCCTTTGTTGCGGTAAAGGTATAGCCAGCCGGTGTACAATGTGTTCACATTGGCATCCGGTTCGGTGCCCCCGGGAGTGGTACCCCCGGTTGAGTTGTTTTTATTGCCCCTTTTCAGCTTCCAGTTTTCAATGATGGTGGGATCGCTGAATTCCACACCGTCGTACCCCAGGGCCTCCACCACGTAGTAGTATTGTCCCTCGGGCGCCCTCCGGCTGCTTTCGTGAAGATCACCATTCCATCCCTCCCAGCTGTAGATGTCGTCGATCTTTCTTTTGTAGACCACCTTCCCGAACCGGTCCACAATGGTCACCCGGCAGGACTGAAGGGACTGGTGCTTAAATACGAAGTAATCATTCACCCCGTCCCCGTTGGGTGAAAATACATTGGGGATCACCAGCTGGGACGGGACCACGAAAATACCCTGTTCCAGCTTGAAGGTATCGGTGCAGCCCGCATCACTGGTGGATACCATGTAGGGATAATAGTATTCGTCAGCGGTTTCGTAGGTAAACTCCACAGCCTGCTCCAGTTCACTGGTGTATTCACTCTGTTTGATCCCGCCCACTGTATCCAGGTATACCCATTCATAAACTGCCCCGTTCTTTGACTCGTTGGTGAACCGGACCGTCAGCATGGCATCAAGGCTCCCTTTGTCCGAGCTCCAGGATCCGCTCAGGTCGGGGTCATATTCCCCCGTCACCTTGTCGTAATAATCCACTTTAAAAAGTGATTTGGTCTGGATGCTTTCATAGAACACCGAGTCCACCTCCACCATGCCCATCTGGTCGGTGGCCGTGAGGATGTACCAGGTATCCTCATAAGGGGGCAGGAAGGTGATGTTCGGATTAAGGATTGTGGTGTCGTTGGGGATCCTCAACTCTTCGTTATCAGAGGTCCATTTGAATTTGAAATCCATGGGCCGGCTGATCATATCATTGGAAACCGGATCGTGGTATATGAGGGTATCGGGTGTGACAAATCCTGCCATCACCAGGAAGACACAGGTATATTTATAGGAAGGGACCTTATTCTCGGCATTCTTTTCCACCGAGGCCATGAAGTGATCCAGCATCACCCAGGCCATCAATACCGTATCGGTACCGGAGCCATCCCTGATCCTTACCTGGTATCCACCCTCCTCCAGGCCCTGGACTGTGGAGCTGGCGGTACCCGCGTCCGTACTGAAAGGAGGATCAAAGCCGCTGATGGCGGGATTGTACCGGCTCCAGTCAAAATCGTAGGTTCCGTTTCCCGGGAGGGTGGCGGTCAGACTCCCGGGTTTCAGCACCTGGTTGACCTGGTAGAAGACGAAGAGGGGATCCTTCCCCGGTTTGACGGGGTAGCTCAGGCTATCCACACGGTTCGCAGTATTGGATGTGATCTGAGCCCGGGCAAAGCCCAGTGTACAGAAGCCCAGGATCAACCCCAGCAGGATTTTTTTTTCAAACGGACCGGTGCGAACCATTTTTATATTTACTCTATAAACGAATTATTAATAAAATATTATACGAAGTGAGGGCCCGTAAAATTGCAACTTTTAGACCAACTGTGCAATAATTTGTGGGAACCCTTGCGATTTACCGTGGTTATTATCCATCAACATATGTTATCTTAGTCAGCCGATTTAAAGAGCGAGTTGTGGAAGCGATCAAGAAGGATTTAAATGAGGCACAGCAGGCTGCGGTGCTGCATCACAAAGGCCCGGCCCTGGTCATCGCAGGTGCAGGTTCGGGCAAGACCAGGGTACTTACCTACCGGATCGCTTACCTCCTTTCCATGGGGATCCCGCCCTCCAGGATCCTGGCACTGACCTTCACCAACAAGGCAGCCAGGGAGATGAAGGAAAGGATCGCCGGTCTGGTGACACCCGACCTGGCCCGGAGGCTGTGGATGGGGACCTTTCACTCCCTCTTCGCACGCATCCTCCGCAGGGAGGCCGAGATCCTCGGGTTCCCGACCAACTTTACCATTTATGATACCATGGATTCCCGCAGCCTGGTGAAGACCATCGTGAAAGAATTCAACCTGGATGAGAAAATCTATAAACCGGCGGAAATATTTGGCCGGATCTCCGCAGCCAAGAACAACCTGGTGACCCCCGAAGTATATATGGGAAGCGGTGAGTACCAGGTGCGTGACCAGGTGAGCCGGCGCCCGCGGCTGGGCGAGGTGTATGACCGGTATGTGAAGCGCTGTAAGCACTTCGGGGCAATGGATTTCGATGACCTCCTGTTGCAAACCAACCTTTTGTTCAGGGATTTTCCCGAGGTGTTGGACCGCTACAGGGAAGCATTCGATTACCTGCTGGTGGACGAGTACCAGGATACCAACTATTCCCAGTACCTGATCATCAAAAAGCTTTCGGAGATCCACCGGAACATCTGCGTGGTTGGAGATGATGCCCAGAGCATCTACTCCTTCAGGGGTGCCCGCATAGAGAACATCCTCAACTTTAAAAATGATTATTCCGATTACCGCCTCTTCAAGCTGGAACAAAACTACCGGTCGACCCGCACCATCGTGGATGCGGCCAACAGTGTGATCAAGAAGAACAGGGACCAGATCTCCAAGGAGGTCTATTCCCACAATGAAACGGGTGAACCCATCAGGGTGGTCAAAGCTGCCGATGACAGGGAGGAGGGTTTTCTTGTGGCCAAACATATTTCAGACCTGAGGTTCCGGGAGCAGCTTGAACACAGTGATTTTGCCATTCTCTACAGGACCAATGCCCAGTCCAGGATCTTCGAGGAGAGCATGCGGCGAATGAACATTCCCTATAAGGTCTTTGGATCCCTCTCATTTTATCAGCGCAAGGAGATCAAGGACCTGCTGGCCTATTTCCGCATCACGGTCAATCCCCGGGATGATGAGTCACTGAAAAGGGTGATCAACTATCCCCTTCGGGGTATTGGCAAGACCACCCTGGACAAGCTGAACAGTTATGCCGAGAAGCTGGATTCACACATCTGGGATATCCTGGTCCACCTCGACCAGGTAAACCTGGGTTTCAATGGCGGGACCCTCTCCAAACTGAGGGGGTTTACCAGCCTGGTTAAGAGTTTCCAGCAGCGTTTGCATGAGATGGAAGCTTTCGATCTTGCATATACCATTGCCGGTGAAACGGGGATCATCAGGGACCTGAAGTCAGACCAGACCCCGGAAAACGTGAGCCGGTATGAGAACGTGGAGGAGCTGTTGAACGGGATCAAGGATTTTACCGATAATCCTGAAGGCAACGGCGAGAGGACCCTGGTTGGTTACCTCCAGGATGTGACCCTGATGACCGATGCGGACAATGAAAAGGAGGAGGACCTGAACAAGGTGAGCATCATGACCATCCATTCGGCCAAGGGTTTGGAATTCAAACACCTGGTCATTGCCGGGGTGGAGGAGGAGTTGTTCCCTTCCCAGATGAGCACCGATAATCCCAAGGACCTGGAGGAGGAGCGGAGGCTTTTTTATGTGGCACTGACCCGTGCCGAGAAAAGTGTCCTGATCTCCTATGCTGCCCTGAGGTACAAATGGGGCATACAGAATTCGTGCTCCCCCAGCCGGTTCATCAAGGAGATCAATCCGAAATACCTGGAGTTGCCCCACGACTTCTATCCATTGCTCCCCGGGCAGGGAGCTGGTCAGCCCGAACGGGAGAAATTTGTACCCGAAAGCTACAGGAAGCTGATGGAGAGCAGGTCCCAACCCTCCAGGATCCAGGTGGGCGGCCGCAGGCTGGTGAATGTGAACCAGCAACCCGCTGAAGCACAGCCTCCCAAGGATTTCATCCCCTCCAGCACCGATCAGATCAAAGTGGGCACAAGGGTGGAGCATCCACGTTTTGGCATCGGGGAGGTACACCAGCTGGAGGGCACCGGTTCCAACATCAAGGCCACTGTACTTTTCCCCATAGGTACCAAACAGCTCCTGCTCAAATTCGCAAAATTGCGGGTGGTGGGGTAATCCCCATTTGCTAGCCTGATTTAAAAGAAGTACTTTTGTAAAAATTTATCTTAATGGATTACGATTATAATTCCAGCCGTGAAAAGCTGATCCTGCCTGAATATGGCAGAAACATTCAGAAGATGGTCAACCACATCAAGACCATTGAGGACCGCGAGGAGCGAAACAAAGCCGCCAGGACGATCATTGGTGTGATGGGAAACCTGAACCCCCATCTCAGGGATGTACAGGATTTTAAGCACAAGCTGTGGGATCACCTTGCCATTATTTCGGATTTTGAGCTGGATATCGATGCACCTTATGAGTTGCCGGCTCCTGAATCCCTTCAAAGCAAACCCAACAGGGTCCCCTATAGCCAGCACAGAATCAAAAAGAAGCACTATGGCAGGTCCATCGTGCTGATGATCGAAAAAGCCGTGGCCCTTGAACCCGGCCAGGAGAAGGATGACCTGATCCGGATGATCGCCTACCACATGAAAAAGTCTTACCTCACCTGGAACCGTGAAGCTGTGAGTGATGAGGAGATCTTTGGGGACCTGAAGACGCTGTCCGGAGGGATCATTGATGTGAGCGAGGAGCTAAGGCTTCCCGAAACCAAGGATATACTTGCCAAAAACCGCAAGAAAAAAGGAGGGGGGAAGAAGAAACAGCAGTCCTGATCCATGGGAAAATTCATTATTGAGGGAGGGCACCGGCTGAATGGGGAAATCGTTCCCCAGGGGGCCAAAAATGAAGCACTTCAGATCCTGTGTGCCACCCTTTTAACTTCCCATAAAATCACCATTCACAACCTCCCGCGCATCAAGGATGTGCAGATGCTCATCCAGCTCCTTGCGGACCTGGATGTGCAGGTGGAAAAACTCTCCGATACAAGTTATACTTTCCAGGCCGGTCAGGTGAACGTGGACTATCTCAGGTCCGAGACCTACAGGACCAGGTCCGCCGCGTTGCGGGGATCGGTGATGATCCTGGGCCCACTCCTGGCCCGATTCGGACAGGCGGTGATGCCCAAACCGGGCGGTGACAAAATCGGACGCAGGAGGCTCGATACCCATTTCCTGGGATTCCAGGCGCTGGGAGCCACCTTTGATTTTGACCATGCCGAGAATTTTTACAAGGTAAGCGCCTTTAACCTGAAGGGTGCCTATATGCACCTGGATGAAGCATCGGTGACCGGGACAGCCAACATCATCATGGCCAGCGTGATGGCTGAAGGAACCACCACGGTATACAATGCTGCCTGCGAACCCTATATCCAGCAACTCTGCCACATGCTTGTCCGCATGGGTGCCCGCATCTCGGGAATCGGCTCCAACCTGCTCTCCATCGAGGGGGTGGACCAGCTGGCCGGGACCGAACATACCATCCTGCCGGACATGATCGAGGTAGGAAGTTTCATGGGGATGGCGGCCATGACCCGTTCCGAACTAACCATTAAAAATGTGGCCTTCGATCAGCTGGGCATCATCCCGGCTTCTTTCCAGCGGCTTGGGATCCGGATGGAGAGGATCGGGGATGACCTTAGGATCCCCGCGCAGGAGCATTATGCCATTGAGACTTTCATCGACGGGGCCATCATGACCATTGCCGACGCGCCCTGGCCCGGACTGACCCCTGATCTGCTCAGCGTGATCCTGGTGACCGCCACTCAGGCCCGGGGAAGCGTACTGATCCATCAGAAGATGTTCGAAAGCCGCCTCTTTTTCGTGGATAAACTCATTGACATGGGCGCCCAGATCATCCTTTGCGATCCCCACAGGGCCACGGTCATCGGGCTCGATCATGCCATCCGCCTCAGGTCCACGACCATGTCCTCGCCTGATATCAGGGCGGGAGTGGCGCTGCTCATCGCAGCCATGTCGGCCGAGGGCACCAGCACGATCGATAACATCGAACAGATAGACCGGGGCTATGAAAGCATCGATATCCGGCTGAACAGGCTGGGAGCCGCCATACGCCGGGAAGAATAAACCAATAGACCTCCTTGAACCTCCATGAACTTCCAAAAAACCTGAACAAAAAAACCTGAACCATGAAAAGAATCTGTGCCCTCCTGTTTGTCTCCATGTTAATGCTGTCATGCAGTTCCAAATCGGGAGCGGGGACACCAAAGGAGAACCCCGGAGCA
>JAHEEC010000085.1 GCA_024640885.1 Bacteroidota bacterium | reverse complement strand
TAAAATTGGGCCCTGGTGGTATGGAAATCTTTCAGGTAATCCTCCGGAAAGGCACTTTCATCGGATAATGCGGTAAGGATCCGCTCCGCTTCCCTCATCTCTCCGATCATGATATAGGCACGGGCCAGCCAGGTCATTGCCAGGAACCTGATATCCTCGGCAGGAAAGGTAACCAGGATGTGTTTGAAGGTCTCCACGGCCAGGAAGTAATTGCCCTGGTACATATAGGCCTTCCCCATGAGCAAATAAGAATCGTCCACCCACTTGTTGAACTCGTTCTTTTCGAAAAATTCCCTGTCCTTGGCCGACTGGTTCCCTTCCTTTACCTTGGGCTTGGCAGTGATTGAATGGAAGGTGATCACCTTGGTGGCCTTGTCAATGGCCCTTTTCATATCCACCGTTACTGCCGAATTCACGGCCTCATCTTCGTAGAGGAAAATGGCCAGGATCTGGTTGTAATTATTCCGTATGGTGGCTTCGGCTTTCTCCTCTCCCTTCCGGTAACTCTCTGTTCCATTGAAATAGACGTTGTAGTGGGAGGTGAGGTTATGGTAATTCCTGCTCAATGAGGTATTTTTTTCCACGCTGCACGAGGTCAGGCCGCAGAGAGCAACCAGGGAGATCAGCACCAGGTATATGGCATTCCGGTAAAGCAAATCATTCCTATTATGACAGGGGAGTGTCAAGTTCTACAAATAATTAACAGTTTTTGTAAGAACTTATTTTATCGGGAGGGAAAAATCTCAGAATGAATTCACATCCACCACCTCCCTGATCTCGGGGACTTCATTCCTGACGGCCATTTCCACACCCGCCTTCAGGGTCTGCATGCTAAAGGGACAGCCGTTACAGGCTCCTTTCATTTCCACCCTCAACACCATCTCTTCGGTGATATCCACAATGGAAATATCACCCCCGTCAGCCACAAGGTATGGCCTGATCTTTTCAAGTGCCTTTTCAACACGTTCTTTAACACCTTCCATATTCGATTATTTAGCAATGTGCAACCTACCTGGTAGTAATCTCCACCTTCGTGGTGGGTTCCAGTTCTATGTTTCTCTTTTCCAAGGCCTTTTCCACAGCCTGTGCAAGGTTATGAAAGGCCTTTGCCGGGGCTTTCTGGGGGAACAGGGCCACCGGTTCCCCCGAATCGCCCGATTCCATGATCCCCTGAACAATCGGGATCTGACCAAGGAGAGGTATTCCCATCTTTTCGGCCAGCCTTTTGCATCCCTCCTTGCCGAAAATATAATATCTGTTGTCCGGGAGCTCCTCCGGGGTGAACCAGGACATATTCTCCACGATGCCCAGTACCGGCACGTTGATCTTGTCGCCTGTAAACATATTGATCCCCTTGATCACATCTGCCAGTGCCACTTCCTGGGGTGTGCTTACGATGACCACCCCTGTAATGGGCACCTCCTGAACCATGGTCAGGTGCACGTCTCCGGTCCCGGGAGGCAGGTCGATCAGCAGGTAGTCCAGGGTTCCCCAGTCACCCTGTGATATCAGCTGCTTTAAAGCACTGGTGGCCACAGGACCCCTCCAGATCATCGCATCCTCGGGATTCACGAATAATCCTACCGAGAGCAGTTTAACCCCGTATTTCTCTATGGGAATGATCCACTCGATTCCATCTTCACTGCGCGCAAGTGGCCGCTCCCCTTCGATGTGGAACATCTTGGGAACGGAAGGGCCATAGACATCGGCGTCGATCAGCCCCACCCTTGATCCGCTCCTGGCCAGCGATACCGCCAGGTTGACTGCGATGGTGGATTTTCCTACACCCCCTTTGCCAGAGGCAATGGCCACGATATTCTTCACATGCGGAAGCACCTCACGTTTAGCCGGTGCCTCAGGAAGCAGGATCTGGATATGTTCCAGCTTCAGGGTATTCTCCCCGAAGGCCCCGTCTACTGCCCGCACACAGGCCTTTTTCAGGGACTGGATGAAGGGGTCGTTGGGCTTGTTAAACTGAAGGGCAATCCAAAGTTCTCCTTCCCTGTGCTTCACATCCCGGACCATTCCCATGGTAACGATGCTCTCTTTTGTGGCCGGGTACCGGATCACCTTCAACGCCTCCAGTATTTTCTCCTTCTGTATCTCCATAATTCCCCTGATATTAATAGGTCAAAGATAGTTTTTTTTATTTAGATTAAGTTACCATAGTCCCAGTTCCAACACCGGATCCCAGAAGATCTCCTGGAAATTCAGGATGCGATTCTCCCTGACTAGGGCCCCTTCATTTTCAAGCAATTCCTGCATGAGGTGAATCCCTTCAAAATGGTGCTTTCCTGTGAGCATGCCGTTCCTGTTCACCACGCGGTGGGCGGGAACAAATTCATGATGGGTATGAGACTGGTTCATGGCCCACCCTACCATCCTGGCCGCACCGGGAGCACCAAGGTATTTTGCAATGGCCCCATAGGAGGTGACCCTTCCAGGAGGGATCTTCATGACTACCTCGTATACCCGGCTGAAGAAACTGTCACTGGATTTCATCGGGAAGTTCCCTGATTTCGCGATTCAGGGGCAACCTGAACCTGACATAATGGATGGGCATGCCTTCTGACAGGAAACGCGATTCATAATAGGTCTGGATGCTTACAATATCGTTGTCCCATCCCTCCCTGTAGATGTCGCCCGAGCTGCATTCAATCTCAAGGTTGTTGTACCTGGCCAGTTCTACGGTATAGGCATAGAGAAATTTGTTATCGGTCTTCAGGTGGATCAGCCCGTTATCCTTAAGGAAGTGCCTGTAGTTGTTCAGGAACGCTGCACCTGTGAGCCTCTTTTTCTTCCTTCTCTTTTTTAGCTGGGGATCCGGGAATGTGATCCATAGCTCCTGAACCTCCCCGGGGGCGAAAAAGGATTGGATAAATTCAATGCGCGTGCGCAGAAAGGCCACGTTCCGGATCCCTTCATGATTGGTTTCCCGGGCCCCTTTCCACATCCTGGCTCCCTTGATGTCCAACCCCATAAAGTTACATCCGGGATGATTCCTGGCCAGGCCCAGTGTATACTCCCCTTTTCCGCAACCCAGCTCCAGGATGAGGGGATGGTTATTGCCGAATACCTCCCCGCACCACCTGCCCTTCAGGGGGTAATCCTTTTGAAAAACCTCCTCGAATAAAGGCTGGTAAACCCTGTCGAAGGTCTCCAGTTCCCTGAATCTCGCCAGTTTCTTCTTCCCCAATTCAGTCAGGCTTGATGCGTTCGATTCTGATCCCCAGATCCGTCACGGGTAGTTCGGGATTCCTCATGCCCTGCTCCAGGGTAAAAGTATAGGTTCCCGGCTCGCTGAATTTTGTGTCACTCCGGTAGAGCAACCTGATCTCCCTCAGCTTCCCCGTTCCCCGTCCCAGCCACTTTCCGTCGGGCTGTGCAAGAACCAGGTTCACGGTATCTTTGAGGTTCTGGCCTGATGGCCCCTTCACGTGCACGAACATGTACAGGTTGGTCATAGGGTACTCCACCGTATGCCGCACCTGTATGTAGATGTCATGCAGCGAAAGCGTATCCGAAATTTCAACGGAGAATTCCCGGGCATCCTGCCACCTCCATATTCCACCTTCCGTCTGGGTGTATTGATCATACACCATGTCCTCATCGCATGATGATAAGATGATCAGCACCGGGAGGATCAAAAATTGAACCGGATATTTCATGTGCGGTTGGGGTGATTTCTATGGGGTTTGCGCTTTTTCTTCTTCCTTGAAGGATCCTTTTCGAAACGGGTCAGGCTACCCTCCCCGGCGCCATTGGTATACTTGATACCCTCCGGCCTGGTGACCTGGCTCAACTCAATGAGCTCATCAGGCACTTTTCCCTGGTTGTTAAGTTCCCTGATCTCGGCGACTCTCTCCACGGGAACCGGGACCAGGGCCTGGCTGGAACTCCCCTCCACCCCGAACCACATGATGTTCCGGTACACATCGGTTTTCAGGTGATATGCGCTCCCTGAGGCAGTTTTCAAAGGTGTGCCGGTATCCGGAAAGTTCTTCCTTGCATCCTCATAACCGGCCAGTTCATAGTTGAGGCAACATTTCAGTTTGCCACATTGGCCGGCCAGTTTCTGTGGATTTAGTGCGACTTCCTGGATCCTGGCCGAGTATGTGCTGACCGATACAAAATTGGTGATGAAGGTGGAGCAGCAAAGTTCCCTTCCGCAGGTACCAATGCCACCGATCTTCCCTGCTTCCTGCCTCGCACCGATCTGCCGCATCTCAATCCTGATCCGGAATGTCTCAGCCAGCACCTTGATCAGTTCCCTGAAATCGACCCTTTCATCGGCGATATAGTAGAAAATGGCCTTGGTATTATCACCCTGGTATTCCACGTCCCCGATCTTCATCAATAACCCCAGGTCTGAAGCTATCTTCCGGCTGCGCAACATGGTGTGTTCTTCCCGTTCAATTGCCTCCTTCCACTTATCAATATCCACCTGTTTTGCTTTGCGGTAGACCTTTTTCAGCTCCTCAGTATTGCTGCCGTGCCTGGACCTGAGCCTTTGCTTCTCCACGATCTCGCCGGCAAGAGTGATGATGCCTATATCGTGCCCGGGGGAAGCTTCCACGGCCACAATATCCCCTCGTTTCAGCCTCAGGTCGTTCACATTCCTGTAAAATCCCTTTCTTGTGTTCTTAAAACGAACTTCCACAACCTGTGGAATATCCATATCGGAAACCTCCCTCAGCCAGTTGTAGGCATCCAGCTTGGAACAGGAGGTAAAATAGGAATCAATGCGGTCACTGTTGTCACCGCTTATTACCAGCTGTTTCTCGGAACAGCAACCTCGTGCTTTCAGGCTTTCCATGCTGTAAAAATAGGGATTCGGTTTTCCAAATCAAAACCAGGCTAACCCGCCTGTGGGGCCTTCTGCATTAACTGCTTGATAATCCTTATGGAGAGGTCCATGAGTATGATCCTGGGATTTCCATTGGCCTCAATATGGTTCCCGGCCCCGCTGAACGACTCCACCAGTTCATTGATATTCCCTGCATGGATAAAGGCGCTGAACCTTGAGGAGAATTCATTCTCCTTCCGGGACATATGGTTCAGCGCATCACTCTCCATATGAAGCATAAAGTTTTCCCTCAGCAGCCTCAGTGAATAATCCACAAGCAGTTTCTGTCTTTCCCGGCCCATTCCCGCCACCTGGTCCACCCAGTCGTTGATCTCGATGATACTCCTGGAATAGCAAAGCCTCATGAGCGTTGTGAAAAGGGTGAAATTGTGCATCTCGTTCTCATCCTGCCGAAGGGCCTGCAACGCAGTGTTGAAGTTCCCGCTTGACCTTCTTACGGCGTCCTCAACCAGCTGCGGGTCGTGGTTGCCCATCTCCTGCAATCCCTCCCTGATCATGGATTCTGAAAGGGGAGGTACATGCATCAGCTGTGTTCTGCTCAGGATGGTGGGGAGGATCTTATCGGTACTTTCAGAGACCATCAGGATCAATGTCTTGTCCGGTGGCTCTTCGATCAGTTTGAGCAACTTGTTGGCTGCAGCCTGGTTCATCTTCTCGGGCAACCAGATGATTATCATCCTGTACTCCGACTCGTAGGGTTTGAACCCCAGCTTTCTGATGATCTGCAGGCTCTCCTCCTTATTGATGACACCCTGTTTGTTTTCAGCTCCAATGGCCTCATACCACTGGCTCTCTGAAATGAATGGATTTGCAAGGAATGATTCCCTCCACTCCTCCATAAAATTGTCGCTTACCGGGTCCCTGGTCACCCTGGTGGTTTTCAGAACGGGGACCACAAAATGCAGATCGGGGTGGACCAGCTTGTTGAATTTCAGGCACGATGGACACTGGCCACAGGAATCACCGGGTTGCCTTTCCGCACAGGCCAGGTACTGTGCCATGGACACTGCCAGGGCAAGTTTACCGGCGCCTGGGGGGCCAAACAGCATCAGCGCATGGGGGGTCCGGTCATCCCTTACCAAATTGAGAAGCCTGCTTTTTACTTCCTGCTGTCCTATGATCTCCTTAAACAACATTCTCTTTCCAACCTGTAAATGTAGAATTTCTTTTTTACCTTTGGAATCCCGGACCTTCAACGAATTAAACCGATAAAATACTTCAGATATGCAAATGATTGATAATTATAACTTTGCGGGTAAGAAGGCGATCATCAGGGTCGACTTTAACGTGCCCCTTGGAGCCCAGTATGAAGTGACCGATGACACCCGCATCCGGGGTGCATTGCCCACCATTGAAAAGGTGTTGAAGGATGGCGGATCTGCCATCCTGATGTCTCATCTGGGACGTCCAAAGTCAGGTCCCGAAGAGAAATTCTCCCTGAAACATGTGATCCCTGCTCTATCGGCCTTCCTGGGTGTGGAGGTGCTGTTCGCAGAGGACTGCATGGGTCCCGATACAGTTGCCCTGGCTTCGGGCCTGAAGCAGGGGGAAGTCCTTTTGCTGGAAAACCTTCGGTTCCATTCCGCCGAGGACAAGATCAAAACAGAGGAGGAGCGGGAAGCGACCAGGGCTTTTGCAAAGAAGCTTTCCGGCTATGCCGATGTATATGTGAATGATGCCTTTGGAACCGCGCACAGGGCACATGCATCCACCGCGGTGATTGCCGACTTCTTTGATGCAGGCGCCAAGATGTTTGGCTTCCTGATCAACAAAGAGATCGAGGCCATGGACAAGGTGCTTCACAGTTCTGAAAAGCCATTGACCGCCATCATGGGTGGCGCCAAGGTGTCCGATAAGATCAAGGTGATCGAGAACCTGCTGGACCGCGTGGACAACCTGATTATCGGGGGGGGGATGACCTACACCTTTATCAGGGCGCGTGGTGGCGAGATCGGGAACTCCCTCTGCGAAGAGGAGTTGCTTGATGTGGCCGCCGGGCTGGTGAAGAAGGCCAAAGCAAAAGGTGTGAACCTGATCTTGCCGGTGGACCAGGTTCTGGCTGATAAATTTGACAATGAAGCCCATACCGAGCTTGCAGGCATAGACCAGGGCAAGAAGGGATTCATGGGCCTGGACATTGGTGCCTCTTCGGTGAAAGCGCTTTCAGAAGTGATCATGAAATCCCGAACCATTCTATGGAACGGTCCCATGGGCGTCTTTGAAATGCCGAACTTTCAGAAAGGGACCGTAAGCATTGCCCATGCCATTGCTGATGCGACTGCCGCGGGTGCTTACAGCCTTGTGGGCGGCGGCGATTCGGTGGCGGCAGTGAATAAATTCGGCCTGGCCGATAAAGTAAGCTATGTCTCCACCGGAGGAGGCGCCATGCTGGAATACATTGAAGGCAAGGAGTTGCCTGGCATCAAAGCCATCAAAGGTTAGCAAGATTTATCCCGATGGATCCTGCACTTCATCAGGCCATTTTTCAGATCAAAGATCCAAAAACCTTCAGGGAGACCGCCCTGAAGGTTTTTAATATCCAGTCAGCCCGTATCCCTGTCTACCGCGACTACATTTCCACCCTTGGAACAGATCCTGCCCGGATCGGCGAGATTGAGGAGATCCCTTTTCTCCCGGTGGAGTTTTTCAAAACCCACCAGGTGCTCCCTGAACGATCGGGGGCAGAGGTTACATTTACGAGCAGCGGGACCTCCCATACCACCCCCGCACGCCATCAAATTTTGGATGCTTCCCTTTACCGTGAAAGTTTCACCAGGGGATTCGAACAATTTTATGGTCCACCAGGTGATTATTGCATCCTGGCCCTTCTGCCCTCTTATCTGGAAAGATCGGGATCATCCCTGGTATATATGATGGATCGCCTCATTGACCTTTCGGGCCACCCGCACAGCGGGTTTTACCTGGACAACCTGAAGGGACTTGCGGAGGTCCTTCAGAAACGGAACAGCGACCGTCACCCCACGCTGCTGGTAGGGGTAAGCTTTGCCCTGCTGGACCTGGCAGAGAAGCATCCCATGAAACTTGGGGATCATATCGTTGTGATGGAAACCGGAGGCATGAAAGGACGCCGGAGGGAAATGATCCGAAGTGAACTTCACGGCTTTCTGCAAGAGGCCTTTGACCTGAGCCTCATTCATTCAGAATATGGCATGACCGAGCTGCTTTCCCAGGCATATTCTTCAGGTGAGGGTCTTTTTCATACCCCTCCCTGGATGAAGGTAATGGCCCGGGATCCAAACGATCCCCTGTCACTTCTCGATCCAGGTCAATCCGGCGGTTTGAACATCATAGACCTGGCCAACCTCCACAGCTGTTCGTTCATCGCCACCGGTGACCTTGGGAAAGTTTATGCAGACGGGAGTTTCGAGGTGCTGGGCCGTTTCGACCATTCCGACATCAGGGGTTGTAACCTGCTGGTTTCTTGAGTGATTTTCTGTATTCAGCCGGGGTTTTCCCAAAGTACTCCTTGAAACAACGGGCAAAATAGGAGGGGTTGGAGAATCCTGTATTCAGGGAGATTCGCGTGATGTTCTGCTCCCCCGCTTCAATTAATCCTGCGGCTGCCTTTAACCGAATCACCTTGATGAGGTTGCTGGGAGACTCTCCCGTGAGGGCCTTCAACTTCCTGTACAGGTGTTCCCGGCTCATGGACATTTTTTCCTTCAGGGCATTTACATTTAAATCAAAATCCTGCAGGTGTGCCATTATATAACCCGTAACCTTCTTCAGGAATTGCTCATCCAGGGTGGTGACCGTCATTACTCCCCAGTCCATACCGATCATCCTGGAGTATTTCTCCTTCAATCTTTCCCGTTGCTCCATCAGGTTAACGATCCTCACTGATAGTTCATCCACACTGAATGGCTTGAATATGTAATCATCCGCCCCATGTTCAAATCCCTCAATCTTATCCTTACCCGTGGCTTTTGCCGTCAGCATGATGACCGGAATATGGCTGGTGCGCTCATTGCTTTTCAGTTTCTTACAGAGTTCCATCCCGTCCATGCCCGGCATCATCAAATCCATGATGACCAGGTCAGGAATATGCTCCAGTGCAAGGTCCAATCCTGCGATCCCGTTATCTGCTTCTGTAACCAGGTACGAGGGTGAGAGGTTTTCACGGATGAAGGTGCGCAGGTCCTGGTTGTCCTCCACGATCAGCACCTCCATGCGTTGATCTTCGTCCATAGCTGGAAGTGAGGCAGATGGGGTCTCCTCTCTGCCTGCTCCCTGCCTGGACTCTGAATCGGCAATCTCCTTGAGGATATACTCCTTTTGGTCAAGGTGCTCCTTCCCCAGTGGAAGGGTCACTATAAAGACAGCACCCGTCCCCACCAGGCTCTTTACGATCACCGTCCCATGCATCAGTTCGATATATTCCTTTGCAAGGGCAAGCCCGATCCCTGTTCCTGATGCATCATCATACAAGTTAGAATCGGCCCTGTAAAATCGTTTAAAGATATGCTCCCGTTCCTTCATGGGGATCCCCGGACCAGTATCGGCCACGATGATCCTGAGGGCAGGGTTGCCCGGAACATGGTTCCTTTCAAGAATCTTTACCCGGCAGGTGACCGTTCCCCGGGCCGGGGTAAATTTGAAGGCGTTGGAGAGAAGGTTGCTGGCAATATTCTGGATCTTCTCCCTGTCATACCAGCTGATCAATTCAATTTCAGGAATATCGATCACAAAACCAACCTTCCTGCTTTCAGCCAGGGAGCGGTATTCATTGACCAGGATGCGAAGATGTTTCAACAAGTCGGATCGCTCCAGTACCAGCTTCATGTGCCCCGCATCCAGTCGGGATACATCCAGCAACTGGTTCACCAGTTGCATCAACCGCTGGCTGTTGCGCCTGGCCATCTCAAGCCACTTAACCTCCTTTTCACCACCCAGTTCACTCCTGAGCAGGTTTTCAAGTGGTCCCATGATCAGTGACAGGGGCGTGCGGATCTCATGGGCAATGTCTGTGAAGAACCTGGATTTAAGCTGCTCCATCTCCACGATCTGTTCATTTTTTTCCCGCAGCTCAGCCGTTCGCTTCGACACTTCAACCTCCAGCAGATCCCTCTCCCGCTTCAACCTTGAAGTCCTGATCCACAGCAGGCCAAATACCAGCAGTAGCAGCACGATTGCATACCCTGCGATGACCGGACCGGACCGGTACCAGGGTACCCCTACCCGGATATCCAGTGCAATCCCCCGGTGGGGGCTGCCCTGGTCACCACCACTGGTCCAGAAAGTATACCTGCCCCGCCTGAGCCCTCCGTAGGTCGGGTAAAATGGCAAGAAGGAGGCGCGCAGTGTATCTTCATCGATACCCTTCATAAAATAGAGGTATGAACTGTCTGAGGATCCGCTGAAATCGAGGGTACCCATTTTGTAAATCATAAATGTGTTGCCCAGGGGGAGATCAAGCCGGGTGTTTTTGGATGGGGCCATTTTCCCCGGTTTTTTTAAGGGATCCGCTTCCTGTTCCCTGTAGGTGTGGTAATCCACGATTACCGAAGGGGCAAGAAATCCGTTGACCGGCACCTTCTCAGGGATGAATGCGATCATGCCCTCCCGCTCCCCGAAATGCAGCTCGCCCGTGGCCGGGTCGATGCTGAAAAAATTATGGAAGGGCTCGATCCTGATTCCTTCAGGGGGATGAAAGCCTGTGATCTTTCCCGGCCCCAGGATGATCCTGGCAAGCCCGTCATAGGTCGCGATCCAGTGATCGCCAGTCCACATCTGGTTGTACTTCATATCCAGGTTATTCTGATCCTCTGTCCCGATGTTGACCCCGTAAAGGCCCGCCGTGTTATTGAAAATGAGGTTGCTGTAGATTCTGCCTTTATGGATCAAAAAACTGTAGATCCCCCCGCCCACGTTACCGGTTTCATTTTGGGCGATCATATTGTTGAAGATCCGGACCTCCACCGAATCCAACCCATTTGCCAAAGCAATACCCCCTCCCCCTGCAAAATCTTTATGGCTGTAGGTCCGGTTCCCCGAGATCTGGTTGTTGCGGATGGTCACCTCTTTCACAGTGCCCTCCGCACCCGCATACTCGAAGTAGATCCCTCCTGCAGCAGCCATTCCATCCACATCGATCAGGTTGTCCAGGATGAAGTTGTGTTCCACCAGCACCCCACCCCCGACAATAGCGATCCCTCCTCCGTGGCCGTGGACCCGGTTCTGGGTGGATGAATTATTCCGGATGATGTTGTTCCGGATGACCGCATGGTGGTGGTGGTCCACGACAGCCAGGATCCCAATACCCATGGTGCCCCTCACGCCCTGCTTGAAGGACATGTGGTTTTGTTCCACGATGTTATGGATGATCTTCCCCCCCGAATGATGGATCAGGATCCCCCCGCCTGCATAATAGGGCACCCGGGGGAGCAGGTTAAAGTATTTATCATGGATATTCCTGACAAAGGTGCCCGAACCTCCTGTGATGGTTAAACCGCAAAGGATGGAAGTGGTGTCCTCGCCCGACCACATGGTCACCACCGAAGCCGTATCGGGATTGGTGGAGCGGCTGCCGTTGATGATGGTCCTGGTGATGTGGGATGTATCGCCGTCCACCAGGTACCGGCTGGCCACCGTGATGGCCTTCCCCAGGAAATTGATCTGTTCGAAATAGGTGCCCTCGTCTATCAAAACCGTATCCCCTTCTCCGGCGGCTAAGATCCCAGCCTGGATGGTGGGTTGCCCCGTGGGAATATGAATCACCTGGGTCAGCGAAGGCAAGATCCATCCGAGCAGGAGGAAAAGCATCAAAAGGAATCTTCTCATGTCTGGGGCCAAAAACAAGATCCGAACTTAAGGTACAAAAAATCAATTAACTCCAAATGAATGGAGGAACAAAGAACATAACACATATGTGATTATTCCTGCAACGTGGGTGGAGGCATGCTATCCGAAATGTGATCAAGAATTGATCCAACTGACCCATATGTTGCATTATTTGCAACATATGTGGTAGCATCCCCGTCCGGGATGTGGTAATTTTATTGGCCCGGCTTTGGATATTATGGGTTTATACCCCAGCGTACGGTAGGAATACAAATGGTGTAAAAATTCCAATGATTATGAACCCCAGCCATAATGTTGCATTGGAAATAATTCCCAGAAGGGAAGAGATTTCCACCCGTCGAATCGAATTGTTTAACCTGGATGGTGAAACAGTTCGGGTCGTGAACCGCTCCAGGAACCGATCGGTCTCAATTCTGCGGAGCCTGCCCCCTGGATTATATTTCCTGCGGATCCAAGGAGATGAATCCCGCATAAGAAAGATCCTCATCCAGTGATCTTTTAAAAGGCATTCCTTATTGCTTATTCACTAATTCTGTGTAATTTATAGTCATCAATTATTATTGTGGACCGGTGAAGCATTGGTCCATCAATAACATTTCGATGGCGATGATCTATAATCCTGTCATTCCTCTCGCTTTATTTCTTCTGGTTTTTATCCAGGATCTTAAATCACAGCAGATTGATTCCCTGCTGAATCACAAACGGGTTTACCACGCTGAAAGCATCGGTGAGCTGCCGGAGCCCAGGATCGACGGCCTGCTGGATGATGAGATGTGGGCCCTGGGATCATGGCAGGGTGATTTCAAACAGCAGTTTCCCTATGGCGGAAGGCCGGCCAGCGAAAGAAGTTATATGAAGGTGTTGTACGACCGTTCCAACCTTTATGTGGCCATCGTTTGCCAGGACAGCGAACCGGAGCTGATCAGGGATATCCTCGGCCGGAGGGATGCCCGGGGCGGGGATAACGCGGGCATCGCCATTGACAGCTATTATGATAAAAGGACCGCCTTTGAATTCAGCATGACAGCGGCCGGACAGAAGATGGACCTGAAACACCTGGGTGACTATCACTTCGATTTTAACTGGGACGGGGTATGGGACGGAGCCTCTTCAAAAAATGATACAGCCTGGATCGCTGAAATGAAGATCCCCTTCAGTCAGCTCAGATACGCAAACCAGGAAGAGCATGTTTGGGGATTGCACGTCTATCGTGTGATCTCCAGGAAGTCGGAGGCGGACAACTGGCAGTATATCCCCCGTGAAGCCCCTGCCATGGTCTACCTCTTCGGCCAATTGACGGGTATCACAGGAATCAGGAGCTCCCGGCAGGTGGAGTTCCTTCCCTATGCACTTGGGTCCCTTTCCAGGATCCAGGGCGCTGCATCGCCCAATGCATATAACTTTAACGCCGGGTTAGATGCCAAGGTGGGAATCAGCAGTGACTTTACCCTTGACCTTTCAGTGAATCCTGATTTTGGACAGGTGGAGGCCGATCCCTCTGTACTGAACCTCACTTCATTTGAAACTTTCTATGAAGAGAAAAGACCATTTTTCCTGGAGGGGAACGACATCTTTGATTTTGAAATGGGTGGCGATATTCCCTACTATTCCAGGAGGATCGGCAGCGCACCTTCCTTTCCTTCCGGCTACCAGGGATGGGAGGTTTCGGAGGTCCCTGACCGCACCACCATTCTTGGGGCCGCCAAGCTTACCGGGAAGAACAGGAAGGGTCTCTCCGTGGGACTGGTGAATGGATTGACAGCCCGGGAATCCGGCCGGGCAAAAGGGCAGGCAGGAGAGGAAAAAGAGATCGAGGTTTCCCCCCTGAGCAATTACCTGGCATCCCGAATAAAAAGGGATTTCAATGGAGGAAATACAATCGTGGGAGGGGTATTCAGCCTGGTTAACCGGATCTCCTCTGATTCGGTGAGCACCCGGATGCTCCCATCCAGTGCCCTGAGCGGTGGAGTTGACCTGCTGCACCACTGGAAGGAGAGGAACTATTTCCTGGAAGTGAAAACCATTGCAAGCCAGCTGAATGGTTCACCGGAAGCGATCCTCAGAAAGCAGCTGGCTCACAATCACCGGTTCCAGCGGCCCGATGCAGCGTATATAGAGGTGGACAGCCTGATGGAGCATCTGTCGGGTCACGGGGGACTGGTCCGTGCAGGGAAAAAGGGAGGGAAGCTGACCTTTTTCCTACAGGGAGAATACCGGAGCCCGGGGCTGAACCTGAATGACCTGGGCTATATCAGGCAGTCTGACTTTGTGGGTCAGCGATCGGAAGTTGCCTATGAGATGAATGAACCGAAGAAGTGGATCAGGGATTATACAGTGGAACTTTTCCAGGAGGCACAATGGAGTTTCGGAGGGGAGAACACGGGCAACCGGGTTGGCTTTGAACTGCAGGCCCGGAACAATAAACTGTGGCGGTTTGCATTAAACATTCAGAATGACTTTTCTTTCCTGGATACACGTGAATTAAGAGGTGGGCCTGCGTTGCGCAACGATGGAGCAACTGAGGTTGGCGGATCTGTAACTTCCAACACTGCCAAAGACCTCTATGCCAGTGTCGGATACCAGCATACCTACTTCGGCATGAAGCGCTCCCTGGCGGATCTTATTAAATTCAGCATCACCTGGCTACCCATAAAAAGGCTGAGCCTCAGCGGACTGGCCAGCCTCAACCAGCGGAAGTACCACCAGCAGTACGTAAACACCATAGCAGGGATTTCCAGTGACGAATACATTGTATCAGGGATCGATCACCATACCGCCTCCCTGACCTTCCGTGGAGAGCTATACATCACCCCTGAGCTATCGATCCAGTACTATGGGAGTCCTTACTATTCGGTGGGGAAATATGATGCCTTCAGCAGGGTGGCCGAGGCTTCCGCAAGGGATATCAGTAATCGCCTTGAACCCCTGGAGCCGGATTACGACCCCGTATCGGACAGTTACTCCTATGAACGGAATGCGGAAACATTCCGTTTTGACAATCCCGATTTCAGTTTCATGCAGTTCAGGTCCAATCTTGTTTTCCGGTGGGAGTATAAGCTGGGATCCACCCTGTATGTGGTCTGGGCACATGACCGCTCCGACTGGGCTTCCTCCTATAATCCCATAAAAGATATCACAGGCGATCTTTTCGGGATCAAGGGGAACAATGTCTTCATGTTAAAACTGAATTTCTGGTTTTCCCTCTAGTGAAGAATTGGGAACCACAGGGGTCGCATCACCCGGTTTTCGTGAATTCCCGGGACCTAAAGGATCACCTCCACCGACCTTATATCTTCCACCTTTACCCTGAACTTGCCCTGTTCGGAGTCACCCATGAAACGGATGCTTTTAATCAGCTCGGTAACTTCAGATTTGCCGCTCCTGTCCACCAGTTCCACCGAAACATAGATCGCATCATTGGTGGAGGGCCGGTCGGGGTGGACGATGATCCTGGTCAGGTCCCTGAAATTAATGTCGGCCCTGTCTCCTCCCTTATACACCGGGAAATCAGCTGAATTACAGGAGGATGAAGAGGATGTGGTGGCATGTTCGATCAGGGTGGTCACATTGTTGCTATCGGTGACCTTCAGTATGGCTCCCTGCCCCTGGGCATAAGTTCCAAGGAAAACCAGGACCAGCAATAGGGCGGAAAACAGTTTTTTTGTATTCATGTCAGATGTCTTATAATAATCCCGAAAGTTACATAATTTTCCCCATACAAGCAGCTTTCGGGATTCCTGCTACTGGATGACAATGGACTGTTCAATTGTATCACTCCCCACTCTGATCCTGAGAAGGTAGAATCCTTCCCGGAGGTGCCCCACCTCCACCTGGATGGTGGAAGGATCCCCGGGATTTTTATACTCCCGGTAGTGCACCATCTGACCTGTCACATCAAAGAGCTGGAGCACTACAGGATCCGCCTGCCTGCCGGG
>JAHEEC010000001.1:16623-108875 GCA_024640885.1 Bacteroidota bacterium | reverse complement strand
AATGCTTTCCAACGGGATTATGGCCTCCTTCGCATCGATGGGCGCACTGTATGATCCTGATGATGCACTTGCACTGGGCGATGGTGCCACTTACGCACTTGCCCGCGTGGCTGATGTCTCCTCTGTAGCCGGAGGTGCTCTTCAGGTCATCGGGGAAGAAAAATGGGTTGCGCTCTATCCCCTGGGATTTGATTCATGGGCTGAGTGGAGAAGGACTGATATCCCCTCTTTGAGTCCTGCTGCTGATGCCATCAACAACGGTCAGATTCCAAGAAGGTATAACTATCCAAGTGATGAAGCTACCTTGAACTCAACAAACTATTCTGCCGGAGTCAATAGTCTTTCACCGGCTTCTGACAACAACACTTCACGTGTGTGGTGGAACCAGTAATTAGCAATATTCAGCTTATTTAAACCAAAGAGAGGGTGCCCCAGGGTACCCTCTTTTTTTCCCCCATAACTCTGCTTCTCCCAGATAACAAATCATTTTTATATCTTTGTAGCCTTGTAAATCCGAAATATTTAAGATCGTTGACTGATTATGATGAGTGATTATTCCATTACCCACCTGCGAGAATTGGAGGCCGAGGCCCTCTATGTGATCCGGGAGGTGGGCGCACAGTTTGAAAAACCCACCCTTTTGTTTTCAGGCGGAAAGGACTCCATTGTGATGTATCACCTGGCCAGGAAGGCATTCTGGCCCCAGGTTGTCCCCTTCCCCTGCCTTCATATCGATACGGGGCACAATTTTCAGGAGACCCTGGAATTCCGTGATCAGTTGATGGATTCTACCGGTGGGAGGGTCATTGTCAGGTTGGTGCAGGACTCCATTGATGCAGGTAAGGTGGTGGAGGAGACCGGCGTAAATGCCAGCCGCAATGTATTGCAGACCGTGACTTTGCTGGATGCTATCGAGGAGTTTAAATTCGATGCGGCCCTTGGAGGAGGAAGAAGGGATGAGGAGAAAGCAAGGGCCAAGGAGCGCTTTTTCTCCCACAGGGATGATTTTGGGCAGTGGGACCCTAAGAACCAGCGCCCGGAATTATGGAACATCTTCAACGGGAAGAAGCACATGGGGGAACATTTTAGGGTCTTTCCCCTTAGCAACTGGACCGAGATGGATGTGTGGCAATATATTTATCTGGAGAATATCGATATACCCAATCTCTATTATACCCATAAAAGGGAGGTGTTTTACAGGGACGGTGTGTGGCTGGCCAAGGCACCATTCATGCAGCTCAAGGATAATGAATTGTATGAATTGAAGGATGTGCGTTGCAGGACCATTGGGGATATCAGCTGTACCGGGCTGACGTTATCCATGGCCAATTCACTGGAGGATATTATCCAGGAGGTGGCAGCCGCCCGATCCACCGAAAGGGGAGGAAGGTATGACGATAAACGGTCCGAAGCAGCCATGGAGGACCGGAAGAAGGAAGGGTATTTTTAATTTGATGTTGGATCAAGAAATTTGCACAAATAGATGATGAGTAACAGGGAAAATCCGGCACCGGGATATTTGGATATGGAGCTGTTGCGGTTCACTACCGCTGGCAGCGTGGATGATGGGAAGAGCACATTAATAGGCAGGTTGCTGTACGATTCCAAGGCCATTTTCGAGGACCAGATGGAACAGCTGGAACTGGCCAGCGAACGCAGGGGCGAGGAGCAGGTGAATCTTGCACTGCTCACTGATGGACTCAGGGCTGAAAGGGAGCAGGGGATCACCATTGATGTGGCCTACCGTTACTTCGCAACTCCCAAGCGAAAGTTCATTATCGCCGACACCCCCGGGCATGTGCAGTACACAAGGAACATGGTGACGGGTGCATCCACTGCGAACCTTGCCATTATCCTGGTGGATGCCAGGCATGGCGTGCTTGAACAGACCATCCGGCACTCCTTCATTGCATCTTTGCTGGGAATTCCCCATATCCTGATCTGCGTCAATAAAATGGACCTGGTGGGGTACAGTGAAAAAGCGTTTGAGGAAATTAAGAAACAATTCGATCCGTTCAGGGCCACACTGAACATTGCGGATGTGCGGTTTATTCCCATCAGCGCCCTTAAGGGTGACAATGTGGTGGAAAAAAGCGCCCAGATGGATTGGTACCAGGGCCACACCCTTTTGGAGATGCTGGAGACCATTGATATCAGGAGTGACGCTGATTTCAAGAACCGCCGTTTTCCTGTCCAGTATGTGATCAGGCCCCAGACGGATGAGTTTCACGATTACAGGGGTTATGCAGGCCGTGTGGCAGGCGGAGTATGGAAACCTGGAGAAAAGGTGGCCGTGTTGCCCGGTGGCATCGAATCCACCCTGGAGGCCATTGACACCATGAATGGTGAGCTGGAGTTGGCCTTCCCCCCACAATCCGTAACCTTCAGGCTGGCCCATGATATCGATATCAGCAGGGGCGACATGATCGTTCCGGTGGGAGACAAACCCCGGATCGCGCAGGAGATTGACCTGATGGTTTGCTGGCTCGGGGAGAAACCCATGGTGTTGGGGGGCAAGTATGTGATCCGCCACACCACCTCCGAACTGAGGGGTATAATCCGGGAGGTGGAATACAAGGTGAACATCAACAACCTGGAAGAGAACCGGGAGGATAAGGCAGTGGAATTGAATGAGATCGCAAAGATAAAGATCAAAACTTCCAAGCCGATCTTTTATGATCCCTATAAGGAGAACCGGATCACGGGAAGCATTATCATCATCGACGAAGGGACCAACAATACCGTAGGTGCCGGGATGATCATTTAGCCCCGCTTTTCATCATATTGATTACATCCCGGATAATCTGGCCGTGGTCGAATGCCAGAACCGGCAGTTCGGAAAGCCTGTGCCAGGCTGTACTGCGCGCATCACTGCCAGCCACCGGTTGACCCATCTCCTGCTTCCAGATCATAATGAAAACCTGTGTGACGGTGCGTCCCCTGGGGTCCCTGTCCGGCATATCATACGTGTCAAAGCGGATCAATTCTCCAGCATTGATCCCGGTCTCCTCCTTAAGTTCCCGCCTGGCAGTCTCCTCCAGGGTCTCTTCCATCTCCATAAAACCACCCGGCAGGGCCCAGTGGTCACTGAAAGGCGGATCTTTTCTTTGTACCAGTAAAATTTCGGGTTCTTCCTGGAGGCGCAGGACTGCCACATCGGCTGTGATGCTTGCCCTGGGGTATTCATATGTAAACCGCTTTTCCACCGCTAGGCCAGGACCCTTTTTACCACCCTGAGTTTATGGGTGTAGTCTTTTTTTTCCATGCTGAAGATACCCTGCTGGTCGAGCCTGTCAATGCTTACCTGGCGATGGCAGTGCAGGATCCGTCCCCCATCCAGCACCATACCCACATGTTCGATCTCACCCTCAAGGTTGTCGAAGAAGGCCAGGTCACCCTTCCTTGTTTCCTGCATGAGATTGATGGTGGCACCCATCCTGGCCTGAAGCTGACAATGGCGGGGTAAGGGGGTTCCCATCATCCTGCAAACCATCTGGACCAGCCCTGCACTGTCAAATCCAAAACCGGATCTTCCTCCCCAAATGTGTGGCAGGGAAACCAGGTCCCTGCCAATCTTCTCCGGGTCCACATCCGGCCCCGGGATTAGAAGTCCTTCTTCTGAAACGACCTCAAACGCCCGATCCTGATGGATCATCCGGTGGTGGGAGGTATCGCTCCAGAGGGAACCGGCAGGCAGGATCAATTGCTGCCCCAGTTTGAGATCCACGACGGTAATGAATGGAAGCGACACCAGCTTGATCCCTCCTTTTTTTACCGGTTTAGGCCCGGCTTCCTGCCCTGTAAGAAAGATGCTTTTCCTCTCCACCCATCCCTGGCAGTTGTCAAAATCAAGCTCGATATATGCCCAGTTGTGGTCAGTTTCCAGGATCTGGAATTCCTCACCGAACAAAACCTGCGAAACCATTTCGGATGCTTCGGAGGGTTCCCTCCTCATTGGGAGCAGGCCCCTGAATGTCAAACCTCTTTCCACAATCCCCAATGTAACTAAATTCTCCGAGGCAGTTTGCCATGAGTTGAACAAAAATAGGGGGTAAGGGTTTAATGTTGAAAAGTTATCCTAATTTCACCCCATGAACTGGATTAAAAACATTGTAAAATTCTGGAAGACAATTCAGATCGTTCTTATTTATTTGGTCAGCATCCTGCTTGTATACTTCATGTTCCCCAGGGAGGGAAAGTTCAAGTATGAGTATTCAAAAAATAAACCATGGATGCATGAAACACTGGTAGCTCCTTTTGACTTCCCCGTATATAAATCAGACCAGCAGGTGCAGAGGGAGCGGGACAGCCTTCTGCAAAATGCAAAACTCTATTTCGTATACGATTCGGTGGTGGGGAACCAGATGATCTCAGGCTTTACCAGTGAATACAACAACCTGGTGTCATCGCTGGGAATAGGGGCTTATGTTTCTGATGCATGGGCCCTCACTGGCCACGTGATCTCCGGAATCCTTGATGAGATCTATAGTACGGGGATCATGGAGCGCCATCCCGTGCTGGAAGGAAAAGAGCTGGATCAGTTATCCGTCATGGTGGTTCGGAATACTCTGGCCCAGGAGAAGAGATACGGCTCGTTTTATACCGGGAGGTCAGCCTATGAGCACCTCATTGCGGAACTGGAGCGGGTCAATCCCGGCTCCATGGCCATGTTGAACAGGATGAACCTGAACGAATACCTGAGGCCTAATTTGCTGTATAATGAAGAGATGACCTCGAAAGTGAGGCAGGCCAGCCTGGAGGAACTGACCCTCACCCAGGGGATGGTCCAGGCGGGTCAGAGGATCATTGCGGTGGGGGAACTGATTTCCGGATCCGATTTCCTGATTATTGAATCGCTGAGGAAGGAGTATGAATCCAATCCCAATGTGGGTAAAAATTACCTGGTGGTTTACGTGGGGCAACTGCTGCTTATTATCCTGATCTTCCTGGCACTGTACTGGTTCATTTACTACTTCAAGAAGGACATTCTCATCAGCAGCAAACAGACTCTTTTCACGCTGGGACTGATGGTGGTGATTGTCGGACTGACCAGGGCTGCATCCACCAATGATGCAGTGAGTGTGTATGTCATCCCCTTTGTGGTTCTGCCCATATTCCTGAAGACTTTCTTCGACATCCGGTATGCCCTTTTTGTGCATGTGATCACCCTGCTGCTGGCAGGGTTCTGGGTACCCAACAGTTACCAGTTCGTGTTGATGAATTTCCTGGCCGGACTGGTGGGTGTTTTCAGCCTTCGCTCCTATTATAAAAGGGGCATTCTGTTTTACACTGCCACATTTGTATTTGCCACTTACGCATTGGTTTATATCCTGCTATCCATCATGCAGGAGGGAGACCTCTCCCAGATCAACTGGATCAATGTGTTGTGGCTTGCGGGGAATGGACTCCTTATCCTTACGGTATATCCCCTGGTCTTCCTGTTTGAAAGGATATTCGGTTTCCTGTCGGATGCGACCCTTTTCGAGTTGTCCGATACCAACCAGCCCCTGCTTCGAAAACTTGCAGAGAAGGCACCGGGGACCTTCCAGCACTCCATGCAGGTAGCCAACCTGGCAGAGGAAGCGATCCTAAAGGTGGGGGGGAACTCACTCCTGGTCCGGGCCGGAGCCTTGTACCATGACATTGGAAAGATGGAAAACCCCCAGTATTTTATCGAGAATCAACACGAGGGCGGGAATCCACATAACGAACTTGATTTTCAAACGAGCGCCAAGGTGATCATTGCCCATGCGATCAAAGGTGTGGAGATCGGTAAAAAGCATAAACTTCCTGAAAAGATCATAGATTTCATCCGTACACACCACGGCACCAGCACGGTGCAATACTTTTACCGTTCCTTCCTCAAGGCCTATCCTGATGAGGAGGTGGATGTGAAGGAATTTACTTACCCCGGGCCAAAGCCCTCAACCAAAGAAAATGCGGTTCTGATGATGGCCGATTCTGTGGAAGCGGCCTCACGGACCCTTCGCACCTATACCCCCGATACCATCCATGAACTGGTCGAAAATATCGTGGCCCATCAGGCGGAGGAGGAGCAGTTTTCCGAGGCCGATATTACATTTTCTGATATTTCCATCATCAAGGAGATCTTCAAGAACAGGCTTTCGAACATCTACCATTCCAGGATCGAATACCCGGTATAGGCTTTAATGAATTGCCGGATGATTCCTAGTCGAGCAATTCGATAACCTCTGTATTCGGGAATTCAGCCGGATCGAACACGAAGGTGCTGTCATCCAGTTGCTGGTTGCCTTTAATTTCCGAAAGGATCATGGTATATTCGATCCCTTCTTTGTGCTTAAGTTGAATGGCCTCCAGCCTGAGGGTAACCGGATTGATGAAGAGTTTGAGCATTGAGTAGGGGCCGGTCAGATCTTTGGGGTAAAGTTGCACTTCAACCCTGTCCCTGCCCATAAATGGCTTTTCCCCGATCAGCTGGTACTTGAAATCCTGCCTGTAGGCTTTAATGATCCTGATGGGCACTGCCTGCAGGTATCCAGGCTGGTCAGGATCGGGAACGCTGACGTAGACCTCTTCGGATTCCGTATTCTGGGAGTAGAGCCTGTGTCCGTCGTAATAGACAATATACTCATCCACCACGATCTTGTATTTCAGGCCTTTCATCAGGATGGTCCCCTCTCCTTCCGCCCAGGTTCCGCGCATGATATCCTCACGCTTGTAATCCATTTGGATCAGGTAGCCTTCATTCAGGTCGAACTGGTCAGATACCCCCTGAAGGTAGGGTTCGGCTGCAGGATCCTGCTGGGCCTCACCCGGCCTGCAGAGGATCATGAATGTGATGAGCAGTAAATTCCTTATATGGTCCATGGTTCAGGGCTCCTTTCAGGATAGGTTACTCAAAATCTGTTCCAAACTGAATTCATCATGTACCAGAACCTGCCTGGCCTTGCTTCCTTCAAAGGGTCCAAGGATGCCGGCAGCCTCCAGTTGGTCAACGATCCTCCCGGCCCGGTTGTATCCCAGGGAGAGTTTTCTCTGGATCAGGGAAGTGGATCCCTGCTGGTGTTGAATGACCAGCCTTGCGGCCTCTTCAAACTTGTCATCCCTCTTGTCAAGATCCACATCCAGGCTACTCCCTCCTTCTTCCTCCACCGGATTAAGCAGCATGGCAGAAGGATACCCTTTTTGCTCTCCAATGAAATCAGTTACCTCCTCGATCTCCGGCCCGTCTACAAATGCGCACTGAATCCGGATTGGTTCACTTCCACTCAGGAACAGCATATCACCCCGCCCGATCAGCTGGTCTGCACCCGGCCCGTCCAGAATGGTTCTTGAATCGATCATGGAGGTAACGCGAAAGGCGATCCTGGCCGGGAAATTGGCTTTGATCACCCCGGTAATGATATTAGTGGTTGGTCTCTGGGTTGCGATGATCAGGTGGATCCCGATGGCCCTGGCCAGCTGTGCGAGCCTTGAGATGGGGTGCTCGATCTCCCGTCCTGCAGTCATGATCAGGTCGGCAAATTCGTCGATGATCACCACGATAAAGGGCAGGAACCTGTGTCCCTTGTTGGGATTTAGTTTCCGGCTGATAAACTTATCATTGTACTCCTTGATATTCCTTACATGCGCATTCTTCAACAGGTCGTACCGGTCATCCATTTCGGAGCATAGGCTGTTCAGGGTATGGATCACCTGCTGGGTATCGGTAATAATGGCTTCCTCCGATTCAGGGAGCTTAGCAAGGTAGTGCCGCTCAATTTTGCTGTAAAGGGAGAGCTCAACTTTCTTGGGGTCGATCATCACGAATTTGAGCTGCGCAGGGTGCTTCTTGAACAAAAGGGAAGCAATGATGGCATTGAGACCCACCGATTTTCCCTGGCCGGTGGCTCCGGCCACCAGCAGGTGGGGCATTTTGGTCAGGTCAAACACGAAAGTCTCATTGGCGATGGTCTTGCCCAGTGCAATGGCCAGCTCCATGTCTGCCTCCTGGAACTTCTTCGATGCCAGGATCGATTTCATGGAAACCATCCTTGGATTCTGGTTGGGAACCTCGATGCCGATGGTCCCCTTGCCCGGGATGGGGGCAATGATCCTTATGCCGAGCGCGGAGAGGCTCAGGGCAATGTCATCCTCCAGGCTTTTTATTTTGGAGATCCTGATGCCGGGAGCCGGAACAATCTCATAAAGGGTAACGGTGGGACCGATGGTGGCTTTGATCTTATCAATCTTAATGTTGTAGTTGCCCAGGGTTTCCACGATCCGGTTCTTGTTGGAAATCAACTCTTCATTGGTCACGGTGGTATCACCCTGGTCATAATCGTTCAACAGGCTCAGGGGCGGGAACTGGAATTTTGGCAGGTCAAGTGTGGGGTCATATTCCACCAGCGCCCCTTCATCGGGATTGATCTCGTCGGGATTGGTCCCCGACACATCCTCAATGGTCATCTCCACATCATCCTTCCTTTCTGCTTGGGGGGGTGGAGGATTGTCACCGGCTTCTTTCCGGGAAGACATGGAATCCCTTTCAGGGGTGGTAATTACCTCATCTTCAATGGTTGAAACTACAAATGGTTCTTCCGAAGGCGCCTCTTCACCCGCGTCCATCTCTGTCACTCCAGCATCTGGCCCCCCGGCTTCTTCACCAGGTTCATGCGCTTCGGAGCTTGCAAACGGGCTCTTCTGCAGCCGGATCCAATCAAGAAACCGGGTGGAGAACAACATCATGGCAGTATAGCAGATGAGCAGCAGGAATACGGTTCCAAAATAACCGATGCTGGCCAGCAACCACTTGCTAAGGAAATAGCCGTGCTGCCCACCGGGACCACTGCCCAGGAATCCTTTGCCATCTCCAAAAAGCAGGCCCAGGGTAATGGAGAAGAGAATGATCAGGATCAGGCTGTTCCTGACTGCCTTCCATGCTTTAAACAGCTTGATCCTGTAGAGGGCCAGCGCCCAAATAATGAGGATCCCTGGAAAGAGGAAACTGGCCACGCCGAACCATTTGTTGATGAAGAGATCGGACATCCATGCACCCAGTTTTCCTCCTGAGTTTTCCACCTGGATCTCGGGACCTGAAAAGACCTTGGACCATTGAAAGTCCTGGTCCGTTTTCCAATGAACCAGGTAGGAAATAAAAGAGAGGGTCATGAAGATTGACGCCAGCAAAAATACGATCCCTATGGCATACCTGAACCGGTCATCCTTAAAAAATGAAACTACCGCTCCCAGTGTCCTGACAACAGGTTTTTTCCTCTTTTTCCTGGCCATCCTCCGCAATTTGAATTAAACGTTGTAAGGTAATAATAACGGTGCTGCTACGGCTATTCTTTTGTAAACAGGCTGTTAATAATCTCTTCCATGGAGGACCTTGATACCCGTGTGTACCCATCGGGTATATTAAACATTTCAGAGTCAACGGTTTTTGTCTCGAATTCGGAACAGGAAAGCTGCATTTTAAGAAGGCTCAATTGTACCCTGAACTCGGACAAGGGATAGTCGATGGAATGATAAGGAGTGGAAATATTGGGTCGGTGTATATCGAAGTCTTTGGTACAATAAATATCAAATTGCTCATCCCCGGCAACAACCTGGATCCTCTCGGAGTTTAAGCCCCCGATGACCGACGTCTCCCCCGTAAATTCCCAGCTCATTTTTTCAGGCTCGATGATGGCTGCGGGCAACTCCCCGTGCCCTCCCACATAATATACCTTCTTTCCAAAAAAATTGAGCAGGGTGGTCACCTTTCTGCGCCTCAGGTCCGCAATCTGGATCAGGGAGAATTGGTTGAAAAAGCCTTCAATTTTGGAAAGCGCATAATATTTTGTGTAATAGGCATCCATAAATCCCGGAAGGATGCGGGTAGGGATATCTCCGGCCTTTTCATCCAGGTATTTGATGTGGTAACGTACATAGTGTGCTTCAATATTTTCAGGTAAATTTGTATACCTGCGACAGCTGACAGGCAACAGAAGGGTCAAAATAATGGTGGCACACAGGTGTTTCAGAGGCACAATAGGAGGTAATGAAATTTCCCAAAAATAGCAAATATTATTTATATAGGCGGGCCATTATTCAGAACTAGCATCTCATTTTTAATAAACTCTTCATTTCGGGGAGCGTTGGCCCTGTAAATCTTTAGCTTTGTAGGGTATGACCAATGATTTAAGCCATGAATAAACTTGCTGTGGTCGCACTGGGCGGTAATGCCCTGCTTCGTGACAATCAAAAAGGCACCATTGATGAACAGGAACAGAACACCACTGACACCCTTGAAAACCTGATTTTTCTTATCCGGGAGGGATATGACCTGGTGATCACCCACGGGAACGGTCCCCAGGTGGGGAACATCCTGATGCGGAATGATGCCGGGGAGGCTGTATACGGGATCCCGCAGATGCCCCTGGATATTTGTGTGGCAGACTCACAGGGGGGAATCGGCTATATGATCGAAAGGATGTTGAGAAACGTGCTTTTTAAGCATGGGATCGAGAGGGAGGTGGTCACCCTGGTTACTATGATCCTGGTCGGTGAAGCTGATCCTGCTTTTGAAAAGCCATCCAAGCGGGTCGGAAAAACTTACGACAGTGAGGAGGCCGGGAGGATCTCCGCGGAGAAGGGGTGGATCTTTAAGGAAGACAAGAAAAGGGCAGGTGGGTTCCGGCGGGTGGTTCCCTCTCCTGAACCACTGGAGATCATCAATGAAAGGGTGGTGGAGGACCTGGCAAGGAAAGGAACCATTGTGGTTGCAGCAGGAGGCGGCGGAGTCCCGGTTTACCGGGACTCGGAAGGGCGCGTAAGGCCTTCAGAGTCGGTCATCGACAAGGACCTTGCCTCGGCATTGCTGGGAGCCAGGATCGGGGCCAATGAATTCTATATTTTAACGGACGTTCCTTTTGTCTATATCAACTACAATACTCCGCTTCAGGAGATGAAGGAATTCCTGGATTACAAGGATACCATGACCTACCTGGAGCAGGGGATGTTCGGGGAAGGAGACATGGCCCCAAAAATAAGGGCCTGCCTCCAATTCATAAAAAGCGGAGGTGAAAAAAGCGTGATCACCGAAGCCTTCAAGCTGGAGGACAGGAGCTATGGCACAAAAATCACCATGGAATACGACAAGTAACAATTTATACTAATTTTGTCTCTCTAACATTCAAACGGTCCGGTCATGGCATATAACCTCCACAATCGACATTTTCTGACACTCCTTGATTTCACCCCCGGTGAGATCAAATACCTGCTGGATCTCAGTTTTACATTGAAAAAAGCCAAATCCTCGGGAACCGAAAGGCAACTTCTGAAGGGAAAGAATATTGCATTGATTTTTGAAAAGACCTCCACCCGTACCAGGTGTGCCTTTGAAGTGGCGGCAAGCGACCAGGGAGCCGGTGTGACCTACCTGGGCCCATCCGGTTCACAAATAGGCCACAAGGAGTCAATGAAAGATACGGCCCGCGTACTGGGACGCATGTACGACGGCATTGAATACAGGGGATATGGCCAGTCCATCGTGGAGGAACTTGCGGCCAATGCAGGTGTACCCGTTTGGAACGGTCTCACCGATGAGTATCATCCCACCCAGGTGCTGGCCGATTTCATGACCATGATGGAGCATTCTGATAAACCCCTGAACCAGATGAAGTTCTGTTATCTGGGAGATGCCCGCAACAATGTGGGGAATTCCCTCATGATCGGTGCGGCAAAGATGGGGATCGATTTCCGTGCCGCAGCACCTCCCTCCGTTCAGCCCCACGAATCCCTTGTCAGGAAGTGCAGGGAGATTGCTGCCACCACCGGCGGTAAGGTCACAATTACCGATAAGGTAAAAGAGGCCGTGGACGGGGTGGATTTTCTTTACACCGATGTCTGGGTTTCAATGGGAGAAGCCAAGGATGTGTGGGCGGAACGGATTAAATTGTTGAAAGCCTACCAGGTGAATAGCCGGGTAATTGAGATGACAGGAAATCCCAATGTTAAGTTTCTCCATTGTCTCCCGGCTTTCCACAACAGGGATACCAGGGTGGGGGAGGAGATCTTCCAGCAGTATGGGCTGGATGGACTTGAGGTCACAGAAGAAGTCTTTGAATCGGATCGTTCCATCGTTTTTGACGAAGCTGAAAACCGGATGCATACCATCAAGGCCATCATGGTGGCCACTATGGGATAGGTTTACAGCGGGACTGGATGCCCGCAACCGCTCTTCACCTTCAACCTGAGGACTTTAAGCCTTTCACCCTTTCCGACTAAAAAAAGAGGTGCCTTATATAGAAGAACATGATTGCACCGCACGTCATCAGTTTCAATCCTACACCCAGCAGGAATCCTACAAAAGAGCCCCAGGCGGCCCGCAATGCCTCGCCTTCCTTCTTACCGGTGGTGATCTCTCCAATAAATGCGCCAAGGAAAGGGCCGATGATGATTCCAAGTGGACCGAAAAAAAGTCCGGCCACCACCCCGAGGGTAGCTCCCCACACCCCTCTTTTTGACCCGCCGAATTTTTTGGTGCCCAGGATGGGGACCACGTAATCGAGGATGGTCACCATGACCACAAAGAATAGCAGGATCCACAAAGTATTCTCGTAGCCTGAGGCACCCCGGTTTATGAAATCTGTCCATTTAAGCAGGAGGAACCCTGCCCAGCTGATGGGTGGTCCGGGAATGACCGGAAGGATGCTCCCGATGAATCCGACCAGGACAAGTAATCCTCCGAGGAGAGCCAGTGTAATATCCATACCTCTGTGCTTTTAAGGGATACCTATGATATCGTCAAATGCGGCATAAACCACACAATAGGAAAAGGGCAGTGTCAGCAGGATTCCAACTCCGAATGCAAACACCCCAAGGAGATTGATTCCGCAGAGCACCAGGCATAACAGCAGGATCTGTCCGAAATTTCCGGATACTGTTTTCCTGCTCAGCCTTAAAGCTTCAAGTGGATCCACATCGTAAAACCACACAAAGAAATGTGCAAAAAGGAAACTAATGGCAAGGTAGATCCCGGGTATGATCAGCACCATCAATCCCAGGAAGATGATCAGGCCCAGGAGCAGGTTCAGGATGAGCAACGGCAGAAACTTGTCGAAGCTTCTGAAAAAGTCAGCCAGCGTTGCATCCCTCTCATTGCTGATCTGGTGTGATACAATATAATATCCTGCTATAATTGGCCCCCCCAGCAGCAATCCGCTGACCGGATTGGAGAGTGCAAAAAACCCCACAATGCTGTAGATAATGTATATACCGGGTGATTTCCTGATCAGGTTGAAGCCGATCTGCATCACATTCTCGATGGATAGGTTGAACCCATCAGATGCCCTGTTTACCTTTTGCCCTATGTCAGTGATTACTTGCATCTGTTTTGTTTCTCGAAATTAATAAAAAATCGTACATTTAATTTAAATCAGGCATGCCATGGAGGAACATGAGAACCTGTATGAAAAAATCCAGGAAATTCTCGGGGGGAACCCCGGTAATTTGAAAATCCTGGAAAAACAGATCGATATGGATCTGCAGGTGGAATATTACGAGTGTTCCAGGAAGCTGAAGAACGATGTGGAAGAGTCCTGGGCCTACGATCACATTCAATTCCTGACCGAGCCGGGATATTCAGATGAGGTGAAGAAAGAGATCCTGGCCAGGCTCGCCTCCATTGAGGACCCGGAGTGTTACAGGGCAATTGAATCTTTTGTCGGTATTGCAAAAACGCCTCTCAGGGACTGGGCCCTGCTTGCACTGAATGAGAGCCGCATGCAGCTGGAGAGCCAAATCCTGGAGGAGAATCAGGTCTTTATCTCCACGGGTCTTGGAGGCAAGGAGCAAAAACTCCGCTATTTTGTGGTTTTGATGTCACGTGGAAACGTGACACTGACCCCAACCCATCAGATGGTTATTAAGAATGAATTTGAATTTATATTGAAAAGGTATGGCGCAGAAATGGAGCAGGTTAATTTTTCAGAATACCTCTCCACGATCCTGTTGTTATTGCCTATGAACCATTCCCTGAAAACGGTGTTCGATGAGGCGATCAGGGAGTGCAACAAGTACGGGAACTTTTTGATGGATGAATTTATTATTACAAATGTAAAAACCCTCTCCTTTCAGGAGATTAAAAATTTCATCGAACGCAGGTCTGAATAATCTACGCACCCTCCTCACCGAGGTCCTCAAATTCCACATTGGTGAAGTCCTTTTCCAGCTCCTCTTCCTGCTCAACCGAGTCAGGGGCATCCCCCATATCAACATTGTTAATATCTTCAATATCAATTGGTTGCGGGTTTGCTTCACGGATAAATTCAATGATTTCCGTGAGGCTGTCTGCGAACTTGTCAAAATCCTCCTTGTAGAGGAATAATTTGTGCTTCTCATAAAAGAACTTCCCGTCTCGGTTGAACCTCTTTTTACTTTCGGTAATGGTCAGATAATAGTCGTTCCGGCGTGTTGCTTTTACATCAAAAAAGTAGGTCCTTTTCCCGGCCCTAACAGCTTTAGAATGGATCTCCTCCCGTCCCGCTGCCTCCGTTACAAGCCCTTCAGATTTTACATTTCCTTCATCAGTCATTTGATCAGTTTTAGTTAGGGTTTAGTTAGTTCTAGTTCAAAAATGTAAAATATTTTAAACATATTCAAATTTTGACCCATTTTAGGTGGATGCTAAACTTGCTGTCGAACAGTTGTTTTATACGTTAAAATTTAGTGTAAATTTGCATCGTTTATAAATTTGCATACTGGTTCTTTAACAAATGATCAGCAGGAGACAATTACGAATTAAAGCACTGCAATCCCTGTACGCATATTACGCAAGCGGCAGGGAGGATATGGGACGTTCCGAAAAGGAACTGCATTTTAACATCGGAAAGGCATTTGAGCTTTACCACTACCTTCTGATCCTGATCATTGATATTATCCTCTATGCGGAATCACGGATGGAGCTGGCCAGGAATAAACGGATCCCCACTCATGAAGACCTCCATCCCAACACCCGGTTTATTGATAATGCACTGGTGGATCAATTGAGGAATAATGCGCAGTTGCTCAGGTATGCGGATCAGCACAAGCTGAACTGGAGCAATTACCCTGAGTTGATCAAGGAGCTCTATACAAAAATAATTGCCAGCGAGGAATTTAGCCTGTACATGTCTGCTGCTGAGAGTGGTTATTCGGAGGATAAGAAGTTTGTCACCCACATCTTCACCCACCTCATATTCCCCAGTGAATTGCTGGCCTCTATCCTTGAAGAGCAGAGTATATACTGGAATGACGATCTTGAATTTATCACCAGCATGATTGTCAAGACCATTAAGAAATTCAAAGCCGAAGACGGACCTGAAAAGCTGTTGATGGAGCTTTATAAGAATGAGGAGGATCGTGAATACGTGGTGAGGCTATTCCGGCAGACCATCCTTCACAGGGAGGAATATATGGAATACATTAAACAGAACACCAGGAACTGGGATCTTGAACGGATCGCTTTTATGGATATTCTGATTATGCAGATGGCCATTGCCGAGCTCATCGGATTTCCTTCAATACCCACCAAGGTATCCCTGAATGAATACCTGGAGATATCGAAGTATTACAGCACCTCCAAGAGCAACGTATTTATCAATGGAGTTCTTGACAAGGTGATGCTTCAATTGAAGGAGGAACGGAAAATATTGAAAAAAGGAAGGGGGCTCATCGGTGAAAATGATTAATGTGAAACAGGCTGCGCTGTTAATTACCATGGGAGGGATGTGGCTTCTTTTGGCATGTTCAGGACATAATGACAGCAGAGGTTCGGCGGACAGTGACTCATCCATGCTGGAGCAAAGCCCTTATGTACAGCCACTTATTGTTTTTGACACACTGGATCATGATTTTGGAACAATCGTTGAAGGGGAGATGGTGGTATGTTATTTTCAATATATAAACGGAGGGGAAACTGACCTGATCATTAAATCTGTGGAGGCCTCCTGTGGCTGTACCACCCCTGACTGGAGCCGGGCGCCTCTCAGGCCCGGCGAAAAAGCGTATCTGAAGATAATTTTTGATGCAACCGGGAGAAGCGGGGCACAGAGAAAAATAATTACCATCAATTCAAATGCAAGCAATTCGGTGGTGTATCTTACGTTAAAAGCAAATATTGATAACAGTGTTTAATTTAAAAACCATAGTATGAATTTATTATTTCAGATTTTGAATGCACCTGCAGCGCCAGGTGCCGGAGGAGTAGGAGGCATGCAGTCATTGATCTTTCTGCTTCTTATCATTGTGGTCTTCTATTTCTTTATGATTCGCCCCCAGGTGAAAAAGCAAAAAGAGGCCACGACCTTCAGGAATTCCCTTAAAAAAGGTGATAAAGTAACCACCACAGGTGGAATTTATGGAAAGATCAATGATGTCAAGGAGAGGACCGTTACATTGGAAATCGCGGACAATGTGCTGGTAAAGGTTGATAAATCGGCCGTCACCGCAGATCTTGGGGATCAGGCTCCGGCCAAGAAGTAAACAAACGGTTTTGGAAAACGGGATTCTACAGAGGTGGCCAAGGATACCTGAAGGACAGAGTCTGCAATTCAGGAAGAGGATTCTTATGTTCTCAGTCTTCCTGCTGATCTCTGTATTTATCTGGTTTCTGAATGCACTGAGCAAGAATTATACCTCTGTGATTGAATACCCCCTGACCTATTCCGATTTTCCGGAGGGCCGGGTTTTGGTGGGTGAGCTTCCGGAACATCTTGAGCTTCGCATCAATGCACATGGTTGGGTAATCCTGAGGTATCGGGCTTTTCGAAAACCTGTCCCCATTAGTTTTCAATTATCGGCTTTTTCGTTGAACAAGCCGGGAGCGGACAGCTCCAGGGCCTATCTCCTCACGCGCTATCTGAAGGACCAGGTGTCGAGACAGCTGCCACCTGAACTTCAATTGCTCGAGATCAAGCCCGACACGCTGCACTTCCAGTTTGCCAGGCAGGTGACCCGGATGGTGAGGATCTTGCCTGACTTCCGATACCAGCTGGACAAACAGTTTACCCTGAAGGATGGAGTCCGGTTGGATCCTGATTCTGTGGAGGTGAGCGGTCCTGATCTCACGGTGGATACCCTGAGGTATGTCTATACTGTGAAGAGCGACCTGGGTTTGCTGTCCAGGAATTTCAGTGACAAGGTTAAACTGGAAAAGATCCCCGGAATTGCATTTGACAGGTCAAAAGTGGATTGTTCACTTGAACTTGAACGGTTTACGGAAGTCCAGCTCTCCATCCCCATTGAGGTGCTGAACCTGCCCGACACCATTTCACTTCAAGCATTTCCTTCACGTGTAAAGTTTACCTGTAACGTGGGACTGAGTAAATATGAGAGGGTGGACGGCAGCCTGATCAGGGCGGTGGTGGATTATTCAGCCATAGAGGAACAGACAAAGCTCCTGGATGTGGATATCCTGAACCTTCCTGTATACCTCCTGAGTTATGAGTATTACCCCAAAGAAGTGGAATTCCTGATGTCCAGAAAGTGATGTATCTTTTGGGTGTAACGGGCGGAATAGGCAGCGGTAAGACGCTTGTTTGCAGCATTCTTGAAAAGCTTGGGATACCGGTATACTGCGCCGATTCAGAAGCAAAGAGGCTCATGAACAATGACCTGGACCTTGCAAGGGAGATCAAAGAGCTTCTGGGTGAAGAGGCATACCAGGGGTCCTCACTGAACAATGGCTTTGTGGCTGAAAGGGTATTCGGGGACAGTGCCCTTCTGGCAAAACTGAACGGTCTGGTCCATCCTGCAGTGCGAAAGGATTTTGCTGCCTGGGTGCTTCTCCAGAAGAATGTTCCCTATGTGATTGAAGAGGCTGCCATTTTATTTGAGAGCGGTTCCGGTGATTTTTTGGATGGATCCGTACTGGTATATGCACCGGTGGAATTGCGAATTAAAAGGGTGATGGAACGCGATGGCGTGGATGAGGCAAGCGTGCGGCGGCGGATGAGTCACCAGATGGATGAGGAGGAGAAGATGAAACTGGCTGACCATATCATTTACAATGATGAAAATAAAATGCTGCTTCCACAGGTCATTGCATTGCACAATAAATTATTAAACAGCAAATAATCAATTATGGCAAAATTTGGAAAATGGGTGGGTCTGGGCCTTGGTTGGGCACTTGGAGGTCCCATTGGCGGAATTCTGGGTCTCGCCGTAGGTTCGATCTTTGATTCTGGCAAAAGCGATGGCACCAGCCAGGCACGGGATGTCAGGACAAGGACCCTTCGGGGGGATTATGCTGCATCCCTGCTCGTGTTAATTGCAGCAGTGATGAAGGCTGACGGGAGGGTTATGAAAAGTGAACTGGACTATGTCAAGCGCTATTTTGTATCCCGTTTTGGTGAGGATACTGCATCGGAGGCCGTTGTGATGCTCAGGGATATCCTAAAGCAGGAGATCCCGCTTCGGGATGTTACTTCCCAGCTCTCCCAGAAACTTGACTATTCATATCGCCTGGAAATGCTCCACTTTTTGTTCGGGATCGCTTCAGCCGATGGTTCGGTCAGTGAGGATGAGAATGGTGTGATCCACCGGATCGCGGGCTATATGAGTATTTCCGATTCGGACTTTACAAGCATACGGGCCATGTTCGTGAGCCAGACCGATTCCGCCTACAAGATCCTTGAGATTGAACCCACCACCTCTGACGAGGAGGTGAAAAAGGCTTTTCGCAGGATGGCAATGAAATATCATCCCGATAAGGTAAGTCATCTGGGTGATGATTTCAAAAAAGTGGCTCATGAGAAGTTTAGAAAGGTTCAGGAGGCTTACGACCAGATCAAGAAGGAACGAGGTTTAAACTAGAAGTACTATATTTGCATCACTTTTAACACTTCAATGAAGACGATCAAATTAAAAGACATTATGTCCATCTCCGGGAAAGGTGGATTGTTCAGGTATGTGGCCCAGGCCCGGAATGGCATTGTGGTCGAATCTATGGAAGATAACAAGCGACATGTGGCCCCGGCCTCGGCACGTGTAAGTTCCCTTGAGGATATTGCGATCTTCACCCACAAAGAGGAGGTCCCCCTTGCCGATATCTTCTATTTGATCCATGAAAAAGCCGATGGCAAGGAGACGCTATCCCATAAATCCGCCTCCCAGGAGCTTAAAAGCTTTTTTGAAACCCTTGTTCCTGACTATGACGAGGAAAGGGTGTATGTGTCTGATATCAAGAAGGTATTCCAGTGGTATAATCAACTCCATGCACACGGAATGCTGGAGGTGGTTGATAAAGAAGAGGAAGAATCGACCGAACAGGGCGATTCAAAGGACGAGCATGCCAAGCAGGATACAGCAAAGAAGGGACCGGCAAAAAAGGCAGTTGCCAAGCAGGACAAGCCTAAACAGGGAAGTTCACCGAAGGGAAATACTGCTCACGGGGGAGGGACCCTTGGCAAGAAAAAGATGGGAGGAGGACTGACCTAAATACCTTTGGCCTCCTGCCAGATGGCCTCCATCTCGGCAAGACTCATTTCCTTCAGGGAACGCCCCGACTCAGCAGCTTTTGATTCAAGGTATTTGAATCTTTTAATGAATTTCCGGTTTGTTTTCTCAAGGGCGGTTTCCGGCTCAATGTCATACAGGCGGGCCGCATTTACAATGGAAAACAACAGATCACCGATCTCATCTTCCATCCTTTCCTTCTCCTCTCCGTTGATCAGCTCGTGCTTTACCTCACTGATCTCCTCATCCACCTTCTCCCAGACCTGCTCCCGCTGGTCCCAGTCAAAACCCACAGCCCGCGCTTTGTCCTGGATGCGGTGCGACTTGATCATGGCAGGCAGGGAGACTGGAACCCCGGAAAGTACGCTCCGGTTCCCCTCCTTCAATTTAAGCTCTTCCCAATTCTCGATCACTTCATTCGAATCCTTCACTTTCCGGTCCCCAAACACGTGGGGATGCCTGAAAATAAGCTTTCTGTTGATGCCGTTGATCACATCGGCGATATCGAAAATACCCTGTTCAGACCCGATTTTTGCATAGAAAACAATATGCAGGATCAGGTCTCCCAACTCCTTACGGATCTCATTCAAATCCTGATCCATGATGGCATCGGCAAGTTCGTAGGTCTCCTCGATGGTCAGGTTCCTCAGGCTGTGAATGGTCTGTTCCCTGTCCCACGGGCACTTTTCCCTCAACTCATCCATAATTTCCAAGAGGCGCTTGAAAGCCTCCAGTTTCTCTTCCGTACTATGCATCCTATGCTCCTTTGAACTCAACCCTCACAGTTGAATTGGTATTTAATTTTAATAACCCTGCGGCGTTTCCGTTTCGGATTGCAATTTCCAGGAGGTTCACAGCGTTGAACAGGGCCATAAGTTCTCCCGGAACTGTTTCGTTATAACGTGTATTGATCTTCTGGATCATATAGTGCTTGCTCTGGACATAAATAGAAAACGGCCTGCCGTTTCCCACCCGCTCAAATAGCTCCCTTGAAATATTTGTGATGGCATTCTGGAAGGAATCGATATGGATGACGCTGCCCGTGATGGTTTGATCCTCAATGGTCGGCCGAAGGGGTGTCTGTTTGCTATAAGTTTCAGTTGGAGTGCCCAGCTCATTCATTGGCCGACCACTGGCAAGGGAGCAGGCCACCTCCGCGAATATGGACATGGAGATGAAGCTGGGAGCCCCGTGTTCAGGAGGCTCGTCAAGTTTCACCACAAGTTCGGGTTCATCTCCCCCGATCAATCCAAGAATTCCGTTGTCGGCAAAGAGAAAATAGTGTTTGTTGATCCTCGCCGCCAGCAATTGTCCACCCTCTTCCGGTTCGGAATTCACGGCGATGATATGGATTGTATCCTGTGGAAAGTTGCTGTAACTGTTTCTCACCACAAAGGCAGCGTGGGCCGTATTGAAGGGTTTTACCCGGTGATTGATATCCACGATCCTCACTTCCGGACAGATGGAGAGAATTTTTCCTTTGAGGGATGCCACGTAATAATCATTTTCGTTCCAATCAGAAGTAAGCGTGATGATGTGCATGGGTTCGCGGCAGGGATTTTCTTATTGGAATGTTGAAAAAAACAGCTTAATTTGCACATCCAAAAGTAGTGATTATAATTTAATTTATGGCGGAAAAGCTGATCTATTTGGAAGGTGTCGATCCCGTTGATTTCTATGGTGTAAACAATGTCCGCTTCAATAAATTCGTCGAATTTTTTCCAGATCTGAAGATCGTTTCCAGGGGCAACGAGATCCGGATCACAGGTGTGAAAAAACGGTTGGAGGATTTTGAGGATAAAGTTGATCTTTTTGTCCGATATCTTCGTAAATTTCAGACTGTGAACCTTCCCGATATGGAAGATCTTCTAAACGGAAGTGCAAATCATAAGATGGAAGCACCTGGACCCGATGACGGGGTGCTGTTACACGGTGAAAGCGGGAAAAAGATCAGGGCCATCACGGTGAACCAGAAAAAGCTGGTGGAGGACGGACTGGACAATGACCTGGTCATCGCCGTGGGGCCGGCGGGGACCGGTAAGACCTATACGGCCATTGCGATGGCTGTGAAGGCACTTAAGGAAAGGGAAGTGAAGAGGATCATCCTCACAAGGCCGGCTGTGGAGGCAGGTGAGAAGCTGGGGTTTCTTCCCGGTGACTTCAAGGAGAAGCTGGATCCCTACCTTCAGCCTCTTTTTGATGCCCTCAGGGATATGATAGCCGCCAGGAAACTGATTCAGTTCCTGGAGGACGGGACCATCCAGATTGCACCCCTGGCCTACATGAGGGGCCGAACACTCGATCATGCTTTTGTGATCCTTGATGAGGCACAGAATGCAACGGCCAGCCAGTTCAAAATGTTCCTCACAAGGATGGGGCCCGATGCAAGGTTCATCGTCACAGGAGATGATTCACAGGTGGACCTGCCCAGGCGGGAGGATTCGGGACTGGTCCAGGCATTACAGATCCTGAAAGGGATCAAAGGAATATCCATCATCCGGTTTGATGACCGGGATATCATTCGCCACCGGCTGGTGAAATCCATTGTGGAGGCTTATGATGGAAAACAGAACAAGTAGAGAGTCAAATAAATAAATAGGGTTATGGCAAATGCACTCAAAGGAACAAAATTCAACCTGCCCGGACAGGTAAGTCTCTATACCGGAAAAGTAAGGGATGTGTATAACATCAAAAATGACTACCTCATCATGGTGGTATCGGACCGGATTTCGGCCTTTGATGTGGTGCTGCCCAAAGGGATTCCTTACAAGGGCCAGGTCCTGAACCAGATTGCTTCCAAGTTCCTGGATGCCACATCGGATATCGTGCCCAACTGGAAGATAGACACTCCGGACCCCAATGTGACTGTAGGCCACATGGCCCAGCCCTTCAAGGTGGAGATGGTAATCCGTGGATATGTGACCGGCCATGCATGGCGGGAATACAGGTCTGGAAAAAGAGTCCTCTGCGGCGTACCCATGCCCGACGGGCTCAAGGAGCACGACCGTTTTCCGGAACCCATGATCACGCCCACCACGAAAGCCTCAGAAGGGCATGACGAGGATATTTCGAGGGAAGGGATCCTTTCCAGCGGAGTTGTCAGCGAAGCGGATTATCTGCTCATGGAAGAGTATACCAGGAAGCTTTTCCAGCGCGGAACTGAAATGGCCGCTGAAATGGGCCTGATTCTTGTGGATACCAAGTACGAGTTTGGGAAGAAGGATGGAAAGATCGTCCTTATCGATGAAATACATACCCCGGATTCGTCCCGTTATTTCTATGCAGATGGATATGGGGAGCGCCAGGCCAGGGGTGAGCAGCAAAAGCAGCTTTCCAAGGAATTTGTAAGACAATGGCTCATTGGCAACGGGTTCCAGGGGAAGGAGGGCCAGGTTGTACCAGAGATGCCTGACCAGTTTGTGAATGAGGTCTCTGAGAGGTATATTGAGCTTTATGAAAGCATTACAGGGGAGAAATTTATTAAGGCAGACACAACCCGCATTGAAGAGCGGATCCTAAGTAACATCAATGATTTTATCTCGAAATAAGAATTTACTGTTTTTCGTCCTGTGGTGCTTAATTTTTCAAACGACCCTGCTGTCACAGGAGCCGGTGTCGGTGGAGAGATCCAATAACAAGGTGATTATTGAAGGAACGGTTTACTACATCCATGTGGTCAAACCGGGTCAGACCCTTTACTCCATTGCCAGGGCCTACAACGTATCCCAAAAGGAGATCGCCATTGAAAACCCGGGAGTGATGTCGGGGCTGCAGCTTGGCCAGGCCCTGAAAATCCCTGTGGAGCCAACCATAGAGCAGGAACTCGATACCTCCACTGCCCCGCCAGCCGGCAGGGTACATGTGGTTCAACAGGGGGAGAGCCTGTATGGGATTGCCAGGCTCTATGGCCTGGAGCAGGGTGTGCTGATGGGAGCGAACAGGGGCGTGGATCAATCCAACCTGCAGCCGGGAATGAGGCTGGTGATCCCCGAGAGGAAGAAAGATGACCAGGAACCCGCTTATAACGAAGAGGGTATTGCGTTTCATAAGGTGAAACGACGGGAAACCCTGTACTCCATTTCACGGTTTTACGGGATCTCAGTTCAGGAGATCCGGGTCGCAAATCCCGAACTGGGATGGGGCGGACCGAAAAGTGGCCAGGTGATCAGGATTCCCCTGCCCCAGGTAACTGACCACCCTGGGACGGTCCTTGATACGATCCCGGCAGACTCTGTCAAGTGGGTTGAAGCCGATACGCTTTTTGAGGAATACGGGTATGAGGAGCTAAAGTACGCACATGATGATCCCGGTCGAATATACCGGATCGCCTTTTTCATCCCATTTGATTTCAAGGTTCCGGAACCCCTGGATTCATTGATCAAAGATGTGAAATCAGCCTCCAGACGCAACAGGATCATCGAACGCTACAGGATGGAAGAGAAGAATCCCCAGTCGGTCAATTACCTGGAGTTCTTCCAGGGCTCTCTCATGGCCATTGATTCCCTTCAGCGCACAGGCATGAAGATGGATCTTCGTTTCTTCGATACCGGGAAGAGCATGGATCAAACCCTTGCGCTGCTGATGGATGAAGACCTGGAGGATTTTGATCTGTTTATAGGCCCTTTTTATCCATTTAACCTTGAGATCGTATCTGCCTTTGCGAACAAATACAGGATCCCTGTGGTAACCCCGTTCTACAACGAACCGGAACGGGTTCGAAACAATCCATATCTTTTCCAGCTAAGCCCGTCCATTGAAACCGAGTACAGGGAGGCGGCCAAACTGGTGGCCAGCAAACACATGTACAATATTGTCTATGTGAGGGACGAGGACTCTCTGAACATTGAAAAACATGACTTTTTCAAGGAGCAGATCTTTGATGGATTTGAACATTACCATCCCAATGAACCGGTCATATTTAAAGAGGTGGTGCAAAAACTTGACCATACCGATGAGATCATTCACTCCCTTTCCAAGGATAAAAAGAACCTCGTGATTGTCCCCACCCGCGATGAAGCTCTGGCCAGCCGTGTGGTTTCAACCCTCTACTTCCAACTTAAGGATTATGACATTGAAGTCATGGGATCGCCCTTCTGGCCCGAGTTTAAAAGCATCGAGCTCAGGTATTTTCATGACCTGAAACTTATCTTTTACAGCTCCTTCTGGGTGGATTACCTGGATCCCGGTATCGATCGGTTTATGAGAGCGTACAGGGCCTTTTACTATAATGAACCCACAGCGACAACCCGGAAAGGGATCAACTACGGGATCATTGGATATGACATGACCTTTTATTTCGCCAATGCATTAAGGCTGCAAGGTCGCAGGTTTATCGTTTCGCTGCGAGATTACCATCCGACCCTGGTTCAGGCTCCATATCATTTTAACAGGGTGAATGGAATGGGAGGGTATGAGAATGATCATCTTACTTTTTACCAGTATGCACCCGACATGAGCATTAAAATGATCGAGGTTCCTCCTTTGCCGGAAAGGGACTTATTTTTCAAACCCCGAGAGGACGAAGACACGAGAAGATTCCTTTACAGGGAAGGGGATTTGGAATAGTCCTGTGACAATGATTATGAAATGAAGACAACGGGTTATATTTTATCCTGTCTGTTCATCATCGCTTCCTGCTCTTGTCAGCACAGGGACCCGGAAACTGAGACCCTTGACCGCTATGTGGTCATGGTATCCTTTGATGGATTCAGGTGGGATTTCAGCGATCTATACTCCACTCCCAACCTGGATGAAATGGAAAGCAAGGGTGTTAAGGCCGAACGCATGATCCCTTCATTTCCCACCAAAACATTTCCGAACCATTATACCCTGGCCACCGGTTTGTACCCCGATCACCACGGGATCATTGAGAATACCTTCTATGCCCCGGAGCTTGGGGGGATCTACCGGATGGGAGATCCAGAGATGGTTTCAAATCCAAAGGCTTATTTTGGAGAGCCTGTTTGGGTTACAGCCGAAAAACAGGGGGTCAGGACGGCCTCCTACTTCTGGGTGGGTAGTGAGGCCCCCATTAAGGGGAGTTATCCCACCTACCTGAAGCATTACGATGAAAGCATACCTTACATGGAACGGGTAGATCAGGTGATCGAATGGTTGAAACTCCCCATTGAAAAGAGGCCGGGACTGGTTTTGCTTTATTTTGACGAACCAGATCACACAGGACATTTTGCCGGTCCTGAGAATTCATCCACCGGGGAGGTTATTGAGTATCTTGATTCGGTGCTGGGTTATCTTCGAAGCGAGATTGCATCCCTTGAATATGGCAGCATGGTGAACCTGATCGTGCTGTCAGATCATGGGATGGGAGCGATCTCCCCCCTTCAGTACATTAATTTGTATGATCACATGGATAAGGGGTGGGCAGAGACGGTTGTGGGCGGGAATCCTGTCTATCTCATTGATCCTGTTGAAGATTATGAGGATTCCATTATCAATGCCCTGAACCGGGTTGAAGGTCTGAATGCCTGGAGCAGCGAGGAGATCCCGGAACGCCTTCACTACGGAACGAGCCCCCGCTTCCCGGGCATTTTGGTAGTGGCAGACAGCCTGTGGAGCATCGGAACGCGCAGTGATCCATCAGGCTATACGGGGGGTGCCCACGGATATGACAATGGTTTTACAGGCATGCATGCGATCTTCTATGCAGAGGGCCCTGCATTTAAAAATGGCTACACTGCACCGGCATTTCCCAATGTGGATGTGTACAGCATAGTGACCCATATCCTGGATCTCGAATCTCCAGAGACTGACGGCGATCTCCGGCGAGTGAACACCATGTTTAGCCTGGAGGGATCCACAGAATCACGATGATGCAATCCCCGCTCAACTGGTTGCCCGTTCCAGCCTCTTGAGGATGGAGAAGATGAAACCGGCAGAGAGCAGGCATGTGACCACGAAGATCAGCCAGAGTTGCCATAATTCGATCTTTTCCCAGAAGAAACTGCCGATAAAGAGCAATTTATTTCCCACGGCAGTTGCCAGCAGCCAGCCTCCCTGCATCACACCCTGGAACCTGGTTGGAGCCACCTTGGAGACAAATGAGAGCCCCATGGGGCTAAGGAAGAGCTCCGCAAAGGTGAGGATCAGGTACGACGACATGAGCCAGTAAGGCATGATCCTCGAGGAATCCGGTACCGGGTTGTATTTGATGGCACCCGATGCATCCGCCACCTGCAGGTCGTGGGGGGAGATAAGGTGGAGTGAGCCTACCACCATTACCACGAATCCCAGCGAGGCAATGATCATCCCGATCCCGATCTTCTTTGGGGTTGAGGGCTCCATTCCCTTCTTGTTTAGCCATGAAAAGACGGCCATCACAGCAAAGGTGAGAGAAACGATGAAAAGCGGATTAAAGGATTGGAACACTTCAGGGGCGATGGGATTCTCCGCCTCTCCCTGGCTGTAGAACCACACTGCGGCAGCGCCACCCAGCAAAGTGAGCAGGGCTCCGCCAATCCTTGAATTCCTGGTTGCATTCTTTCCGATAAGTATAAATATGCCTGCAATAAAGGCGATTACGGACAGGATGTTCTCAAGGGTGAAGAACATAAAGGTGAAAGGATCCACCTTCTTCACCGTGTAATCACGCGCAAAAAATGTATAGGTAAGGCCATTCTGATGGAATCCCATCCAGAAAAAAATCACCACAAAAAAGACCAGCAACAGGGAGACCACGCGCTTCTTCTCCTCCCGGGTGGCAATCATCATGATCCAGGCCACAAAACCCACGAACAGCCCGATGGCCATTCCTGTTTTAAAATCTTTTACGAAGCTGATCAGCACGGCGGATATGGCGCCAGCTACCAGGGCCACCGGTATGGCAAGGGGTTTTTCCCGAAGGGTAATGGTCTTTTCCCCGGGTACCCTGCCCCTTTTGGGAAGATGCTTATGAAAAATAAGGTATGCAAGCAGTGAGATCACCATGGCCAGGGCTGCGATCCCAAAGGCAAAGTTGTAGCCTCTTGAAAAGGCCTCAATATATGCGTGTGAGAATGTACCGAGATCAGTTACAGCGCCGCTCAGGTTCACACTGTTTGCCAGTTCCTGGAGTGCGCCCACATCCTGAAGGGTACCGTCAATATACTGGTGACACAGGGCAGGCAGGCTCCCGTCATGCAGGAATCCGTTTGTTTTCAGCCACCAGTTCCTGATCCCCATGGCAGCGAACGGTGCGAAAAATGCGCCCACATTGATCCCCATGTAAAAGATCAGGAATGCGTTGTCCCTCACCTTGTCATACTTGGGATCGTCATACATCTGTCCCACAACTGCCTGCAGGTTCCCTTTGAAAAGGCCATTACCGATGGCGATGGTGAAGAGCCCGACCACTGTGACCGGAAGGGTCAGCCCAGGGATCACCATCACTGCATATCCGATGAACATAATCACCTGACCCATGGCGATCACTGCGGTATATTTCCTGGTGGCATCGGCAAGGATACCGCCCAGCAGGGCCAGTGCATAAATGGCGAAATAGAACCAGCTGTAAATGTCGCCGGCACGCTCTGCAGCCAGTCCGAATTTTGCCTGCAGGAAAAGCACAAGAATGGCCATCATGGTATAAAAACCAAACCGCTCGCCCATGTTTGCAAAAAAAGCTACGTAGAGTCCTTTTGGATGTCCTTTTAGCATGTGTCAGGTATTTGTAAATAATCCGATTTGCGTAACGGGCGTAAATATAGAAATAGTTTTTTCTTAATTTTGATTCAAACAGCATGTTATGAAAATTTTTACGGCAGCCCAGGTGCGCCACATTGATGCCTTTACCATAGAAAAGGAACCCATCAGTTCCGTTGATCTGATGGAGAGGGCTGCAACCAGGCTCGCAGGCTGGTATGTGCGGCATTATCATACCGACCGCAGGGTTGTGGTGGTAGCCGGACCCGGGAACAACGGTGGGGATGCACTGGCCATGGCCCGGATGCTGGCGGAGAGGCAGTTCAGGGTGGATTGTTACATTCTCGAGGCGGGCAAACTCTCGCCCGATTGCATCCTCAACAGAAAGAGGCTCATGGAACAGGGACTGGTGAAGCTGAAAGTGATCAACGATGCCGGTTCCCTGCCTGAGATCAATGGCGAAGATGTGGTGGTGGATGGCATTTTCGGATCGGGGCTCTCCCGGAAAGCATCGGGTTTACCGGGAAAGGTGATCCGCCACATCAATGCAAATGCATTGAGGGTCATTGCCATCGATATCCCCTCCGGTTTGTTCGGAGAGGACAATTCAGGAAACGATTATAAGGCGGTGATCAGGGCGGATCATACCCTGACCTTCCAGTTTCCCTTTCTCTCCTTCTTTTTTGATATGAACGACCCATTCGTGGGGAACTGGAGGGTGCAGGACATCAAGCTACACCCGGAAGCCATTGGCGAGATCGAGACTCCCTACCGGACCCTGGAGAGGGAGGAGGTGAAGAAATTGTTGCCCGAACGGGGGCGTTTTGCACATAAGGGTACCTTTGGACACGCGCTGGTCATCTCCGGATGCTACGGGATGATGGGGGCTGCCCTCCTCTCAGGTGAGGCGTGCCTGAGGAGTGGCACAGGGCTGGTCACACTTCACATCCCCAGGTTCGGGTACCAGATTATCCAGACGGGATTCCCTGAGGCCATTGTGAGCCTGGATCAGTCCGATATCCTCTTCAGCGAACCACCCGAACTGGATCCTTACACAGCAATCGGGATCGGGCCGGGTCTCGGATGCAAACAGAATTCGGGCAAGGGATTAAAAAAGTTGCTGGAAATCGCCAGGGTTCCCCTGGTAATTGATGCCGATGCATTGAACATACTCTCCACCCACCCCGAATGGTACGCGAACCTGCCCGAGGGAACCATCCTGACCCCCCATCCCAAAGAGTTTGACAGGCTTGCCGGGAAGTGTGAGGATTCATACCAAAGGCACCTGAAACAGAGAGAATTCGCCTCCAGGTACGGGGTGATCGTCGTATTGAAAGGAGCCTATACGGGCATCGCAGCTCCCGATGGGCGATACTGGTTCAATACCACCGGGAACCCGGGCATGGCCACGGGGGGTAGTGGAGATGTGCTGACCGGTTTGATCACCGGACTGCTTGCCAGGGGATTGGATCCTTTGTGGGCTGCTCTGGCGGGGGTCTTTGTCCATGGGCTTGCCGGGGACTGTGCCGCGGTCCGCTTCGGCCAGGAGGCAATGATTGCAGGTGACATGATCAGGTCACTGGGAGAGGCATTTCGGGAGGTGGGATGAAATTTATTTGTATTCACAATCCCGTTGTGCTAATTTCGTTTGTTAATAAAGAGAAACCATGAAGAGAAGCATCATATGCCTGGTTGCACTTATCCTGGCCACAGGGTGTGCCACCAACACCAAACTGCAGGTTCTGGTCACCCCCATGGGGGAGGAACCTGGTGAAGCAAAGGAGCAATACACCTACGCACTTCCCCGGACTGTCCTGAAGTTGGAGGTGATCTTTACCGAGGTGAAAAGTGTTCCCGGTCCCTACTGGGAGTATGCCGAGAAATTCCTGGGCATTTCAGAAGTGATCCGGCAGAAATCGAGCCACTGGCAGATCAGGGACCTGAAAATTTCCAGCCATTCAGAACTTGATCCGGAGCAGTTTTATTCGTTGAACGTGCTTGATGGTGATTTCCCCCCGGCACTCCTTGAAAATTACAGGCAGAAGGGCGTCCTGTTGGACGGAACCGAGATGATGCATGAAATTGCAGGCGGAATGGGCGATGTGCCCGGTCTGAACACCGGTAGCTTTGATTTCCTGGATCTTGGTGTGGAACCCAATTTCGAGGAACGGACCGAGACCATGTATAAAACCCTGGTGACGGACACCTCGTTTGTAAAGGTGCCTGTGCAACGCACTGTGGTCGAGCAGAAATCCATGGCCATGAAAGCGGAAGAGGCTGCCGATTTTTTGCTGGAGATCAGAACACGGAGGTTTGAAATGCTTACCGGTGAATACGAGGTATACCCTGACGGGGAGGCCATGGCTGCGACCATTGCCAAGCTTGACCAGCTTGAGTCTTCCTATCTCTCACTCTTTACGGGCAAGACCATCACCAGGAACCTGAAAAGGGACTACTTCATTGTCCCGGAGACAGGATCCTCCCCATCGAGGTACAGGCTGGAGATGTTTTCAGAACAGTTGGGTATTGTACCCCCGCAATTGAAGGAAGGCACGCCACTGGAGGTCCAGATTGAACCCCTGGGCACCACCAGGGGGCCCGGAAGCTATTTTTCAGGGATCCCATCGAACGAGAGGTATAACAGGCTAATATACAGGATTCCTGATGTAGCTGAACTGAAAGTGACCCATGGGGAGAAGATCCTGTCCCTGCAGCGAATCTCCATCTATCAGTCTGGCGAAATCTTATTCTCTCCCATTAAATAGCAGGGGCCCTTTATTTGGCCGGAATATTCTCCAGGATGGCCACCAGGAAGTCCCAGAACTTCTGGACCGTAGCGATCTCCACTTTCTCATCGGGAGAGTGGGGGTACCTGATGGTGGGACCGAATGAGATCATATCCAGGTTCGGGTAGACGCCACCCAGCAGCCCGCACTCCAGGCCGGCATGGATCGCCTTGATCTCCGGAATCTTCCCGAATTCGGCCTGGTATACATCCTGGCAGGTTTTCAGGATGGCCGATCCCATGTTGGGTTTCCATCCCGGATATTCTCCTGTCAAAGCAACCTCCGCTTCAATGAGATGAAAGACCGCTGCAATTTTCCATGCGGTGGCCACCTTGGCGCTGTCCACCGATGAGCGGGTAAGGTTCAGGGCCTGGAATTTGCCATGCTGCAACCTGACCACGGCCAGGTTGTTGGATGTTTCAACCAGCCCTTTCATGGACTGGCTCATGCGCTGAACCCCGTTAGGGCATGCAAAGATGGCGCGGATGAACCCGTATTGTTCCGAAAGGGGAACCACATGCGCCGGCATCTCTGTTTTCCTGCAAATGAACTCCAGGTCGGGTTCTGTTTCAGCGAACTCGCTGCGATAGATCTCATGCGTCACTTTGACCTTTGCTTCAAAATCGCCGGTTGCCCCGGAAGGGACCAGCAGGATCGCATGGGATTCCCTGGGGATGGCATTCCTGAGGTCACCCCCGGAGGCTTCAGAGAGCCTGACCTTCAGGTCCGCTTCGGCCTGCATCAGGAACCGGAAGAGGATCTTGTTGGCATTGGCCCGGCCGAGGGGTATGTCCATCCCTGAATGCCCTCCCTTCAATCCCCTGGCAATCAATTCATAAGCTACGTGTCCGCCGGGTACTTCTTCCTCCACATAGGATTTGGTGGCTGACACATCAATGCCCCCCGCGCAACCCACGTAGAGCTCCCCTTCATCCTCCGAATCCATGTTGATGAGGATCTCACCCTCCAGCAACCCGGGCTTCAAACCGAATGCCCCGGTCATCCCGGTCTCCTCGTCGATGGTAAAAAGGGCCTCAATGGGGCCATGCTTCAGGGTGTTGGATTCGAGCACCCCCATAGCCGCAGCCACCCCGATGCCATTATCACTTCCCAGGGTGGTTCCCCTTGCAGTAACCCACCCTCCATCGATCATCGGGACAATGGGATCCTTTTCAAAATCAAATTCCGTATCGTTATTTTTCTGAGGCACCATATCGAGGTGACCCTGCAGGACCACCGTCTTTCTTCCTTCCATGCCCGGCGTGGCCGGCTTTTTGATGATCACGTTCCCCACTTGGTCCACCACAGTTTTTAATCCCAGCTTTTCGCCGAAACTCTTCATGTACTGGATGACTTCCGCTTCTTTCTTCGAAGGCCTGGGAATCTGGGTCAGTGTGTGGAAATGTTTCCACACCTCAATCGGTGCTAAATCTTTTATTGAACTCATTGGTAATGAAGGTTTATTTGTTCACTTTTTCAATGTTCGGGAGCTGAAGTCCGTATCCCCTCTTTTTGTCTTCCGCTTTCAGGAGCAGTGAGAATACCAGTGCAAGAATCCCAAAGCTGGTAAATATCATCATCGGAATGGTGTAATTGTAAGTGGCCACTTCCACACCTTCCTTCATGACATAGCCGGTAATACAATATTTTTGCAAAACCCATCCTATCAAGGCGGGTACGCCCATCAGGCCCCAGTTTTGAACCCAGAAAATCATGGAAAATGAAGTACCAAGATATTTATAAGGGATAATTTTAGGAACGGATGGCCACATGGCTGAAGGCACCAGAGAGAACCCAAAACCCAGGACGATGATCAGAATGACCGCGATAATCCAGCTGTCAAGGAATGGGATGGAATAGAGGGCATGCACCACGATCAGCAACAGGGAACCAATGATCATGATGGTGGCACCTTTCCCCTTTTTGTCATAAATGCCGCCGAACAGCGGAGTCAGGAGGATTGCCCCGAAAGGGAGCATGGCCGGGATGGTGCCTGCCAGGGAATCGGACACATGAAACTTCTGAACCATTAAATCTGAGGCATATTTCAAGAACGGAAAAACTGCTGAATAAAAGAGAACGCAGAGGAAAGCGAGGTACCACCAGCCCCTGTTTTTCATGATGAACTTGATATCTGAAACCTTAAATTTATCCTCTTCCGGGACCTCATTGTTTGCCGTATCGGCCTCCAGCTGAGAAGCATCCAGCTTCTTGTCCATAAAGGTATATATGATGAAGGTGATCAGGCCGATGCAGAGGAGCACGAGTCCAAGCAATATGGGTTTTGAAACATGTCCCATCCGTATGGCAATGGGCGCAGCGACGCCGATGGCAAGTGCCGTACCAAGCCTGGCAACGGAGACCTGCATACCCATGGCAAGGGCCATCTCTTTTCCTTTGAACCACTTGACAATGATCTTGGAAACAGTAATTCCTGCAACTTCCACACCCACCCCGAAAATGGCAAAACCCAGTGCAGCCATAAGCACCTGTGCCTTTGTGTCGAACCAAAGGATGTGCCACACCACTCCGTCCAGTGAATGGGTGGAGACTGCCCAGAATTTAAGTGCAGCACCTATCACCATCACGGAGGCGGCTCCCACACCGGTAAACCGAACGCCCATCTTGTCGAGCACAATCCCTCCGAGAATCAGCATCAGCAGGAATACATTAAACCAGCCATAGGCACTGGTGAAAAATCCATATTCCGCACTGTTCCAGGTGAGTTGCTGCTCCAGTAATCCTTTTAAAGGAGCCATGACATCCGTGATATAGTATCCACAGAGCATTGTAAAGGCTACAATAGCCAATGCGGTCCATCGTGCAAGGGCAGAATCCCTCAGGCTTTTTCTAATTGCTTCCATTCAATAATATTTTAGTTTAAGATTGCCGCTGTTGAGACGGCTTCGAAAAAATGAATAAATACCACCCATCCTTTATGCAACCATCCGCAGGATAAATGAATCACTAAAAATAGAAAAAATATGCCTCCTGCATTCCTTTTACACTGCATAGTGGAAAAGTAATTGAAACCATATCCATAAAATATCTATTTTAGCTTTAGATGGAACGGTTTTTGAACCCGGACAGGTGGCGGTTCATGATCATGGATCATTGAAAAAAGAAAGAAATGAAAAGAACTATACTGGTATTGGGGATCATAGTGGCTGGATTGAGCACCGCGCTCTCACAGACCAAAGTGAAATGGTACTCCATTGAGGAGGCTGTGAAACTGGCGGCCGTGGAACCAAGGGTGCTTGTGGTTGATGTCTATACGGACTGGTGCGGCTGGTGCAAAAGGATGGACGCCACCACCTTTTCCGATCCTGAAATAGCTGAATTGCTGAACACACATTTTTACCCGGTCAAACTCGATGCCGAGGGTAAGGAGGACATCGTGCTCGGGAATCGCACCTATAAATTTGTGGACAACGGGCGAAACGGGTATCACGAGGTGGCGGCCATTGTAGCCAAGGGACAGCTATCATACCCCACCATCTCATATGTGGACGCCAATGGCATGGTGTTGAAAGCAGCTCCGGGATACCTGACTCCGGACCAGTTCAAGGTCTACCTGGCCTTTTACTCGGGTGAGGATTATAAAACCAGAACTTTCGAGGAATTCCAGGCCACATACCTGGGCAATTTATAAGGGAACCCTGGGGGCGCTATGAATATTTTTCCAGCATTCCCCTGAGCTCCAGTGCCATTTCTTCCCGAAGAGATGCCGGCTCAAGCACCTCCCCGTCTTTCCCCAGGCTGAGCACAAGGGATTTCAATTCATAGGTAGGGTGGACCCGGAAACCAAAAACCACCTGTTCTTCGTTCTCTTCCAGGATGTTCTGTGATTCATGCCACGGCTGGGTGATCAGGTATTGTGCCTGGGTTTTCTGAACAGCGATCCTGATCAGGGGAGGGATACCCTTTGGTGCAATGATCCCGATGGCATACTGGAAATAAGCTGCTGCATCGAACCCGGGCTCCTTATATTCAATCCCCGCGGTATCCTGTATATCCCTGATCCGGTCCAGGGCATAGGTGCGGACCTGGCCTTTAAATTCATTTAATCCAACAAGGTACCACCTGAAGCCATGCTCTTTTAATAGGTAGGGATGGACCTCATTAAAATAGGGCTTGTCCTCGTAAAAGGGAAGGTAATAGAGCCGGATCACTTGTTTCGCTTCAATAGCCTTGATAAGGGGGTCAAGGTACTGGGTGCCTTTTATTTCAGGTGTCCGCCGGAAGCTTATGAATCCCCGGTCGTGGAATCGTTCATACAAACGTGCGATCATGGAATGGATCTCAAGGTTGTTCCTGGTATAGCTCATAATTGTGTTCCTTTGATCAGTTTCAATATTAAGTTAATTCTGTCTGAAACCTGCATAAAGATCGGGATTCGTCCTCTAATAATTGTTGCTAGTTTGTATGAAATGTGGGATTTTGATTATCTTGACTGACCTTTATATGGCAATATTGAAAAGTGGCATAGAAATATCCAGACCGGAACGGGTTCCCCTTATGAAGGGAAATTGTGTGCTGCAAATCAGGAACAGATCAGGGAGCAGGCTTAACCTTGTCCTGCACAGTACCGAGGTGAACATTGTCAGGGCCATGACCATTCGCAGGATGAAACGCCTGAAACTGGTGAAGGGAACCTATGTGGTCGAAGCCTGGCTCACCAGTGGCCGAATAGGCATTAATGCCATAAATGTGCCCCATATCAGCATCGAGAAGATCACTTCAAGGAAAGATGTTTCCATCAGGGGCAGGAAAATTGTGGCAGATTTCATCAACGACCATGCCCGGCTGGAGATTGACCGGGAGCCCTCAGCCGGGGATCTGATCCAGAATAATTAATAATTTAGGTTGGATGCCAGCAGGCGTTCGATCTGTTGGGGCTCCATCCTTTTTCTTGCGGCATAATCCTCTACCTGGTCCTTCCCTATTTTTCCCACGAAAAAATATTTTGACTTGGGATGGGCAAAGATCAGCCCGCTGACGGAGGCCGCGGGTACCATGGACCAATTCTCAGTGAGACTGATCCCGTGCCGGCCGGCCCCCAGAAGATTGAAAAGCACCTCTTTTTCAGAATGTTCAGGGCATGCAGGATAACCATGAGCGGGCCGGATCCCCCTGTATTTTTCAAGGAACAGTTCATTCATTGTCAGTGATTCCTCCCTGGCGTATCCCCAGTAGTTCTGCCTGATCTCGGCATGCAGCAATTCTGTAAATGCCTCAGCAAGCCGGTCAGCAAGCGACTTGAGCATGATGGCGGAATAATCATCATGATCAGCCTCAAACTCCCTGATTTTTTCTTCAATGCCGATTCCGGCGGTGACTGCGAAGGCCCCCAGATAATCCTCCATCCCGGAGTCAAGAGGTGCGATGAAATCAGCGAGGCAGAGGTTGGGGAGCCCTTTCTCCTTAAGGGTCTGGTTCCTCAGGTTGGTGAACCGGGTGAGGATCCCCTTCCTGGATTCATCGTTGAAAATCAGGATATCATCCCCCCGGGCACTGGCCGGGAAAATTCCAAAAACAGCATTGGCAGTGAGCCATTTTTCACTGATGATGCGGTCCAGCATTTGCTGCGCATCCTCATATAATTTTCGTGCCTCCACACCGTATTTCGGATGATCGAATATTTCGGGGAACTTGCCCCGGAGCTCCCAGGTAACGAAAAAGAAGACCCAGTTGATGTATTCCCGGATTTTTTCCATGGGAAAATCGAGCAGGGTCTGGATCCCCAGGCTGTTTGGTCTGTAGATTGTTTCAGCCGACCAATCCAGCAATGGTCCATTCTTCCTGGCATCTTCCAGGGAGAGGTATTTGATCTCTTTCCCGGCTCCGGCGTAATCGATCCTCAGGGCCTCGTAATCCTCACGTGTTGCCCGGATAAAATTGGCCCGGTTCTCTTTTGACAGGAGGGCACTCACAACCCCCACACTTTTGGAGGCATCCTTCACATGGATCACTGGATGGCTGTAACGGGGCTCTATTTTTACCGCAGTGTGTATCTTTGAGGTGGTCGCACCACCGATCAACAAAGGATAGTTAAGGCCACGTCGCTCCATTTCCGAGGCCACATGGATCATCTCCTCAAGGGAAGGTGTGATGAGGCCCGACAATCCCACGATATCCACCTGCTGCTTCTGGGCTTCCTCAAGGATCCTGTCAGTGTGAACCATCACCCCCAGGTCGATCACCTCGTAATTATTGCAACCCAGGACCACGCCCACAATATTTTTTCCAATGTCATGCACATCTCCTTTCACGGTGGCCAACAGGATCTTACCGGCTGAGTGGCTGCCCCCGTCTTCCCCCATGGCTTTCTCCTGTTCAATGAAAGGCAGCAGCGTGGCCACGGCCCGTTTCATGACCCGCGCGCTCTTGACTACCTGGGGGAGGAACATCTTGCCATCTCCGAACAGGTCTCCGACCACGTTCATGCCGTCCATCAGGGGACCCTCGATCACCTTCAAACCAAGTCCATATTTTCGATGTGCCTCCAGTGAATCCTCTTCGATCTGGTCCGTAATCCCTTTGATCAGGGCATGTTTTAACCGCTCTTCCACCGGGAGACTTCGCCATTCGTCCTTTCTCTCTTCCGGCTTTTCGCTTCTTACAAGGGTGGAGGAGTATTCAATGAGTCTTTCCGTGGCATCGGGTCTCCTGTTTAAAACCAGGTCTTCTGTGTACTCCAGCAATTTTTCAGGGATCTCGTCATACACCTGGAGCATGCTGGGATTCACGATCCCCATATCCAGGCCCGCTTTTATGGCATGGTAAAGGAATACGGAGTGTATGGCTTCCCGGACCGTGTCGTTTCCACGGAAAGAAAAAGAGAGGTTGCTGATACCGCCGCTGACCCTTGCCCCGGGAAGGTTTTCCTTGATCCACCGGGTGGCCCTTATATAATCCACGGCGTAGTTGTTGTGCTCCTCGATCCCTGTTCCTATGCTCAGTACATTGGGATCAAAGATGATATCATCCGGCGGATAATTGATCTTCTCCCTCAGGAGATTGTAGGCCCGGCTGCAGATCTCTGTGCGCCTTTCAAAGGAATCGGCCTGTCCCTTTTCATCGAAGGCCATGACGATGACGGCAGCCCCGTACCTCCTTATTTTGCCGGCCTGCTCCAGGAAGCGGGATTCCCCTTCCTTGAGGCTGATGGAGTTCACCACAGCCTTTCCCTGGATGCATTTCAATCCTGCTTCGATCACCGAGAATTTGGAAGAATCGATCATCAGCGGTACCCTGGAGATCTCCGGTTCAGCCATCAAAAGGTTGAGGAAGGTCACCATTTCATGTTCCGCGTCCAGCATGGCATCATCCAGGTTTATATCCAGGATCTGGGCCCCGTCTTCTACCTGCCGTCGGGCAATTTCAAGGGTTTCATCATATTTCTTCTCCCTGATGAGCCTTGCAAATTTCCTGCTTCCTGCCACATTGCACCGTTCCCCAACATTGATAAAATTCGATCCTTCATAGGCGGTAAGCGGCTCAAGTCCACTTAATTTCAGTCCGGGAAGTGCCGCGGCAGGCTCCCTTGCCGGGGCACTTTGCAGCAGTTCTGCAAAGGCGTGGATGTGATCCGGTGTGGTCCCGCAGCAACCCCCAACGATGTTCACAAATCCCGAATCGATGAAATCTTTGATCTGGATGGACATCTGTTCCGGCGTCTCGTCGTATTCCCCAAACTGGTTGGGAAGGCCGGCATTGGGATGCACCGAGATAAAATGATTTGATTTGCCGGAGATCTCCTCCAGGTAGGGTCGGATCTCTTTCGCACCCAGTGAGCAGTTCAAGCCGATGGAGAGCAGTGCTGCGTGGTCCAGGGAATGCATGAATGCCTCCAGGGTCTGACCCGACAGGGTGCGTCCACTGGCATCTGTGATGGTCCCTGAAACCATCACAGGAATCCTGATCCCCGTTTCTTCCAGGTACTCCTCTATGCCCATCAGGGCGGCCTTGGCGTTCAGGGTGTCGAATATGGTCTCCACCAAAAAAAGATCGACACCTCCCTCGGCCAGCCCCCGAACCTGCTCTCTGTAAGCATTTTTCATCTCATCAAAGGAGACTGCCCGGTATCCCGGATCATTCACATCGGGTGAAAGCGAGGTGGTTTTGTTGGTGGGGCCAATGGAGCCGGCCACATACCTGGGCTTCAGGGGAGTCTTTCCGGAGTACTTTGCTGCGGCCTCCACAGCGATCCTGGCCGACCTGAGGTTGATCTCATGCACAAGGGATTCCATGCCGTAGTCAGCCTGGGAGATGGAGGTTGAGTTGAAAGTGTTGGTCTCTATGATGTCCGATCCGGCCTCAAGGTAGGCTTCATGGATCTCCCTGATTACATCGGGGCGGGTAAGGGAGAGCAGGTCATTGTTACCCTGGAGGTCACCCGGATGTGATTTGAACCTCTCTCCCCGGTAATCCTCCTCGGTGAGCCTGTATCGCTGGATCATTGTTCCCATAGCACCATCCAGGAGGAGCACCCGCTCCTTTAACAGGCTGCCGATATCAGGTTTTGGTTCCATCATTATTCTATGCCCCGAATTTACTCTTTTTTAAGCTTAGTTCAAGTGAACCCTCAAGGACCTTTCGGCGCTCCTTTTAAGCGGATCATTGCCACCCTTATGCGCGACGGAACTCCTGTCCGGGGAATCACCGGCATCGGCCTGATGCCAGAACTCCCCGATCAGGGAGGTGAGCTGCTTTGCTTCAAGCAGGAAGCCATCGTGTCCGTAAAGGGAGCTGACCTCCCTGTATTCGCCCTGCACAATATGGGCCAGCAATTTCTGTTCATGCGAGGGAAACAGGTAGTCCGAAGAGATTCCAATGCACAGTACATTGGCGCTGATCCGCCCGATGGCCTCCCCGATGGAGCCCCTGTTCCGGACCACATTGTGGGTATCCATGATCCCGGTGAGGGCATGATAGCTGTAGGCGTCAAACCTTTTCACGAGTTTGTCACCCTGGTAATCCTGGTAGGAGGATGCTTTCAATCCCGCTGTCTTTGTTTCATCACCTTCCAGCTGTGTCCTGTTGTATACCTGCTCATTCCTGTAGCTCAGCAGGGCAATGGACCTGGCTGCCTTCAGGCCGTTGATGCCCCCGTAGGGACGCTCCTCAAAATAGGAGGGATCCGCCTCAATGGCCATGCGCTGTGATTGGTTAAAAGCCACAGACCAGGGAGATGATTTAACAGATGAAGCGATGAAGACCAGGTTTTTGAAGATTTCAGGATACATGATGGCGTATTCCAGGGCCTGGAAACCCCCGATGGAGCCCCCGAGAATGGTATGGATCTTACGGATGCCCAGGTGTTTCCTGAGTACCTCATGGGCGTTGACCTGGTCCCTGATGGTGATCACTGGAAATGACCTGAACCATGGAAGTCCCGTTTCCGGGTTCGTGGAGAGGGGACCCGTGGACCCGTAGCAGGAGCCCAGGATATTGGCACAAACGATGAAGTGCTTTTCAGGATCCATTAATTTACCCTCACCCACCATTCCAGGCCACCATGAGGCCACCTCCGAGTTTGCCGTAAGGGCGTGGCACACCCAGATCACGTTGTCGCGCCCGGCGTTCAATGTGCCATAGGTATGAAATGCAACAGTGAGGGAGGGGAGGGCACCCCCCAGCTCAAGGTTGAACTTTTCAGTATGTTGAAGTATCTGCGGTTTCATAGTCTATTTTTCAAAAGCCTGTTCAAAATCTGCAATGATGTCCTCTATGTGTTCCAGCCCCACGGAAACCCTCAGCAGGGTAGGGGTCACCCCTGCTGCAAGCTGCTCCTTCTCAGAAAGTTGCTGGTGCGTGGTGGCGGAGGGCTGTATGATGAGCGTGCGCACATCACCCACGTTGGCAAGGTGGCTCACCAGCTCGAGGTGATCCACCAGGCGGGTGGCCTTCTCCTTATCCCCCTTCACGGTAAAAGAGAGCACACCCCCGGCTCCTCTGGGCAGGTATTTTTTAGCGTTCTTGTGATGCGGGCTGCTCTCAAGTCCCGGATAATGGACCTCTGCCACCTGGGGGTGGCCCTCCAGCCACCTGGCCAGGGCCAGCGTGTTCTCCACATGCCGTTCAAGCCTCAGCGAGAGCGTTTCCAGGCCCTGGATGAACAGGAATGCGTTGAAAGGGCTCTGGCTCGGGCCCAGGTCCCGGAGGCTCTCCACACGGGCTTTAATAATGAAAGCAATGTTTCCGAAAGGCCCGCCGCTTCCAAATACCTCCCAGAATTTCAATCCATGGTACCCCTCACTGGGTTCGGTAAACTGGGGGAATTTCCCGTTTCCCCAGTCATAGTTTCCACCATCCACGATCACGCCTCCAATGGAGGTTCCGTGACCACCGATCCATTTGGTGGCCGATTCCACTACGATATTCGCTCCATAATCAAAGGGCCTGAAGAGGAATCCCGCGGCACCGAATGTATTGTCAACCACCAGGGGAATATCATATTTTTTGGCCAGCGATCCGAATTTCTCAAAGTCGGGAATATTGAACCCGGGATTCCCGATGGTCTCCACATAAAGGGCTTTGGTCTTTGAATCGATCAGTTTCTCAAATTCCTCCACCTCCAGTGAAGGGGCAAACCTGGCACTCCATCCCAGGTTCTTGAAGGTCACCTTGAACTGGTTGAATGTTCCTCCATACAGGTAGGGACTGGTGACTATGTTGTCACCGGGACTGAGAATGGTGTTAAATGTCACGAACTGCGCTGCGTGACCCGAAGAGACCGCCAGGGCAGCCACCCCGCCTTCAAGGGCTGCGATGCGCTGTTCGAAGGCATCGTTTGTGGGATTCATAATTCTGGAGTAGATATTCCCGAACTCTTTCAAAGCGAAGAGGTTTGCTCCATGTTCAGAGCTGTTAAAAGTGAAAGAGGTAGTCTGGTAAATTGGAACTGCCCGGGCGTTGGTTGCAGAATCTGGCTTATGTCCTGCGTGGATCTGAAGTGTCTCGAAATGTGGTTTTTTTGTATTGCTCATGACTCGTTGATTTAAAGTTAAATTTTGATAAAATTTTCAGGGGTGAAGCCGGTATGAGGTCGCCAGGAAATGAATTGCCCCGGCCATATAATACCATTACCGTGATTTACATGTTGTAAATCCCTGATTTTTTTGCGGAAACTTCTATGCTACAGCCAATGTCTTTGCAGCACCCTTACCGAAGCTCCGGCCAGGGCATGGACATAGGCAACATGGGCGCGATGAAACTCTTTCTCTTCATGGCATTCTTTTTTGTTATTATCTCCCTTTCGGGTTAGGTTTTGGCACCTTCGCCAAGTGGCGGGTTGCCAGGGGATCGCTGAGCCTAATCTCTTACCCCTTCTCAATAACAATCACACCTGAGTGTGGTATTGATGGATCAAATATATGCCTCAAAGATGCGTTTTGCAAATCCACGGCCCGGGGAAACGCCGGCTTATTTAGACGAAAGCCTTATAAAAACCACGTAATCAGGCAAGTAAGACCTCTAAAAATTTATACTAAAAATTATAGGTTAGCCCGATTCCAAAGAGCTCCTTGAACTGGACGCGGGGTTCAAAAGTATCGGGTATCCCATCCCCGGAGGTGTCGGTCCCGAATTCAATATCCCGGTCATAAATAAGCTGGGTCATCAGGCTGGCAGAGATGAAATCGTTTACCTTCAGGCTCAGAAGCAGGTCCCAGTTCACATCCACCCACTGGGGATGATCGAAGTAATTGGAGAAGAGCTCCAGTTTGGTGTCCACAGTTACATTCTTCAGGATCTCCTGCTTGTAGACGGCCTTGATCAGTCCGCCGAATTCTGCACGCACCTTCTGACCGGGGTCCAGTCCAAATGACCCGGTAGCGGAGAGCTCCTCATCCATTACAAAGGTCATCTTTCCCGAAACTGGTGAGAGGAGGAGGGCAAACAGTTTATTGGGCTTGAAATCCATACCGGCGGAAATGCTGAGGTAGCCAGGGGACATCCAGTTGGAGATCTTTGTGCGGTTTACCTCACCGGGTTTGTCCCACCCCTCGGCAAACTGTGTTTTAAAACTGAGGAGAGCGCTGTAAAACCAATTCTTCGAAGCCCGGTATCCGAATTTTGAAGAGAGGTCCAGGTTGTCATCACTCTTTCGTGCAGGGTCGCTTCCCTGCCGGACCAGGCCAAATCCCATGGTCAGGTCATTGTCCCAGTTCAGTGTACCATCGTCAAAATCCCCCGACAGTTTGACCAGTCCGTTGCCTGCGATGCTGTTGTCCCCTCCGGCTGCCCAGTTGGTAAGAGAGAGCTGGGATAGGTTAAGGGAGACAACCCCACCAAATTTCCAGAGCGTATCTGAGTCAGCGGTTTCCTGTGCATGGATAGAAAGGGCAAGCAGGAGGATTGAAATAGCAAGTGTGATTTTTTTCATGGTTGTAGGGTTTGGTTGATATGGTTTGGTAAGTTGATCAATTAGAAACTGACTTTTCGGCGAAGGATCTGAAGCGTTCCATGCTCAGGAGCGTGTTGCTTTTGAAAGCGGGTTTCATGAAGGGCGCCATGAGGGCCATCAATCCGCGAAACCTGAGGATGTTTACCGACCGCCAGAGCGTTCCTCCTCCGGGAGTCTCGTAAAAATAGTGCTGCAGTTCGTTATGGATACCACGTGCTTCATAAACTCCGTGGAACTCATGGGGCAGGTTCCGGTTTGTAATTGTCTCGGTCATGATCAGATCACCCTTCCTGCCTTCATAAACAAGTTCGGATCGACTGCCCTCCTGACCGGGATCTCCACTGATTCCCCTGAAACTTTTAAGGCCGACCTGCCATTTACATAAGTTCTCTGTGCTGTCAAACAACTCGATGACCCTGCCCCTTGGCAGCGCCAGGGTAACTTCTGTGGTATACCGCATAAGGGAGTATAGTTGGTTTATCCTTTCTTATCCAATAACAACTCAGTGTTTAGTTTGTTTTCTGGCCAATCCCGGGTTGCGTTTTCGGGTAGAAGCGGTAATTGACGGGGAACTGGTTAAAAGTGCGGGCAAGAGGGTTGAAATGAGGCTTAATTAATATAATTTCGCGAAGTGGACATCAAGGATCTATATCTGAACCTGAAGGAGGCGTATACGGCCGAAAACCTTGGGGTTATTTCGGGCCGGATCATCGGGATGTTCAGGGAACACAGGTTCGATGCCCTTCGGGCAGTACAGAAGGTGGTCAACGAATATACTCCGTGCAAGGAGGAGAAGATCAACCGGGTTTTTTCAAAGTTGATCATGTTCTATCATCCCGACAGGCTCACCCAGTCCTTGAAACAACTGGAGAAGGCTTACGGGGATGGGGATTTTGAAGCGCTCTACGCAATGTCCCACATACTCACCGTGCAAAACCTTGAACCGGAGCATGTGACCCTGAGTTCGGTCATTACAGAAGAGGACCTTGCCGAAGAGTTTGGATGGGATGCCGGAACCGACGGATTTTCTTACTTTATGGACCAGGATGCGTACGAGGAGGAGGAAAGCGAACTTGATTATACCAGCCGCAGTTTTCTTTCTGCATTGAAACGCAGGGTTTACGGAAACCTGAATGTGGATTTTCCCATGTACCTGCTGGAGGATCTGGAAGAAATTGAAATGGCCGATTATGAGTTGGAGAACCTGGAAGGCATTGAGGGGTGCCGGTATGCAAGGGTAGTGGATCTCTCCAATAACAACCTGACGGACCTTAGCGAGTTGTCGGATCTGCACCAGGTTGAACGGCTCTACCTGGCCAACAATCATATAAGTTGGATCGATCCGATCAGCAACATGACCGTGCTGCAGGTGCTGGATATCTCTTACAATGACGTGGATGATATTTCCCCGCTCTTCGAGCTTAGCCACCTGAGTTACCTCAATGTAATGGGAAACCGGGTCCCTGACTGGCAATTGGAGCAGTTGCAGGTAAAGGGTGTCACCATTGTGGAATAATGCACCCAGCGTTCCCGTGGATGCAGGATTGCCATTGCTCAGAGGGCCTGCTCAATGTCAGCTTTCAGGTCTTCTACATCTTCAATCCCCGCAGAGAACCGGATCAATTCTTCCGAAATTCCTTCACTTTTCCGCCCTTCGGGCCCCAGGTGCCTGTGAGAGGTGTGGGCCGGGGAACTGCAGATGGATTCCAGTCCGCCAAGGCTCATGGAAGGCTTGATCAGTTTTAGTTTCCGTTGAAATGAGATCCCATCCTGGCCTTTCACCTCAAAGGATAGCATTCCCCCAAAACCTGTCATCTGCCTGGATGCGATCCCATGACCTGGATGGCTGGCCAATCCGGGATAGTTCACTGTGCTGATGCCAGGGTGCGATTCCAGGAAGCGGGCCAATTCCATGGCATTCTGGTTGATCCGTTCCACCCTGATATGCATGGTTTTAAGGCTTCGTTCCAGCAGGTAAAGTGTCATGGCATTGAGGGCTCCCCCAAAATTCAGTCCGGTCTGGTATATCTCCTCCATCAAACTCCTTTTTCCGGCTGCAGCCCCCGCGAGAATATCGCTGTGCCCACCCATGTACTTGGTCGCACTGTGGATGACAATATCGATTCCAAACCTGCAGGGCTGCTGGTTCACCGGGGAAGCAAATGTGTTATCAATGACGCTGATGACACCGGCCTTCCTGGCCAGCCGGGCCACACCTTCAAGGTCAGTGATCCGTAGCAGCGGATTAGAAGGGGTTTCAATGTATATGAGCCTTGTATTCTCCTTCAGGCAGCTTTCAATATCTTCGGGTGACTGACTGGCCGAAATGTCATATTCGATCCCGAATCGATTCAATTCCCGGTCCAGGAAATGCGTGGTGCCTCCGTAGAGCCCTTTCTGAAATACCACATGATCACCTTTTCCCAGGAATGTGAATAATACCGTACTTATTGCGGCCATCCCCGAGCTGAAAACCAGGGCACTCTCCGCATCCTCCAGGGAAGCGATTTTCTCAGCCACAGCCCTTTCATTGGGGGTATTAAGGTATCGTGGATATACCGTATCCTCCTGGTCAATAAATGCAAAGGAGGTGGAGGTGTAAATGGGGGAGTTGATTCCTTTTTTCACATCATCCCTTATGGTGCCGGCATGGACGCACCTGGTTGGAAATCTATGCATGATTTCTGGGTTTAAAAATATTCAGGATCATTTTAATCTTTCCCGGATCAATTTCCAAGCAACGTTTTCATGGAATTCACATTCCGGGAATTGATCACACTTTTAGATTCGGGCGTATAGAGAAAATCAAAGAGTTCACTGTACCGCTCCTCTACCTTGGGCCGCATGATCTTTAACATGGGATTCATCAGTTTATTCTCCACAGAGAATCCTTCTGCCAGGATCCCCAGGTTGGCAGGGATCCAGCGCTGGGGGAACATATTTCCGAACCTGCCATTTGCCCTGTATTCCCTCACCTCGTTATCCACCAGGGTGAGGCATGCATCGATGCCTTCCCTGGAATCAGGGGAAAGTCCCAGGCCCTTCAGATAGCGCTTCAGGGCTTCTGCATCGGGATGGACCAGCGCCACGGTATAGGGATTCTGGTTGTTGTGCAACAGGCATTGATCGATATATTCCGACTGATCCGAAAATGCTTCCTCAATTCCTTCCGGACTGTATTTCTCACCGTCATCGGCGATGAGCAGGCTTTTGTATCTTCCGAGTACGTAAAGGAACCCGTCAGCATCCATATATCCCATATCACCTGTGAACAACCATCCCTCCCTGATGGTTTCTGCGGTGGCCACCTCGTTTTTCCAGTATCCCTTCATGACGTTCTCACCCCTGATCACGATTTCACCCTTTTCCCCCAGAGGGAGCTCACTTCCTTCATCGTTACAGATCCTCACCTCCAGGTTTTCGGGAATCAGGCCCGAGGCACCCATCTTATGTTTTTCCGGGCTGTTGATGCTGATCATGGGGCTTGCTTCCGTAAGCCCGTAACCCTGGTATATGGGGATCCCGATGGCGTAAAAGAACCGCTGTAATTCAATATCCAGCAACGCTCCTCCTCCGATGAAGAATCTCATGTTCCCACCCAGGGCATTTCTCACCTTGCTGAATATAACCGCATCGAAGAGGTTATAGAAGGGCTTCAGCAATGCCTTGAATCCTTTCCCACGGTCCCAGCCGTTCCCGTTATACCTGTATGCGATCCGGAGTCCTTTCTTAAACAGTGCATAGGTCAGTTTCCCCTTTGCCCTTACCCCGCTTTCAATGTTGTTCCTGAAATTCTTGGCAATGGTGGGTACGCTGAACATCACCTCCGGTTTGATCTCCTGGATGTTTTTGGGGATATTCTTCCGGGTTTCAAATGAGGTCTTGCCCATTTCAAGGGATGCCAGGCTGGCTCCCATGGCCATAATGGAAAAAATACCCGAGGTATGGGCAAAACTGTGGTCCCAGGGAAGGAAAAGGAACATCTTGAAATCCTGGGGTATGGTGATCAAAGTCAGCGCCTGTTCCGTATTGGCCGTGTAGTTCCGCTGGCTGAGCATGATGCCTTTTGGATCCGCGGTGGTTCCGGATGTATAGCATATGTTGGCAATATCATCCGGGTCGACTGATTCATAGACTTTCCTGAATGAATTAAAATCCTGTTCCAGCAGCTTCTTTCCCTCCTTCATAAGATCGCCCATATATACCTCCATGGGTTCATATCTATCCATTGGGTCCAGCAGGATGATCTTTTCCAGGTCGGGAAGTTTATCTTTTATGGCATTGATCTTTGTGAGCTGGCTTGAGGATACCACGACCATGCGGCTGCCCGAATGTTTCATCCTGAATGTGAGATCGGCGGGCTCGTTCAATTGTATGGAAAGGGGTACATCAATGGCGCCCAGGTAAAACATTCCCATTTCGGCAACCACCCAACTGGTTCTTCCCTCTGCCAGCAGTGAGATCCGGTCCCCCTTCTTTACACCCAGGGTCATCAAACCTGCAGCAAACTGGTACACAAGCTCTTTCATCTCTCCATAGGTGGTGGGCTGAAAGGCTCCGTCCCTTTTTTCCCACATGTAGGGATTGTTGAAGAACTTCTCCACATTTTCTTCAAAAAATTGGATCAAGGTTTTCATGGCAGCAAATTGAAATTGTGAATGTGCATAAAGGTGACACTACGGAAAGTCAAGATATGAAATAATCACATGGGGACAAAGTGCCATTTCATCTCCCAGAACGGAAATGATCACATTGTTCGTGATTCCAGGTGGAGCCGCATACCGGGAGGCTCCCGGTTATAGTGTAATAATCTGTTCCCTGTCAGGGCCTACGGAGATGAACTTGATGGGTACCTTGAGCTCTTTTTCAAGGAAACGGATGTATTCGCTCAGCTCCCTGGGGAATTGTTCTTTTGAACGCACTCCTGTCAGGTCGGTTTTCCAGCCCTGCATCTCTGTATAGACCGGCTTTACATCTGCACTCAGATTATATGGAAGCTGGTCCGTGAGGACCCCGTCGATGGAATATGCGGTGGCTACCTTTATGGTCTCAAAGGTATCCAGCACATCTGTCTTTGTCATGATAAGCTGGGTCACCCCGTTGAGCATAAGGCTGTATTTCAATGCAATGAGGTCCAGCCATCCACACCTGCGCGGCCTCCCTGTGGTGGAGCCGAACTCCTTGCCGATATCCCTCAGACGCTCTCCCTCATCGTCCAGGAGTTCGGAGGGGAACGGGCCGCTTCCCACGCGTGTGCAATAGGCTTTGAAAATACCATAGACCTCTCCGATGGATGTGGGTGCAATTCCCATGCCGGTGCATGCACCCGCACAGATGGTGTTGGAGGAGGTGACGAAAGGGTAGGAGCCGAAGTCAATATCCAGCAGGGTGCCCTGGGCACCCTCGGCCAGGATCGATTTCCCCTGTTCCATAAATCTGTTCAGCTCATACTCTGTATCGACGCGCTTGAATTTCCTGATCACCTCAATGCCTTCAAAAAATTTCTCCTCTTCATCCATGTTGTACTCATAATCATAAATTTTGAGGAGCACCTGGTGTTTGGCCTTCAGGGCCTTGTATTTTGATTCAAAATCGAGATCCAGATCCCCGACCCGGAGTCCGTTCCGGCCTGTCTTGTCCATGTAGGTCGGACCTATTCCCTTCAGTGTGGAACCGATCTTGGATTTTCCCTTGGCAGCTTCCGAAGCAGCGTCCAGGATCCGGTGGGTGGGCAGGATGAGGTGAGCCCTCCTTGATATCCAGAGATTTTTCGTCAGATCAATTCCCATAGCCTCCAGAGAATCAATCTCACGCTTAAAAACAATGGGATCCAGTACCACTCCATTGGTGATCATGTTCAGTTTATCTTCGCGGAAAATACCAGATGGAATATTGTGGAGGATGTGTTTGTGATTGTTAAACTCGAGGGTATGGCCCGCATTGGGCCCTCCCTGGAAGCGGGTGATGATATCATAGCGGGGGGTCAGTACATCAACCACTTTTCCCTTACCTTCATCTCCCCACTGGAGGCCTAAAAGAACATCAACTTTCATGTAATTCTAAATTGTGAGATTTTGGCACAAAATAAGCCGGTGTTCCGGCATTTAAGGTTGGGTAAAAATAAGAAAAAATCCCTCTGTGGGGAGGGATTGTGGATCAAAGATTTGAACTATTTTTCACCATCGGACTCATTCTTGCTCCGTCCATAGATATAGAGAGAGTGATGACTGGGTGAGAAGTTGTTCAGTTCACAGGCGGTTTTGATGATCTCCTCGATCCTTGGATCACAGAATTCAATCACATTCCCAGTGTTCAAATCAATCAGGTGATCGTGTTGCATGCAATGGTATGCCTTTTCGAACTGGGCAATATTCTTTCCAAACTGATGCTTTACCACCAGGCTGCAGTCCAGCAGCAATTCAATGGTATTGTACAGGGTAGCACGGCTGACCCTGTAGTTCTTATTCTTCATGAAGATATAGAGGGATTCTATATCGAAGTGGCCATCTCTTGAATAGATCTCATCCAGAATTGCGTAGCGTTCAGGAGTTTTACGGTGTCCTCTCTTTTCAAGGTATTCTGTGAATATCTGTTTCACAGTATCTTTCGTCTCCTCATGCACCATAATGGTCAGGTAAAAATTGCCATGCTAAGATAGCAATAATTTTAATTTAGAACAGATAAAGATGGAAATTTACTCCTTCACCTCAACCCTGTGCACCGATTCCACACCCTTAAGCTTCATAAGGTTTAGAATAAGGTTGTTAAGGTCATTGGTATTGTGCACATACAGGTCGATGGTCCCGTCAAAGATCCCATCGTGTCCATGCAGGTTGATGGTCCGCATGCTGATGTTCAACTCTTTGGTAATTGTATTGGTAATGGAGTTGTATACCCCGAACCGGTCCCACCCGTTTAACTGGATCCGGGCCAGGTAGGAAAGGACCTTATGCTGGGTCCATTTGGCAGCCACCAGCTTGTCCCCCTGTCTTGACATTATTTTCACCGCCGTGGTGCAGTCTGTACGGTGGATCAGCAGGGTACCGTTCTCCTGCCTGACCGCCACCACTTCATCTCCGGGAATGGGATTGCAGCATTTGGCCAGGTAATAGTTGCTCTCCTCATCCTCCATGGCCTCCCTGAGGATCAGTGTGCCTTTGGAGTCAAATTCATCCTTCTGGCCTGTTTTTTTCTGTGTTCTTCCCAGTGAAACGTCCCAAACCCTTACCCACTTGTTCTTGGTGTTTTTGCTCAGGACCTCCTTCAGTTCGTCCAGGTTGATGAGCCCGCTTCCGATCTTTGAGTAAAGTTCATCCTTGTGGGTCGATTCGTATGCAGGCACAAGCTTCTTCAGGATCCTTGAGCTGGGTGTGAGGTTCAGCTCCTTCAGCTTTTCCGTAAGCATGGTCTTGCCCACCTCGGTCCGGTTCTTGGTTTCGGCTTTCAGGGCGTTTTTAATGGAGGTTTTCGCCTTGACCGTGGTTACAAAATGGTACCACTCCACGGTGGGTTTTTGAACATCCGATGTGAGAATCTCCACCTGGTCGCCGCTGGCGAGTGTATGACTCAGTGGAACCAGGCGGTGGTTCACTTTGGCTCCGATGGCCTTGTTCCCGATCTCGGTATGGATGTCATAAGCAAAATCCAGGGCAGTGGACTGGGCCGGAAGGGTAAAGATGTGTCCTTTGGGGGTGAATACCATGATCTCCGAGGAGAAGAGGTTCAGTTTGAAATCATCCAGGAATTCCATGGCGTCAGCGGAAGGGGACTCCAGGGTCTCCCTGATCCGTTTGATCCACTTATCCAGTTCCGATTCGGGGGCCGACTTGTCTTTGTACTTCCAGTGGGCGGCAAAACCGCGTTCAGCGATTTCATCCATGCGCTTTGAACGGATCTGAACCTCCATCCATTTCCCGTTGGGTCCCATTACCGTGGTGTGCAGGGCTTCATACCCATTGGCTTTGGGTGTGGATACCCAGTCTCGGATCCGCTCGGGCTTTGGTGCATAGATATCAGTAATGATGGAGTAAATGGTCCAGCATTGTGTTTTCTCGGGGAGGCCAGGCTTGGGTTGGAACACAATCCGGATGGCGAACAGGTCATAGATCTCCTCGAAGGTCACATTTTTCTGGTGCATTTTCTGCCATACGGAGTAAATGGATTTGGGCCTGCCGGTAATGTTGAACTTGAAAGAGTTCTTCTCCAGGGCATCGATAATGGGCAATGAAAAGTGATTGATCAGGTGAAGCCGCCGCTCCTCGGTCAGCTTGATCTTCTCAGAGATCTCGTTGTATACTTCAGGGTACCTGTATTTCAGGCTGAGGTCCTCAAGTTCCGATTTCAATGCATACAATCCCAGGCGGTGGGCCAGGGGTGCATAAAGGTATATGGTCTCCCCGGCGATCTTCATCTGTTTGTTTCGTGGCAGCGAATCAAGGGTCCTCATGTTGTGGAGCCTGTCGGCCAGTTTAATAAAGATCACCCTCACGTCATCGGAAAGGGTGAGGAGCATTTTGCGGAAGTTCTCTGCCTGGAGAGAGTTGGATTCCTTGTCAAAAACACCTGAGATCTTGGTGAGTCCATCGATAATGGAAGCGATTTTTTTCCCAAAGGCATTTTCAATATCCTCGATGGTCAGGTCAGTATCCTCCACCACATCATGCAGGATGGCACACACGGTGCTGGTCACTCCGAGTCCGATCTCTTCACTGACGATCAGGGCCACTTCCAGGGGATGGATTATGAATGGATCTCCCGACTTTCTGCGCATGCCTTTATGTGCCTCATCGGCCATCTTAAAGGCTTTCCTGATCATTTTCTCGTCCTTGGCTGATTTGCAATAGGAACAGTTCCTGATCAGTCGTTCGAGCAGCTCGTTGATTTTAACTTCTTCGGTGATTATTTTTTCCTCCATAAGCTGTAACCCAGTACCATTCTGGATACACAAAATTAGTGATATTATGGAAAGGGCGCAGGGAGTAACGATAATTTTTTGAATCAGGGATACAAGACCGTTAAATTCCCGGTGAATGATTTGAAGCGCCCCGTATAATCCGTAAACTGGATGTAGTAGATATAAACCCCTTCACTTACGAAATGCCCGTTTCCGGATCGCCCGTCCCATCCCTGGCCGGGATCATTGGTTTCAAACAGTTTTCGACCACTTCGGTCCAGGACCATCATGCGATAATCTTTGGGTGCAAAATCAATGATCGGTTTGAACTCAAAGTTCATGTCATTGCTTCCCGGGGTGAATGCACTGGGTAATTTCAGGGTGGTTTCCACCCCCACAGATACAATGTTTGAAACACTTTGGCCCGGATTGCCTGTTCCACCCTGGTTTCCCTTCGCAATTACACGGTACTGCACCTCCCCCGGTTGAAAACCATCGATTATGGACTGTACAGTCTCCGTCCAGGAAGTAGTGCCGGGCGCCACTGTTTGCAGATCAAGGAACGCCCCGTTCCCGCTCCTCCGCTGTATGGTATATCCCGACAGTCCGTTGGCATATTGGTTGTAGGGGGTCCAGTTCAGGAACACAGAGTGGTCGTCAAACTCATATTCAAGTAAGATATTTGTCCCCGAATTGGATGTGGAGATCACGATGGGTGCGCTGCAGGAGGGAGGGGAAAAAATGGACTGCACCTGGTATTCAAAAGTGTTCGCAGAGGTGGGAAAGTGATCCTCGATCAATTGGGTGGAGCCGATGGCATCCAGGATCTCCTGCACCTGTATAAACGGGGTGTCTGGCCCGCTTCTTTTCATTACCCTGAAATCATTGACCGCGCTCTCCACATCCACACTAAACTGAAGTTCAACGGTGCCGGGGCCGGTCACAGAGACCCAATCCACAGAGAGGAACCGGGGTGCTTCAGGGTAAAGGGAAGAAATGGTTTCGATGGCTGAAAGGGAAACAAGACCGCTGATGTGGACCGTTTCGATATAATAATCATAAAGCATCCCCACAGTGATCCCGGTGTGGGAGAAGTGCTGCGTGGAAGAGGAGACGAAGCCAAGCAATGGAAGCGTGGATCCCTGAATTCCCCCGTAGATCCTGTAGCCCGCGATGTGATTCTCCCATCCAGTATAACCATTCCAGGTGAGGGTGTTGGTGGGAACGCAGGGATCAAATTCAACAGTGGCAGAAACCGCCCTGTGCACATTATCGGCAAACAGGCTTTCGTTACCCGAGGAATCAACAGCTGTGACCGCATATGAAAGATTCCTGCCGCCACCTCCCAGGTGCTTAAATTTAACGCTATCGGCGGAAATGGTGGCCACAATCTCAAAAACCTGGTCCCTTTGTTTGTAAATGGTATAGAACTCAATGTCAGAATCAGCGCTGGGTTCCCACTGGATCAGTACACCACCGTCACCATGGTCCACCGTTACCCTTATGATATCAGGGATATCCGGTAAGGTTCCCTGGGAAAAGAGAAGTTGGGAAGATGTATACAGGAGCACCAATGCAATCAATGTCCGGATCATCCCCCTATATTTTTGTCTCCCAGTCATATCCTATAAAACGTTGTGCCCCTGGTATTATTTCCGCCAATTCCCAGACAAAGATAACATATTCTATTTTCAGCATTCCTTGTTGTTCTGCTCCCTAAAATGCTAATTTTGTCATGCCATGTCAGAAAATCGCGTAATTAATTGGTTTAATAGTCTAAAAAACAGGTATTTAACAGGCCACAGGTTCCTCTACTTCCTGGCTGCCATGGTGGGCCTGGGTGTGGGTCTTGCAGCGGTGATCATTAAAAACCTGGTGCACTTTATACGTGCGGCACTGGAAAATGGTTTTAACGGCGATTACAGCAGGTTCTATATCTTCATCCTGCCCATCGTGGGGATCGCACTGGCGGTTGTATTTATCAGATATATCAATAAGAAGCCGGTCGGGCACGGTATTCCAGGCGTGCTCTTCTCCATATCCAAAGCCAATGGAATTATCAAGTCCCACAACCTCTATTCAAGCATTATCTCCAGCGCGCTGACAGTTGGTTTCGGCGGGTCTGTGGGATTGGAAGGCCCCACGGTGGCCACGGGAGGGGCCATTGGGTCAAGCCTTGGCAAATTACTTAAGCTCAGCTATAAAGAGATTACACTGTTGATTTCTTGCGCCTGCGCAGGGGCCATGTCGGCGATCTTTAAAGCACCCATCGCAGGCATTGTATTTGCCCTGGAGGTGATTATGCTTGACCTGACCATGTGGGCTGTCATCCCGCTGCTGATTGCCTCCGCCACAGGGGCAATGACCTCATACCTGTTCCTGGGTCAGAATGTGCTTTATCCTTTCCAGGTTTCGGAAAGTTTCCAGATGGGGCAGATCCATTTTTACCTGATCCTGGGGGTGCTGGTTGGATTGCTGTCGGTCTATTTCACCAGAAGCTACATCTTTATTTCAGGATTTTTCGATCGCTTCCGGAATCCATGGAAGAGGCTCCTGGTGGCCGGCAGCCTTCTGGGTGTGATCATTTTTCTTTTCCCTTCCCTCTACGGGGAAGGATATGAGGTGGTGAACCTGGGACTGAGGGGTGAGTACATCCACCTTTTCGACAATACATTCTTTGAGGGATGGAACCAGACCTTTGCCCTCCTGTTCATCTATATCCTCGTGCTGATCGGGATCAAAGTGGTGGCAGCCACACTTACCTTTGCCGCAGGAGGCATCGGGGGGATCTTTGCCCCTGCACTTTTCATGGGTGCCAACATGGGGCTCCTGTTTGGCGTATCACTGAACCAGTTCGGATTTGACGTTTCGGTGAGCAACATGGTACTGGTGGGGATGGCGGGCATGATCGCAGGGGTGATCCATGCCCCCCTGACGGCCATCTTCCTGATCGCGGAGATAACGGGAGGGTATGAACTCTTTTTTCCCCTGATGCTGGCTTCCACCATCTCCTTTGGAACGGCCAGGTACTTCGTGAAGAACTCTGTATACACAGTCCAGCTGGCACAACGCGGAGAATTGATGACCCATCACAAGGACAGGAACATCCTGTTAATGATGAAGGTCACAGACCTGATCGAGACCAATTTCAGGACCGTCAGGGCCGATTCCACCCTCCGTGACCTGATCAAGGTGATCACCAATTCAAGCAGGAACATTTACCCCGTGGTCGATGAAAAGCAGAACCTGCTGGGGATCGTAAAACTTGATGACATCAGGCACATCATGTTCAACCAGGAGATGTATGATACCACCAGGATCAGTGACCTGATGATCAGCCCTGAATGGACCATTGAAAGCACCGACCAGATGGAGGAGGTTGCCAGGGTATTCACCGAAAGCCAGAGGTACAACATTCCGGTCCTGCGCAATGGCAGGTACCTTGGATTTGTCTCCCGCGCCCGTGTCTTCTCCTCCTACCGGGAAATGCTCCGGCATTTTTCAGAGGATTGAGCATCCTGCCCCTTAAGCAGTTCCCATGTACTTATACTAATTTTAAATTAGGCCGGCATTTCCTGCAGGGTGCAATATTTTTCTATGTTTGTGATGATCCAAAGTCAAAACTCAACGACCCTTATGCCCAGTTTTGTAATAACCGAAAAGTGCGATGGCTGTAAAGCGCAGGATCGCACCGCATGCCAGTATATTTGTCCCAACGACCTGATGGTGCTCGATAAGGAGAAGAACAAGGCCTACAACCGGGCCGTGGATATGTGCTGGGAGTGCTACAGTTGTGTGAAAATTTGTCCGACCCAGGCCATTGAGATCCGTGGATATGCCGATTTCATGCCTCTGGGCGGGGTGGTGCAACCCCTCAGGAGCACCGATAGCATCATGTGGGCCGTCAGGTTCCGCAACAAGATGGTGAAACGTTTCAAGTTCCCCATCAGGACAACCCCCGAAGGGAGCATCGTGCCTGATGCCGGATTCTCCACAGGATCGGAGTCGCTGAAAGGGCCCGAATTGAGAACCGAGCCTGAATCACTGGGGACGGCACTTTACAAAAAATAATCAATCAACTGAAAACCTCATTGTGATGAATGCAGATAGTTTTGAGACGGTCATAGTGGAAACCGACCTGTTGATCCTGGGGGGTGGAATGGCAGCCTGTGGAGCAGCCTATGAAGCGGCCTACTGGGCAAAGAAGCACAACCAGCGGGTGACACTGGTGGATAAGGCTGCCATGGAGAGAAGCGGGGCAGTGGCAATGGGGCTTTCAGCCATAAATCTTTACCTGGGGTTAAAAAACGGGACCAACACCGTGGAGGATTACGTCAATTATGTGAAGAATGACCTCATGGGGATTGCCAGGGCAGACCTGGTTGCCAATATCGCCCGGCATGTGGATTCCTCGGTGCACCTTTTTGAAAAATGGGGCTTGCCCATCTGGAAGGATGAACAGGGGAATTATGTGAACGAGGGGCGATGGCAGATCATGATCCACGGCGAATCCTATAAGAACATCGTATCAGAGGCAGCCAAAACAGCCCTGAAGGAACTTGGTGCCAACGGATCCTACCATGAGCGCATTTTCATCAGCGAACCCATGGTGTTCGAGGATCGTTGCGCAGGGGCTGTGGGCTTCAGTGTAAGGGAAAATAAATTCTATGTCTTTAAGGCAAAAGCGGTGCTTGATTCCATGGGTGGTGCGGTTCACATTTTCAGGCCCCGGTCGGTGGGAGAGGGGCTGGGCAGATCCTGGTATCCACCCTTCAACAGCGGTGCAAGTACCTATTTTACCCTGAAATCAGGAGCGGAAATGACCTGCCAGGAGGTGCGTTTCGTCCCGGTCCGCTTTAAGGATTCATACGGACCGGTGGGAGCCTGGTTCCTGTTATTCAAATCAAAAGCCACCAATGCCAAAGGGGAGGATTATATGCAGACCCGTGCCGGGGAGCTTGAGAAATGGGCACCTTACGGAACCGCAAAACCCACACCGGCCAACCTTCGCAATTACCTGATGCTGCTGGAACTAGAGGAGGGCAACGGCCCCATTTACATGCGGACCGATGATGCCATCAGGGAGCTGGTGGCCCGAATTCCCGATGAAAAGGAGGCAAAGAGGAAGCTGAAGGAGCTGGAGTCCGAGGCATGGGAAGATTTTCTCGATATGACGGTCAGCCAGGCGCTGAACTGGGCATCCCACAACATTATGCCAGAAGAGACCCCCTCTGAAATCTCTGCCTGCGAACCCTACTTTATCAGTTCCCATTCAGGAGCCTCGGGAGCCTGGGTCAGCGGGCCAGAGGACCTGGCTCCGGGTGCACATTTCTGGGGATATGACAACATGACCACGGTGAAGGGACTTTTTGCCGCCGGGGATGCCTCCGGAGCGTGCTCCCATAAATTCTCATCAGGCTCATTTACCGAGGGAAGGATTGCCGGCAAGGCCGCCCTGGCCTTTTGTGTGGATCATCCCGAACAGGTGGGGATCAGTGACGAACAGATAGCCGCTCTGAAGGAACAGGTGTTGAAACCCCTGAGAATTTATGAGGAACACCATGGCTATACCAACGATAAAGACGTGAATCCGAATTACCTCAAGCCAAAAATGTTCATGTTCCGGCTGCAGAAGATCATGGATGAATATGCAGGAGGTGCCTCGGTGGGATTCAAGACCTCTGAGGCCCTGCTCACCAAGGGACTTGAATATCTACAGTACATGAAAGAGGATGCGGAGAAGCTTGCAGCAGGCGATCTCAACGAGCTGATGCGCTGCTGGGAGAATGTGCACCGGATGTGGCAGGCGGAATCCCACATCAGGACGCTTCTTTTCAGGGAAGAGACCAGGTGGCCGGGTTACTATTTCCGCACGGACCATCCCTCCATGAAACCCGATTGGGAAGCCTTCGCCAATTGCAGGTGGGATCCTGAGACAGGTGAATGGAGCATGATAAAAAGGGAAATCATTTCACATTGAGCATACCTGTATTGATCATAGGGGGTGGCATCAGCGGGATTACCGCTGCCATTGAACTTGCCGAGGCGGGACAGGAGGTGGTTGTCATCGAGAAAGAACCCTACCTGGGTGGAAATGTCTCCGGATTTAACAACTACTTTCCCAAAATGTGCCCGCCCGCATGTGGACTGGAGATCAATTACCGGCGGATCCGTTCCAATTCCCGCGTAAGCTATTTTACAGGTGCGGAGGTAGTGGATATTTCAGGCGTGGAGGGTGATTTCAGTGTGACCATTTCGCTGGCCGCAAGGCTCATTAATAACAGGTGTACGGCCTGCGGCAAATGTGCGGAGGTGTGTCCGGTTGAGAGGAAAAACAAGCCTTTCGGACGTCCCGGAACAAAAGCGGCCTATATACCCGGGGGACTTGCATTTCCGATGAAGTTCACCATCGATGAAGAGGTTTGTGAAAAGGAGTCATGCGCCAAATGCCTGGAGGTATGCCAATACGACGCCATTCAGCTGGAGGCAAGTCCGGGTGAAATTTTCCTGCAGGTGAGGAAGATCATCCTGGCCACCGGATGGCACCCCTATGATGCGTCCAGGATTGAGAATTATCATTACAGCGATGAACCTGATGTGGTCACCAACCTTGAGTTTGAACATCTCCTTGCTTCCTGTACCGGGCCGAACCAGAAGTTGCTCAGACCCTCCAACGGGCTCCCGCCCGAAAGGATTGCCTTCATCCAGTGTGCCGGGTCCCGGGATCAGAATCATTTACCCTACTGCTCTTCAGTATGTTGCTCCGCTTCCCTGAAACATGCACTTACCCTGGCCGATCACTACCCGGAGATGAAATCCGAAATCTTTTACATCGACCTCAGGGTTACGGGAAGGAATGAGAAGCTGCTGCAAAGGGTGCAATCCACTCCCTCCATCTCGCTGACCAAAGGCAAGGTGGGGCGGATCCAACGAGATACCCATGGGGGTGGATTGGTGCTGGCGGTCGAGGATATCATGGCAGGTATCAAGAGGCAGGATCCCTTTGACATGGTGGTCCTGGCCACAGGCCTTGTGCCAAACCTTATTGAGGGGATCCCACTTGCCATGGAGAACGGCTTCTACGGTGCGGTTCAGAAAGCTGGCATTATCCCCGCTGCAACCTGCAAACGGCCCATGGACGTTGCCTCGTCGGTAAGGGATGCCACTGCAGCGGGACTAAAGGCGCTACAAACATGAAAGAGCGGGCTGGAGATCATATGATTGCCCTTTGCACCGGATGCGGGATTGGCGAATCAATCGACGCGGAGAAGTTGCTTCAGGTGGCCAGGGATGCCACAGAGGGGATCAACTGTTTGAAACATTCCGCACTTTGTTCTGAAGCAGGATTGGAAGAGATGCATGCAATGGCAGGGGGTATAAGCAATACCCGGTTGGCAGTGGCAGCCTGCTCACCCAGGGTGAAGTCAGAATTGTTCCGTTTGGAGGGATCGCATGTGGAGCGCATCAATCTTCGGGAACAGCTCACATGGGTTATGGAGCCCGGTGCGGAGGACACCCAGATGATGGCAGAGGACCAGGTGCGAATGGCGCTGGCAAAAATGGCAGCCATCCCCGATTATAATCCCTATATCCCTGACCCTGTCTCTTCAGAAATTCTGGTTGTGGGAGGAGGGGTGACCGGCCTCACTGCAGCACTTGCGGGTGCTTCTGCCGGATACAGGGTTCACCTGGTTGAGAAAGGGGATGCCCTGGGGGGGTATGCGGGCAGGATCTACAAGATATTGCCATCGGCATCCGGTCACCTGGCCGAACCGGATGTGGCATCACTGGCCCTGGAGGCAGCGCAGCATCCGAATGTGGCCGTTTACACAGGGACCACCATCGGCTCCATTTCCGGTGAGCCGGGAAATTTCATGGTGGTACTCAAGGGAGAAGCTCAATCATCCCTGGTAGCCGGATCCGTGGTGATTGCCAACGGATGGAAACCCTATGATCCAGGAAAACTTGGGCATCTCGGGTATGGCTCTTCCAGGGTGAAGACCATGGAGGAGTTTGAACACCACGTGCAGGAGGCCGATCTGCCGGATCGCCTGCTCTTTATATTATGTGCGGGATCAAGGGACGAGCAGCATCTTGCCTACTGTTCCTCCTATTGTTGTACCGCCGCATTGAAGCAGGCACTGTATGTACGGGAAATGAATCCCGACTCCATTGTCTATATCATCTACAGGGACATCAGGACTCCGGGCTTCCAGGAAGAGTTTTATAAGAGGGTTCAGTCCGATGACGGGATCTTCATGACCAAAGGGACCATAGATTCAGTTTCAGAAATCGGCCAGATGGTCCGTGTATCATTGAGGGATTCACTGCTGGGCGAGGAGCTCCGGATCGATGCAGATATGGTGGTGCTGGCCACCGGGATGGTCCCCAACAGCACAGAGGATCTGCAACTGCAGTACAGGCTTGGAAAGGGACTGCCCCGGCTGGAATACAATTTCCCCGACTCTCATTTCATCTGTTTTCCTTATGAGACAAGAAGGACCGGGATTTATGCCGCAGGGACCGCCAGGGCTCCCATGGAGCTGGAATCCAGCCGTGAAGATGGCTCCGGTGCCATGATGAAAGCCATCCAGTGCATTGAATGTGTAAAGAGGGGAGAAGCACTCCATCCCAGGGCAGGGGATCAGACCTTCCCGGAACTCTACATGGAACGCTGCACCGATTGCAAACGGTGCACCGAGGAGTGTCCTTTCGGGAGTTATGATGAAACCGAAAAGGGAACTCCTTTGCCCAATCCTTCAAGGTGTCGCAGATGCGGAATCTGTGTGGGCTCCTGTCCTGAACGGGTCATCGGTTTTGCTGACTTTTCCATCAACAGTGTCTCGGCCATGATCAAATCCATCCATGTACCCGATGAGTTCGAGGAGAAGCCAAGGGTCCTGGTATTTCTTTGCGAGAATGATGCGTATCCTGCGCTGGATGCAGCCGGGGTACACCGCTTAAATTATTCCCCTTTTGTGCGGATCATCCCGGTCCGTTGCCTTGGTGCGGTGAATAAGGTCTGGATTTCGGATGCCCTTGCCCATGGTTATGACGGGATCCTGCAGATCGGATGCAAGCCCGGGGACAATTACCAGTGTCATTTTATACATGGAAGCGAATTGACGGAGCAGAGGGGAGAGAACCTTCAGGAGACACTTCAGACCATGATGCTGGAACCCGAAAGGATCCGTACCCGTTTCGTGGAAATTACGGAACACCATGAGATCCGGAATATTATTAACGAATATCTGGAGGAGCTGGAGATGATCGGCCCCAATCCCTTCAAAAGCATGTAGCGCGCAGATGCAAACCAGATGGATATAGTTAACCCCGATATTGAATTTAAACGAGAACTGAGCCGGATGAGCGGCTCAAACCTCAACCAGTGCATGCAATGCGGAAACTGCTCCGCAGTCTGTTCTCTTGCTCCTGGTGACCGGCCGTTCCCGCGGAAAGAGATGGTCTGGGCCGGTTGGGGATTGAAGGAGAAACTGATCGGCAACGTGGATGTCTGGCTGTGTCACCAGTGCGGGGATTGCAGCACCTACTGTCCGCGAAACGTGAACCCGGCGGATTTAATATCGGCCATCAGGCAGAAGAGCTACCAGGAATATGCCCGGCCCCGTTTCCTGGGGAAACTTGTCAGCAGGCCCTCCTTGCTACCGGTAGCCTTGCTCATCCCGGTGGCCGTGATTATCACCATCCTCTCCCTGGCGGGTACCTTTGCAATTCCGGACGGACCGGTAGACTATTCTGCATTTTTTCCCCATGCATGGCTCAATTCCACTTTTTCAGCAATCACCCTGCTGTTTTACGGGCTGGCAGCCTGGAGACTGGGTCATTTCTGGAGAGATATGAGAAGGCTGTATCCGCGTGAAGAAAGAATGAAAGGGCAGGGAATAAAGATATTTCAAGTGTTGGGGGAGATCCTTTCCCATTCTAATTTTTCGGGTTGCGGCAACCAGCGTACCAGAAAGTTTGCCCACATGATGGTATTTTTCGGATTTGGATTGCTGATCCTCGTGACCCTGTACGCCATATGGGCCGCACTTACCCGGAATTACCCGCTGGATTTTTGGAATCCATTCAAACTGGCTGGAAATCTCGCATCCCTGATGATCTTTACCGGGCTTGGCATCATGGTCTTCAATCGCCTGTTCAACAGGCGGGTATTTGGAAAAAGTGGATACGCGGACTGGTTATTGCTCGGGGCCATCGGTTTGCTCACCCTGTCTGGTTCCCTGGTGGAACTTGCCCGTTTCGGGAACTGGGCCATTGCCTATCACCTCTATTTCTTCCACCTGGTGGCGGTCTGGTTCGTGGTTATGTATCTTCCCTTTACCAAGCTGGGACACGTGTTTTACAGGACCACCGCATTGCTTTTTGCCCGCTCAGTTGGCAGAAAATAGGAGATCTAAGATTTTTTATAGTTTTCCAGGACATTCCTGACTGACCCGTGAAGGAGCAGCAGCCGCTTTGATTCCTCCAGTCCAATTCCCAGCTCTTCACTGATCATCAGTGAGCCTCGTTCCACCAGCTTCTGGTTGGTGAGCTGCATATCAATCATTTTGTTGCCTTTCACACGCCCCAGTTTAATCATGGTGGAGGTGGTAATCATATTGAGGATCAGTTTCTGTGCTGTACCGGCTTTCATTCTTGTACTCCCGGTGACAAATTCAGGCCCAACCAGGGCTTCTATAGGTAAATCCACCTCCGCGGCAAGCCGTGTATCGGGGTTGCAGGTGATACAGGCTGTGAATAATCCCATTTTTCTTGCATCGATCACGGCTCCGATCACATAGGGGGTTCTGCCCGAGGCTGCAATTCCCACCACCGTATCGTTGATCCCGGGTTTGAATTTCGCCAGGTCGCGCCATGCCCCGTGAATGTCATCCTCAGCCGATTCCACCGCCTTCCGGATGGCCCTGTCCCCCCCCGCAATAATGCCGATCACCAGGTCGAAGGGGACTCCAAAAGTCGGGGGGATTTCAGAAGCATCCACTATTCCGAGCCTGCCGCTTGTTCCGGCGCCCACATAAAAAAGCCTGCCTCCTTTTACGATCCGGGGGATAATTTCTTCCACAAGTTTTTCGATCTGCGGGATGATGGAGTGAACCGCCCGGTGCACGGTTCCGTCCTCCCTGTTGATGTTTTCAAGGAGCTCCTTTACCGACATTTTTTCAAGGTTGTCATATCGGGAGGAAGATTCCGTCATTGATTTCGAGACGCTTACTTTTAGGGCGTCTACCTGGGTATGATACCTTACGAGCCCGTCGATAGGTGAGGATATAATATTGTTGCATTTAAGGTGATGCGATTGCAAAACCTCCATCAACACATCTTTGAAATGGAAGGCCACCGAACCTGCAAACCCGATTTCATGGGTGTCAAAATCGATGTACTTTGAGATGTTTTTCTGGATAAAATCCTCAAATGCCTGCGTGACGATACCTTTAATCTCGCTGTTCCCGATATGCTTGGCAGCAATCATTGTAAGCGAGGAGAGGTACCGGTTGGCATGGGGTTTCTTGTACACATTTTCCAGGATCTCATCCATGGAGAGCTCCTCCTCCGCAATAATGGCCTCCCGGAGTCCATCGCTCAGTGATCTCTTATGCAGGGCATTCACCAGTCTTTTCCCGATATCGGTACCACTTCCCTCATCTCCCAGTGAATACCCGAGGGCAGGTACCTTATCCACGATAAACCCGTTTTTATAGAGACATGAATTTGATCCGGTTCCCAGTATACATGCGATGCCGCTTCCCAGCTGGAACAGGGCCCTGGAGACACCGAGGAGGTCGTCTTCCACCTGGATATCGGGATGTACTCCAATTCTGAACTGAAGGCATTTGCGGATGATGTGCTTCTTCTCTTCGTTGGCTACTCCCGATCCATAAAAGTAGATATGTCGGATCTTCTCCTCATTTTGGTCCAGGTCCAGGTTCTTCAGCTCTTCCCGGATCTCGGTTTCCGTTGAATGGTATGGATTGATCCCCCGGGTGGAGATGGAACGGATCTCTTTTCCGTCTATCAGTCTCCAATCGGTTTTGGTCGAGCCGCTGTCAGCTATTAATAACATCTTTTTGTTTTAATTGACAATAATTACCCTGACTTCATTGATGGTCTTGCTGCTAATTCTTACAAAATAGATACCCGGTCCCGGGAACCGTTCAAATTCAACCTCTTCATCGATGGTCAGGTCATCCGGACGGGTGCGGATCACATCCTGGTAGATCTCCCGGCCCTCCTGGTTTATTATTACCAGGGCCATCCGGTCACGGACCTGGAAACGGCCTCTGATATGCAGTTCTCCTCCACTTAAAAGAACAGGATACACCTGCAGGTTATCCTGCACCATCCAGGCAGGATCTACAGCCGTTCCTTCACCGGTCATAAAATACTTTTTGGCACTGTAAAGACTGCTGCCGAATTCATTTTCCGCCCGGACCTGGCAGTAATACCAGGTAAATCCTTTCAGGGATGCTGAAATCCTTGCAGAACCCGTCGATGCCACAAACTTTTCAGCGTGGGCAATTGTACCGAAGTCACTCTGTTCGGAGCACTCCACCAGGATTGAATCGGAATCTTCATCAGCGATCCAGCCAATCACAGGGTTGGCTTCAACTCCTTCTGAAAGATGTGCTGGTTCAGAAATTTTTGGCCTTGTGGGATAACCTGCAGTAAAGATCCGGGGTGCCGAATACTCTCCCTCCCCAAATTCATTTTTCGCTTTTACCCTCCAGAAATAGCTCCTTTTCCCCTCCAGGTTCAACCCTTCGATCTGGAGCTCTTCCAGGCTGGTCCAGCCAGACCGGAATAATAGATTGGAAAATGCATCATCCAGTGACACCTCCAGCTGGAAAGTCACCGAACCACCTGTGGCGGTGGTTTCCCATTGCAACCTGTCGAATGAGGCTGCCGTGGCAAGATCTTCGGGCGAGAGAAGCACTGCATCCGGGATTTCACCTGCCGTGGTTTTAAATGTGGCAAAAGTGCTGTAGGCGCTTGATCCAAATTTATTGGTCCCCCGGATCCGGATGTAATACCAGGTCTCTTTTTCGAGTTCTGAAGTGAGGGTCCCAACCCCGCCGGATGCCTGGAAGGATGATTCAGCATCCTTCGGATTGAATTCACTGTTTTTGGAAATCTCCACCTCTACCTCATTTGTAAGCGGGGATGAGAGCCACCTGATAGTGGGTTTGGTGGAAACATTCTGGGCAAGGTTTTCAGGGGAAAGATAAAGTGGCTCCGCCGGATAACCTGTGATAAATTGACGTGCCTCCGAGAAAGGCCCGTAAATTGTATCCTTTGCACGTACCCTCCAGAAATAGGGCATCTCTCCATCAAGCCCCAGGGTGTCCAGGGGGAAGTCAAACCTGTTTATCCATGGAGAGGTGTAGATTATATTGTTAAACATTGCACTTGTTGCAATCTGCACCTGGAAACGGGGATTTGTGAGGTCGGCAACCCACCGGAGTGAATCCTTGCGGATCAGCGTATCACCGTTTTCCGGATAGGTCAGTTCAGCCATTGGCATATCCAGGGCAAGCTCCAGTGATGCCGTGGGTACACTCTCTCTTCCGGTGGACGAAATGGTGGTTAATGCGATCCTGCTGCCAGTGGAAAAAACCAGGTCTGAGAGTGGGATCATTTGTTGAAATGTTACCATTTGCAGGTTACGGGGTTCACTGATGATTGAATCCGGATCAGTCACGGCATCAGAAACATAAACAGCCACCCGCTCACCACTGATTGGGCCTGGATCCCACAGCAGGTAAAAGGCACTGTCAATGATCCCGAATCTGATGTTTTGAAGGGAATCCGGGGTGTCGTCAGCTTTCCATGTCATCTCTGGCATGAGGGTCGGATGGGTATATTTGTGGTCCATCAGATATTCCGCAAGTCCTTCCACACGGGAAAAATCCTTGGCACTGAAGAATACGCTGCCAAGACCGTTTTTTGCAAGGTTGGAACGAATGAAATCTATCTGATTCCCGATCTCTCCCAGGGTCCATGGGGCCACCGGATCACCGGTGCCCTTCAGCGCCTGGACCTCCATTTGTGACAGATAAAGATCCATGTAAGACTTTGATTCGTGAAGACAGTCATCTGGAAGGATTCCTTTCTTTAATCCCGGATCAGCCGAAAGGCGATAGGATCCCTGTCCGGGATAAAGGTGCCTGTCATAATGATAGAGAGAGTCAGCCCACCAGTTGACAAGCGTTTCAAAATCCTGTGCGCCTCCTGTGGGCCAGTAGAGCTGGGGAGTCAGATAATCCACACTGCGGTTGCGCAACCATGCCAGTGGATCGCAGTAAATTCCGTTGTAGGCATCAAATCCGATGATCCCATCCGGCACCCCGTCCCTGTAAATTCCAAACGGGCTTACGCCAAACCTGATGGAGGGATTCACATCCTGGATGACGGAATAGACCGTATCTACCATCCGGTTCACATTATCCCGGCGCCAGTCTCCAAGCGACATACCACCGCCGAATTCTTCGTATTCAGTGGCATCAAGAGCAGCCGGAGTACCCTCATACGCATAGAAATAGTCATCAAAATGGACTCCGTCCACTGAATAGTGGGTCACGATATCCCTCACAATGGATCCTATATAGGAAATTACCTCGGGTTTTCCAGGGTTCAGGATCTTCCTTCCAGAGGAATAGGCGATGGCCCATTCGGGATGTTTGATATATACATGGGAGGGATCGTAATAATTTCCGCCATCACTGCTGGATGCATTGATGCGGTAGGGATTCAGCCAGACATGAAGCTCAATTCCCCTTTTATGAGCCTCCTCCAGTGCAAAACCCAGCGGATCGTATCCCGGGTCGTCTCCCTGGGTCCATGTAAGGAACCTGGACCATGGTTCAAAAGCCGATTGATAAAGCGCATCACATTCCGGACGAACCTGAAGGAATATGGAATTCATGTGCATGGCACTGAATAAATCCAGCATCCTGATCAGGTCCGCTTTCTGAGCATCCGGATTGTTCCGGTGTTCATACCGGGGCCAGTCAATGTTGGCGACGGTGGCCACCCACGCTGAACGCAGCTCGCGTTTGCCCTCTTCCTGTGCAAACAAAACAAAGTGCGCCGCACACACGAAGATTCCCGTTATGATCAAGTATTTTTTCAATTTCCTAAAGGGCTACTTATACGCAATATCACCAAATTTTCTTGACCACCAAACCTGCTGATAATATGAGTCGCCGCCCTGGTTCTGAACAGCTTTCTCATAGTTCTCCCGGTTCAGGTCGATCTCATCATCCGGGTAAGGCAATCTGCCTGGAACATATTCACGGGGCACATCCACCCATTCAGCACTTTCAATCTTAATCCCGTCAAGGACCAGGTCATATTTTTTTAACTGGGGAAACCCGGTCCGCCTGTATTCTGCGAAGGATTCCCATCCATTCAGATAGAGCACAATCCATTTCTGCACAATGATCTGTTCCAGGGAGTTGTTGAAAACCCCGCCGTTGGCCAGGAAAAGTTCAGCATCCTGTTCCGGGATATTATAATATGAAAGCGCACTTCTGACCCCCTTTTCATACCAGTCTCTCGTATTTTCGGTGCTCCAGCCCCTGAAAGCGGCCTCTGCCCTGAGAAAACAGACCTCGGCATATGTAAGCAGCTGGTTGGTGTAGGTCGGGTTGCCCGAAAAGAAGGTGCCTATGTATGAAGTGCTCGACACACCCATTCCCATGGCCTGGTTCTCTTTTTTGGTGGCATCCATGAGATTGGGGACACCGCGGATCGTCATGTTGTCCAGTTCAATAGGCTGGGCGTAAATTGCCAGCCTTGGATCGCCGGTGCCCTCCAGCTGCAGTTTCATCAATTCACTGATCTTGGGGGTGGTGGTGCCGGTCAGTTCGGGATTGGATGGGTTTTTTGAATCAATGTTCAGCCCATAATAAGGATTCCATGCATCCTGGGTCTCAATATAATTGAACTGGGCACTCTCTCCATTTGAGGAGATGAGAAGATCATCGGATAAGAGCTCCTGGATTACCTCCTGGTTTCCGCTGCGAACTGCAAGCCTGAGCCGGAGTGAATTGGAAAAAATGATCCACCGGTCAATATCACCGTCAAATAGCATGTCATTGGTATAAAATCCCTTGGAAGGATCCATGGATTCGGAAGCCTCTTTCAGTTCATCAAGCAAGGCCCGGTAAATTTCCTCCTGGGAATCGTAGGCGGGGGAGATGTTCTGAGGATTGTATTCATCGATGAGCTTCCATGCTTGCGAGTAGGGCACGTCCCCCCAAAGGTCGGTTACCCTGTGAAAGCAATAGGCTTTCCAGATCCGTGCTGCCTGGAATTTATTCACGTCTTCAGGCTCGTTGGAGGTCATTTTTTCGAGGATCTTGCAATTCAACAAGAGGTTCGAGTAATAATACTCCCACAGGTTTTGTATCCTGTATTGATCAAACAGCGTGTAGGGAGGCATTGTGGAATTGCCCCAGACTGCAGAGGTCTGCATGATCCAGTGTTGGATATAGGTGATATTGTAACTGCTCTGCAATCCATATTCTCCGGCACCTTCCTTGACGACATAATTGAAGATGTAATCTGAGTCAGAGGTAGCCGGATTGTTGGGGTTGGTATTGATCTCCTCAAAATTCTTGGTGCAGCCAAAGAGCATGAACCCTGCCAGTAACCACAGGCATTTCTGTTTTAGTATGATCATAATCCGCATCATTTAAAATACAAGTTTCAGGTTAAATCCTACCGACCTGGTGGTGGGCATGGCAGCATACTCCTGTCCGATCCCGTTGTTGTTGGAAGTGAAGGAAGATTCGGGATCGATGTTTGGCACCCCGCTGTAGATGAGCCAGAGGTTTTTCCCAATCAGGGCCAGGGAAGCGCTCTTGATAAATCCTTTACCCAACCACCTGGAAGGAAGGTTATAATTGAGGGTCACATCCCTTAACTTTACATAGGAAGCATCGTATACATCGAGCTCGGCAATGCCTCCCCATTTTCGTTGATGCCAGAACATCTGGGGATCGATGCCCCTGGTGTTTTCCGAGCCATCAGTCAGCACGCCGTCTGCCACATAGCCTACCGGATCGGAACCCCCGGGATCGAACATCTGTTTGCCATTGCCGTCCAGCATCGGTGTTCCATCGGAGTTATAAAGCCCCACCCTGCCCATCATCTGTTCATCATTGGTGGCAGCATACCAGGATTCCCTTCCTTCAAGGGTTTGCACGAACTGTCCGTTGTCCAACCCGTATTTGTTTGTTTTAGAAAAGAGGTTTCCACCCTTCTGGACCCCGATGGAAAAGGAGAAGGTGATGTTCTTATAGGAGAGGTTGCTCATGATTCCGCCGGTCCAGTCGGGGGTAATATTCCCGATGACATCTCTCACATCCTGGATGTAATACCCGTCATCCCCGATCAACGGCCGGCCGTTTTGCGGGTCATCGATCACATTGCCTGCCTCGTCGGTACGATGATAGCGTGCAAGCCGGGTCCCCAGGATCTCCCCGTAAGGCCTTCCCGGCACTGCCACGATGTCGATCTGGCTTTCATTGGTGATGGTTAATTGTGACAATCCCCCCGCCAGGGATAGCACCATGTTTTTATTTTTGGCAAAGTTCATGGAGAGATCCCATTTAAGGTGGGCAGACTGGACAGGGGCGAAGTTCATCTGCACCTCAACGCCTTTGTTAGAGATTTCACCACCATTGGTCACCACCTGGGCGAACCCTGAAGCTTTTGAGATCTCGGCGGAGACAATCTGATCAAAGGTGGTCTCATTGTAATAGGTCAAATCCAGGTTGAGCCTGTTCATAAAGAACCGCAAATCGGTTCCCACTTCCCAGGAGCCGGTCCGCTCAGGCATCAAATCCGGATTGCCCCGCTGGCCGGTCAGGTAAACTGCGGGTACCTCTCCGTATTGCTGGCTAATGAAAACTGTGGAGGTTCTGTAGGGATCAGTATCATTGCCCACGTATGCATATGAGAACCGCACCTTGCCAAAACTCATTATTTTCTCATCCATTCCCAACAATTCCGAGAATACCAGGCTTGTATTTACAGAAGGATAAAAGTAGGAGTTGTTGTCAGCAGGGAGGGTGGAGGACCAGTCATTTCGGGCGGTAATCTCGGTGTACAACCAGTGCTTGAAACTGATCTGGGCCGATCCATAAAACGATTGGATCACTTTTTGCCTGCGGGAGGTACCAACCGATGTTTCAGCCGGATACTTGGGATTATTCAGGGAAAAGAAATTGGGAACCGCCAGTCCCACGATGGAAGATGACTGGTAATCAACGAAGTAATTGTAATAGTTACCCCCTGCGTTAAGATAGAAATTGAAGTTCTCGCCAATGCCTTTTTCTGCAGTCAGCAGGAAATCATGGTTCAATGACCGGTAGTTGATCCATTGTTCGGTAAAGGCGCCCTCACCGTTGGCCCTGAGTGCATTGTTTGCCACCCTTAGATAACGTTTCGAGACATAAGTGTCCATGCTGGTGCGCATAAAACCTTTTAGCCACGGGGTGATCTCCAGGTCGATTTTTGCATAGCCGTTGAACTGGTCCTTGTGGTCATTGTTGTAGTTTTCATACGCTTCCCAGTAAGGATTTGTATGCCAGTCGCTATCGAAGTACCAGTTTTGCTCGTAACCGTTGACACTTTTGTAATCATCCTTAAGGGTATGAATATTGATGCTCCGGGGCATCCAGATAAAGGTTCTTGCCCCTGTGCGCGAGTCTCCCTGGCCCACCCGGTTGAAGGCATCTTCCCGGATGTAATTTGCTTTAAAGCTCAGACTGAGAAAGCGATTCAATTTTGAATTCATATTGTAATTGATCGTTTTTCGGTCATAGGTGCTGTTGGGTTTCAGACCACTGTTATTCAGAATGCTGGCTGAAGCCCGCCAGTTGAATTTTTCCGTTCCGCTTTCCACGGCCACAGAATTGGTGAAGGTGTAGCCGTTGTTGAAATAATCCTTCACATTGTCAGGCTGGGGCGTGAGGGCAGTGAATTTGTTGTTCCAGTTCAGCACCTCCATGGTCCCGTCCATTTTTGGGCCCCAGCTTCCGGTGCTGTAATAGAAATATGCTGAATCAACTCCATGTTCTTCCCTCTGTGTTTCGCTCAGTGCCTGCTTTTGAATGCTTCCGCCAAAACCGGAACCATATTCGTTCTGGTAATCAGCGACCACGTAGGCCCTGTCGATCATGAAATTTGAGTTTATTGTAACCCTGAGCTGATTCTTCTGACTCCCCTGCCTGGTGGTGATGAGGATTACACCGGTTGCGGCCCTGGACCCATAGAGTGCAGCAGCATTAGGGCCCTTTAACACCGACATGGTCTCTATATCGTCCGGGGAGATCCCCATCAGACTGTTTCCGTAATCCAGGCCGCCCAGCCAGGAGGCCCCGTCTGAAGAATTGTCCATGGGTACGCCGTCGACCACGATGAGTGGCTGGCTTTCCGTAGAAAGAGATTTGATCCCGCGGATGATAATCCTGGATGACGTACCTGCGCCTCCGGCGGTCTGGGTAATATTGACCCCGGCCACTTTGTTGCTGATGGAATTGATGAAGTTTACATCCCTGTTTGTGGTTAATTCCTCTCCATTTACATCCGAGAAAGCATATCCCAGGGCTTTCTTTTCTTTCTTGATCCCCAGGGCAGTGACTACCACATCCTCCAGCTGGGTGGTGGATTGGACCATGGTGATTTCAACATTTGTTTTCCCTGAAATATCCACCGATTTACCTTCATACCCCATATAGGATACAAGAAGCGTATTGGATCCTTCGGGGATGTTCAATGTGAAAGAACCCTCCAGATCGGTGGTGGTTCCGTTCTGTGAGGCTCCCGACTCCGATTGAACAACAACTGTGGCACTGATCATGGGAAGCCCTGCCTGGTCAACCACTTTTCCGGTGATGGTCCGGACCTGCCCGAGCAGACCCGTGGAAATAAGCGCCAATGTGATAATCGTGAATATCCTGTTCATGTGTCTCTGGTTTACTTTTCTGTTCCCTTTTTTTATGCTCCTCCCTTACTTCCCGACGGGGGCCGTGATTCGCATGGAGTATTCGGTCTCTTCATTGAAAATATGGATGATAAAGAATGGTTGTTCCATGGTGGAGGCAGTGAGCTCGATGGAACACTCCCCGGGATCCATCCGCCCCGTCTGGGCTATGGTTCCATTCACGCTGTAAATATCATAATGAAAAGCTTTTTGAGGCAATCCTTCCAGGTAAAGAATGGAACCGGTGACCGGGTTGGGATAGGCATGGATGGAGGATGACCCGTCGGTTCGGATGAAGTCGGTGATCCCGGGTTGATGGAGTGCATCAAAATAGAGATCGCCTGTGCGGGTCCCGCCTGTCTCAACGGAGAGTCTGATATATATCAGTGATCCGGCGCCCTCGGGCAATGCTTTAAGGTGGTAGGCCCATCCTGCAAAATCGACCTGGCAAAGCTCTTTTTCTGCGCCATTGTCAAATCCCAGAATAATCCGGTTTTGGCCCAGGTCGCCCCATATCCAAATGCCAATGTCCGGTGATCTGGAATCCAGGAGCAGCGGTTCAGCTGGTTTGAATGTAAGGCTGGCCTGATCAGAGAGAAAATTGTACCTCACAAGCATGCTGGCGCTCCCTGACAGGTAATTCTTTTTCCACCTGTAAAGAAATGAGGAGTCATCAATCCCCTGGCTTGCCCCGGAATCGATGCTCCACTGGTCCACATCGTCAAATTCATCCAGGATGGTGATCGCCCCCGGCTCCTCCATGGTACTGAATCCGATCCGGATGGTGTCCACAAGGGGTATATTGTCAGCATCCTGCACCGATCCTGCCACAACAAGGGTATAGGATTTATTGAACCCGAGATCCGACTCGGGAGAGAAATAATAATGACCTTTTTCATCCACCGTCAGGATGGTTGCCCCCTTGGTGGAAAGCCCCGCCCCGTCTTCGGCCACGATGGTAACCGCATCGATCAGGGATGAATTGTTCAATGGTGCATCGAACACAACCCTGAACTGCAGGTATGGACTCACACCCTCCTGCCCGTCATTGGGGAATGAGGATTCGATCAGGTACCTGTTCCTGTTGCCGGTCAGAAAAGTGAAATGAACGGAAGTGTCCAGATTTACACCCCATTGATGCTGTGCGGTGGTATCCAGACTTACCTCATAGCGTGTTTCCGTCTCATAGGGCACACTGGGCTGAAATGTCACATGCAGGTAAGATTTGTCCCATGAAAAGGTCCCCTCCATGGCAGGTATAATGGAAAATGCCTCTGCCACGCTCGCCGAATCCATATTCATGTTGAAGGTAAAGGAAACCGGGTCAAAACATGGGATAGGATCTTCGCCGGCGGGTGTGCGTGAAATGATCTTTGGAGCCATGGTCTTATCAGCCCGCAGCCACTGGTTCACATAGGTAAACCCATGCATGTGCACTGCAACAGGCACGGTGTCGCTGAAATAGTCTTTTGCTCCAAACACCAGGTGGTAATCACCCGGGGAGATACTGTCAAACATGAAAAAACCGGTATTGAGGGTATCCACTTGACAGGTGGCTCCGGTTTCCAATATTTCTACCAAAGATCCATTTACGGTGCGGTATTTATCAGGCGATCCCGCGTTGGAATAATCATCTTTTGTCAGCAGTGAGTCACGGATTATGCCCGAAATGTTCCCGTAGGGCTCCCTCCCGGAAAGTCCGAAATAGGTGGTCATTGCATAGAACATCTGGTAGGCCTCCTGTTTCCTGTAATCCAGGCTAAGAAGCCTGTCCATTTCAGGCCTGTAATCGTGGAAACTGCCTTCTGATATTATTCCGGGCACCTGCAAGGGGTAGAGTACCCCATAACCGTAGGTCCAGTCGGGATTCAGGGTCAGGTCCCCCATATAATGGGGATTGATGTGGGTCCAGTATGTGGCCTGATTGGTGATCAGCTGCTCCCACAATGCCTGGGCCCAGGTTTTGGCTTTGGGATTGGCCGGATTGTCACTGGTGCCATTGAAGATCGTGAGCGGGTAGTTGGATGATTGGGTCCCGGCATTGCTGTGGATGGAGAGGAACAGATCCACATTGTTTTCGTTGGCTATGGCTGCGATCTGGGAAAGCGGCAGGTCATCTTCCGTTTGGTTCTCGACCCTTGACATGATCACTTCGCAACCACGGTCCTGAAGAAGGTCCCTCAGCACCAGGCCTTTGGTCAGATTTCCTTCTGATTCCCAGAACCCGTTAGGCATGCCCCGGTCATCCGAATCATGACCGCCGTGCCCTGGATTGAGCATCACCTTGATCCCGCTAAAATCGGGTGACTGGGCCCATGAGACCGTGCCTCGGGCAGCCAGGGAAAGAAGGATGATATAACAATACATTCTAATCATACACCCAATTCTTAATCCCGGATTCTGATCTTCATGATGAACACCTCGCCTTTCAAATTATGAAATGCAATGCGGTCGGCAGCCACAGAGACACTGGGATCAAGGGCAATCTCCTCAAGATCAAGAGTCAGATTCTGCCTGTTCCCGGCAGGGATGCTGACTGCGATCACATCGGAGGAAGTTACCTGGTGTCCATCATCCAGGTCGTTCATTCCCACCACCCAGTTATCGTTGACCCAGGCGGGAGCATTCAGGTATCCGAGTTCGGAGATGATTTGACCTTCCAGGTCAGACACATAGGACCCTTTCCCTGCAGCAGTGAAAAGCAGCCTCTTCCCATCGGGTGAAACAGAAACCCAGATATAAAAGCATTCTCCCGCAGGTGCAATGGTTGCATGTGTGGAATCGGCCATTATGAGTTCGATTTTTTTACCATTCCCTCTTGCGTGTACAGGAGCATCTCCAGCTGACCCGGGAACTGGCAATGCATCCTTCAATTCGGATATGGGTTTTTCCCTCCTGTTTCTGGTGTTATAAAATGAGATCGCCTGCCGGTCCTGACCAGACAAAATAATTTCATGGCTCTTATTCCCGAAGGATGCGAAATATACGTGACGCTCCACCGGGATTTTCTTTATTTTTTTAATCCTGATTGGCTGTGCAATTGAAGCATGTGCTGCCATGATCATCGCGCACAGAAATAAAAGCCTCTTCATTTCAGGAGAGTTAAAAAGTAAGCATTTGGATTTTAATAAAAAGAAGGGCAGGTATTTCACTACCTGCCCTTCTAAAGAGAGATTTATTGAACTTTTATTAAGCGGAATGTTTCTGTTCCGCCGTCAGAATTAGTGAGTTTCATGAAGTAAACTCCTTTCTGGAATCTTTCCATGTTCAACTCTATCCTGTTTTCATTGAGGGTTTCAAACTGCATCTGAACCTTGCCTGTCACATCAATGATCGTGATGTGGTTGAAGGAGTTGCAATTTTCCACGGTCAATATCCCGTTAAATGGGTTTGGATAGACCGAAATAGAGGCGAAGCGGCCCAGCTCCATTCCCACGGTGGATATCTGGACGAATCCGGACCTCGCGGCTTCACCGACCAGGTAATCGAGTCCACCTGTGGTGGTGGCGGGTGTTACTTCGAAGGCCACATATTTATCCCTCATGTCATCAGTCACCACGTATGAAGTCCCATTCTCACCCAGCAGTTTCAGAGCGTCGCTGCCAGCAGCATCACTCGCATAGTACCACTGGTAGGAGGATCCTTCCTCAAGATCACCATTGGCATCGGAATAGGTGTAGCTTCCTGTCAGAGATGATCCCACAAAGAGGTCGCCTGTCACGGTGACATCCGTTGCTGCGGGGGCTGCTGCCCCGACAATGTTCACCACTTCCAATGCGTCGAAACCATTGAGTGGCATTCCATCGAAGGCAGTCACGCTTCCGGTACCGTCGTAAGCAACGGTGACCATATCACCTTCCGCAATGGTTGAGCCAAGTTCCAGGGTGAGAACCTCAGGATCTGTCCCTGTGCCATAGATCGTGTCTATACTGACTTCAACGTCATTGACCATCACCGTCCAACCGGTCACATTGCCCACCGAGTCGGTCATGTTCTTGGTAAACCATACCATGATTGCATCACCGGCTTCATTGGTCTCGGAATAATCGGCTTCCGGCAGCTCCAGCAGTCCCTGGAAAAGGGCTATGCCGTAGTTGGCCGATAACATATAGAGGCGGAAGTAGTCTGCATCCACTTCCACATGTACACCACCCAGCTCCTGGTTGGCCGTGGAGAGTATCTCGGAAGCACCTACGGTAATGTGCGGTACAGCAGTGATGTCCTTCACCAGGATGTTCCACTGTCCTCCATCATTCTTCTGGTGGAACGCAGCAAGCGTCCGACCTTTGTAATAGAATACCGTTGGTGAATTGGACTGATTTCCACTCTGTCCGACCTCCTCGATCGCACTGATGTATTTGCCATCCTTATCAAAGATCTGGGCCTGGAATCCACGACCATCCACGATGAAATCGGATTCAGGGGAACTGGTTAATGGCGCTGCGGCCGGAGTGGATCCAACTGATGTCACATTTTCAAGTGTGATCTCGGTTCCCGTATCAACAATACCGCCGGTTACAACCCAACGCACCACTGTGTTACCTGCAGAAGCCACTGCATAGATCACAGCGTCACCCGATACGTCTCCAATGACGGTAAACTTGTCACCCAGACGCATGGCGGCTGTGGAGGTATATTCGATAAACCTGGTGGGAGCAGCAAGTTCGTCGCTCCATTTATAAACTACGAAAGGCTCGGTGCTTGAATTCAATTGCAGCGGGCAGGCCAGGATCTGACCGTCACTGGAGACCTCCACATCACTGATGGGGAACAGCCCCACGTTCATTCCTTCGGTATCCATATGGGAGATCAGTGCACCGTTGGTCTTATCAACCACCAGCAATTTGGTTCCACCGTTGCGGCTGGCCACATAGATATGGTCCTCACCAACAGCAAAGCCGCGTTCGGTACTTCCGGTGCCAATATATTCGGCCAGGGATTCAACCTTGGCAGCCCTCATCCACATCCTTTCGAAGTCACCGTCATTGGTGGAGGCTACAGCTGCACTGGCTGATACTACGAGGACTGGCTCACCTTCCAGCAATTCACCTTCCGTAGCCACGGGTGTGATTTCATACCCGATGTGTTTACCAACCAGATCTTCTGTGACGAGCAGCACATAGGAGCCAGCTGCTGAAGCAATCTCTGCTTTGTTGGCACCTGCTGCATCATCTGCAGTGTACCATTTGTGAATGGATTCCCCTTCCGGATCGTCTGTGCGGTCACTGTAAGTGTATGAACCATACAGAACCACCCCAACCTCCGGAGTTCCGTGTAACGTTACATCGGATGCCACTGGAGCTTCTGGAGCGGGTTTGGCAGCTATGGCACCGGTGGAAACAGATGCCGGATCACCCGCAACGGTATCTGCGGTAACCGGGGTCACTTCGAAGAGCATATATTTCCCTTCATCATCTGCAACAAGTGTATAGGTCAATGTATCTGTGGCGACCTCTACCTGGTTGGTTCCGGTGGCATCATCAGCCCGGTACCATTTCAACAGGGTTGGACCCTCCTCATCACCGTTCAGATCGCTGTAGACATAGCTTCCTGTCAATGTCCCATCCACCTCTTCACGGCCTGCAATGGCAAGTTCCGATGCCACGGGCAGAAAATCAGGGAAGAATACAGCCGAGTCAGAAGCCACGAAAACAGTCTCCCCTTCAAGGAGCACTCCGCTGGTAGCAACGGGGGTCACCTCAAAAAGAATGAATTTACCTGCATCTGCGGGCAGCACTTTATATTTCAGGGTATCAGAAGCCAGCTGGGCTTTGTTTGTGCCCGCTGCATCATCTGCCGCAAACCATGTCAGTACGGAGGCACCCTCCGGATCACCGTTTTCATCACTGTATGTGTATGATGCCACGAGTTCTTCATCAACGGCCAACGGCCCGGCAATGGCCAGGTCGGAGGCAACAGGTGCCTTGGCATCTGCGGCTGCAATGGGCCCATACCAATTCGATTCAGCCAGGTATGATGGTTCTGAAGCTGTCCCTGTGGCAGCCACAGCCAAAACTGAAAAGGAGATAAACTTCTCCATATCCCCGGCCACTATAGTGTAGGTTGTATTCCCGGCATTGGCCACAATCTCTGCTTTGTTTGTACCCTCAGCATCGTCGGCTATATACCACTTGATCTCAGAGGCACCTTCCAGGTCACCGTTCAGGTCACCGTAGGTGTATGCGGCAGTTACGATCTGGTCCACCAGAGTGAGGCCGTCAATGGCAGGGTCGGAAGCTACCGGAGCAGCTTCGGTGGAGGCAGAGTAGATGCCGTTGTTAGCCGAAAACGAAAAGATGGCCAGCGATCCGTCAGCACCGATCCTGTAATCTACATCCTGGTTGATGTTATACACACCCTGCGTGGTGTGTACGATATCGTCCACTGTGAGTTCCCCGGGCTGTTTCCCGGTGATATTGATCAATTTGGCTTTGCCGTCATCAGCCACCAGGAGGTAGCTCTTCGAATCATAAGTGAAGGCCTTTATCTGCCCGGTATTGCCAGTAAAAAGCTCTGCGGGAATGGCGCCTACCACACCTCCGGTATCATTGCACAGGGTAGGGGTAATGGCATCGTTGTTGTACCAGAATCCGTCAGCAGGTGTTAAGCCTGCAGGGTAAACCACCCCCACAGCACCGGTTGCGATGTTCTCATCCAGCGTTAACTCGATCGCATCCGAGATTACACCCCCGAGGATCGCATATCCCCAGACTGTTCTTGTTGCGCTGACACCGCCCATGACAGTTCCATTTCCTGTCACATCGCCCACCACTGTGAACATATCAATGCGTCCGGCACCTTTATATACGATAAAGGGTTCAGGCTTGCTCATTTCATCAGCCCAGCGGTAAATGGTATAAAATCCCGCTCCCCAGCCTGTTTCGGCACTTGCATTAAGGGTCAGGGGCGCGGCAAGAATGGAGCCGTCATTGCTGAATTCAGCATCTGCAAGGTCAAATGTAAGGTCAAGAATGCCGGTGTGATCAAGTGATTTGACATCCCCGCCGGTGAGCGAATTGATAACCTCCACACTGGCTGTTCCTGCGGGGCGTCCGGCCACATAGAGCCGGTTATTTCCATATGCGAATCCCCGGTAATAGGAAGAGTTGTTCCATGCTGGAGCGGCTGACCATGAATCGGTCAGCGTCTGTGCGGATACCACATCACTTCCTATAATCAGGAGGGCGGCAACCAGCATTAATAAATAGGTAAATCCTTTTCTCATTTTTCGAACGTTTAGTTAGACAATTATTCAATAATCAGTTTTCCAATATTGATTTCATTTTGATAGACAACCTGGTAAATGTATTGCCCACCTGAGAGTGTTGAGGTATTGATGCGAATCTCCTGGGGTCCGCCTTCGGCTTTGCCCGCTGTGATTCCCATGAAGCGACCCGACATGTCATACAGTTTTACAGCCACAGCCTCAGTTGCACCCATGGGCAGGGTGAACCTGATGGTCGTAAAATCAGCAGCCGGATTTGGATATGCAGATATATTGAAAGTGTTGGAAATCACTTTCTCCACTGAGGTGTGGTTGATGCCATCAATGCGGTAACAGGCAATTCCGTTGGAAGGAGCACATACAAAAATATAAAGCTGGTTATCGATGATCCCGAATTCAACCGCACCCTCACCATAGGCATTTTCATAGACAGTTCCGAAGGTAGGGGAATACCCTATCACATCCACATCTGTCACATTTTCACCCTGTTTTGTGATATCAAATACAAAAGCACTCTGGTCATCACAGAACATTCCCATGTAATTTCTTCCGCCAAATTCAATGATTCGCCCTGCCACAGGTGTGCCCGGCATGTTTTCGGTGGAAATGGCCACCTGGCTCAGATTTACTCCTGAAGTGGTGAACAGGGTGGGCATAAAACCTCTTCCGCTCACATAGATCCAGTCGGATTTCCCCGGAACATCTGCCACGGTGATTGAGGTTCCTGCATTGGTAATGTCCTGCAAGGTGATGATCGTGGGGGCTGCATCCACCACTCCTGCGGTGACTTTCCACCTCAGAAGCTTGTTGGATTCCCCGGGTGCTGCGTAGATATAGGCAACTTCATCCCAGTTCCCCAGTACACTGAATTTATCACCCAGCCGGTACCCGCCCTCCTTGTAGTCTATGACCACCTGCGGGATGTCCTGTTCCCAGCTCCAGCGATAAACCCTGAATGCCTTCACAGAGACACCCCCTTCAGAGACAATATCCGGCCCGGATGCAAGGGTCATATTGCAGGCAAAGATGCTTCCGTCATCAGACACGGTGACATTGTTCAGGGGGTAACCGCCGCCAAAGAATTCATCTGAGGACCTGATCCCCGATGTGAGCAACTGGGCCAGTCCAAACAGGGGTGGTTCTCCGGTTTCAGGATCAACGATGTACACATGGGGCTCACCCCAATCCAGTGTGCCGTCCTTGTCCACATCTTCGGGATGACGGCTGGAAATGTAGACGTGCCCGGAAACATCACTGTATACAATGCCTCGTTCCGAGGCTGCAAAGGAGGGGTCTCCCTGTTCAACCTCACTGCCATCCGTAAACCATGCGGGTGCATTTTCCCCAAATAGGGCCCATACCTCTACGAAGGCCGTATCACCCTGTGCTCGAATCATCAGGGTGAAAAAGAGGGCACAAATTGTCAAGAGTAAAGGTTTTTTCATAGTGAAAGAATTAAATGATCGAAAGCTTTTATTTGGTGCGATTATCAGCAATACCAAATTTAGAGATGCATTGTTAAATAGGACCAAACAAGAGACCTGTTCTATAACATGTATTTATAATACGAATGATGTATGACAAATTTCAATGATAATAGTAATTGTTGCTATATATTTATAGTTGAAAATATCATAATCATTATGAACCAGTGCTTATTGCAGTTTTTCAGGATCGCTCTTCACATTTTGGTTTATGCACCAATATTGGTCATACAACCTTTAAATGGACAGGCACCCAGGCGTGAATTCAGGGGTGTATGGGTATCCACTGTGGCGAATATTGACTGGCCCTCAAAACCGGGTTTAAATTCCCTTGAGCAACAGCAGGAAATAGTTGAAATCCTGGAACGCCACCGAAGGAATGGAATCAATGCAATTATTCTGCAGGTCCGGCCATCCGCAGATGCCATATACAGTTCATCTCTCGAACCCTGGTCAAGATACCTCACCGGTGCTCAGGGAAAAGCACCCGACCCATTTTATGATCCCCTCCAATACTGGATCGAGGAAGCACACCGGAGAGGAATGGAACTGCATGCCTGGTTCAATCCCTACCGCATCAAACTGAGCCTCAGGGAGGAACTGAGTGAAGATCACATCATCCATGCACACCCCGAATGGTCCTTTAATTATGGATCAAAAGCCTATTTTTCCCCTGCCAATCCAGAGGTATGGGGGTATTTAAGGTCAGTCGTACTGGATGTGGTGAAAAGATATGATGTGGATGCGATCCATTTTGATGATTATTTTTATCCCTACGAGATCCGCGGTGAGGAATTGCCGGATAGCACTGATTTCGCAGCATACGGAGGTGATTTCTATCCTGGACAGATTGACCAATGGAGAAGACACAACGTGGATACCGTCATTCAAATCCTGTCACGTACCATCAAGGAAGAAAAACCCTGGGTGAAATTCGGAATCAGCCCCTTTGGTGTATGGAGGAACCGCGCTGAAGATCCACGGGGATCAGAAACCAGTGCGGGAACAAGTAATTATGACGGGCTCTATGCAGATGTAATACACTGGCAAAGGGAAGGATGGATCGATTATTTAATGCCGCAGTTGTACTGGCGTGATGACCATCCGGCTGCAGATTTCTCCACCCTGGCGCATTGGTGGAACGATTTCGGTTATGGCAGGTCAATGTATGTGGGACTCGCACCTTACCGGATCGACTCAAAATCGGAATACAGGCTCTGGCGAAAGGATAAATTTTTCCTGCAGCAAATAGATATCATTCGTTCCTGCGAAGGATTGGATGGATTTGGCTTCTTCAGCAGCCACCATTTTTTTCGTGAGGACCTGCTATCCCTGAACAGGAAACTCCAGAAAAAATATTGTTCCACTGCTGCACTGGTGCCACCCATGCCATGGATTGATGGAGAAGCTCCCGGTGCCCCCTTCAATTTGAGAGTGGAAGGCAATGCACTGGTCTGGGATGTTGAAGAGTTTGAAAATGAAATGGACCGCGCCAGGTTTTTTGTGGTTTACAGGTACGAATTGAATGAGGAGCGGTTTCTGAAAAAGGTCGAAAATATTTTGATGATAACAGGGGAAAAGAACCTCCGGTTTGAAAACGGGATCAGGCCGGGAATTTTCCGGGTCGCGGCACTGGACCGGCTGAACAATGAGAGTCAGCTCAGCCAGATGTTGAAGGTTCAATAATGTGAATTTCTGCCTGATGGAATTTACTGGCAAAAGGTTACCTTTAACGCCATTAATTTTGAAATGAATGGATGATATTTTTCAGAACATAGGAAGTAAACTTACACTCAGCCAACGGATCGAGCGGACCATTGAGAAGGCGATCCGTGAAAAGAAACTGACGGTAGGATCAAAACTTCCCACTGAAAGGGAGATGTGTGAATCTTTCGGAGTCAGCAGAACAGCCTTAAGAGAGGCTTTGAGGAGGTTGAACGCCAGGGGATTGATCAAAATTCAGAAGGGGAGTGGCATGTATGTATCAGAGATCAATATCGAAGATGCAATCAAGACCCTCAATCTCTATTATGATCTGAAATTTGATGAAAATCTGCTCTCTCAGATCATTGAGGTAAGGCGCCTCTTTGAACCCGAGATAGCCAGGCTGGCTGCCCTGAACAGGGGAAATGATCACATCATGGAGCTGGAGGAGAATCTGGTGGAGTTTGAAAAATGTGATCCCGACAATACACAGAAAGAGGCGGATATTGATAATAAATTTCACCTCTGTATCACCAAGGCAACCTGCAACCCTATTGTCCAGGTTACCATGGAACCCATATACTCTCTTCTTCCCCGCATGAGGAACTACATCTATGCCAACATTGATGGAGAGAAGAACACTACCCTCGATTATCACAGCAAACTTGTGAATTCAATACGGGAACAAGATGCAGATACCACTTATGAACTTATGAAGTCCCACCTGGAACGGACCAGGGAGGTCTATAACAGGTATATGAATCCTGGAGCCCTTTACGAACCATTATAATAATCCTTATGGACCACATTGAACTTGTAATTAAAACACTCGGGGCATCCCCCGAGCCCATGAAAGCAGCTGAAATCGCGGAGGCCGCCCACCTGGATCAAAAGGAAGTCGACAGGGCCATGAAAGTCCTGAAGGCCGAGGGACGCATCATTTCTCCCAAGCGCTGTTTCTGGACCACGGCCTGACCGGCAAAAAACAAAACACGGTTTTTCTTGTTATTGTCTGCATAAGGGAGATGGATGAGCAGGAAGTTATGCAGTGATGGCGGAGATCTTAAGGCGAAGGTCAAGGGAAAGAAGAAACGCTTCATTTGCGCTAAGTGTGAAAGAAAATCCCCCAAGGAAAAATGGTGTTGCAAACCCACGGAAATAAGGCGATAGTGCTTGCAGCGGGTCTTGGGACCAGGTTGTTGCCCTTGACTGAAGCAAGGCCCAAGGCCCTGGTGGAATGGAATGGGATCCCATTGCTAGGACATGTGATCCTGAAACTCAAGCAGCAGGGATTTACCGAAGTGGTCATCAATCTGCATCACTACCCCGAGATGATCATGGAGTATGTGGAACGGAACGACCGGTTCGGGATCAGGATCGAATTTTCCCACGAAAAGGAAGAGCTGCTGGACACGGGAGGTGGCATTGCCTATGCTTCCTGGTTCTTCGGTAAGGATCCTTTCCTGGTGCACAATGTGGATATTTTGAGCAGCATTGACCTGGCCAAATTGTATGAGGCTCATCTTAAAAGCGGGGCCATGGCCACGCTGGCTGTCAAGGAGCGGGTAACAACCCGCAGCCTTCTGATGAACCCAGGGGGCGATCTGAAAGGATGGAGGGACAACCGAACCGGGGAGACCATCCTGGTGGATGACAGCAAAGAACCCCTGATGCCCATCGCATTCAGTGCCATCCATGTGATGGATCCGGCCCTGTTCAGTTTATTTCCCGCACAAAAAAATTTCCCCATCATCCCATTCTATCTTGAGCTGGCAAGAAGCGGCTCTGTGAAACTTTACCGGCATGATCCCGACAGCTGGACCGACATGGGAAAACTGGAATCTTACGCTTAAAATCGAATATGGAACCTGTGGATGAAGTGAAAGTGCAGATCGCACAGTGGAACGAGGAGTTGAAAGGCAAAAGTTCAGAGGAGGTAATCGCTTTCTTCCTGAAATATTACGGTGAGAAGATCGTGTTATCCACCAGCCTGGGCCTGGAAGACCAGGTGCTGACCGAGATGGTGATGGGCCAGAATAAGGAGGTGGAGGTCTTTACCCTGGATACGGGAAGGCTGTTTCCTGAAACCTATGACCTCATAGCCCGGACCAATAAGCATTTTGGGATCAGGATGAAGACCTATTTTCCGGAGGCGGAAAAGGTGGAGGATATGGTGGCCCATCACGGGATCAATCTCTTCTATGATGGGGTGGAGAAGCGCAAGATGTGTTGCGGGATCAGGAAGGTGGCCCAGCTCCCCAGGGCATTTAAGGGAAAGGAGGCATGGATCTGCGGCCTCAGGAAGGACCAGTCGGTAAGCCGTTTTTTCAGCAGCCTCGTGGAGTGGGATGCCAACAACGGCCTGGTCAAAATCAATCCCCTCATACAGTGGACGGAAAAGCAGGTCATGGCCTATATTAAGGAACACAAAATACCTTATAATCTGTTGCATGACAGGGGATTCCCAAGCATCGGATGTGAACCGTGCACCAGGGCTGTGGAGCCCGGTGAGGATTCCCGGGCCGGCCGGTGGTGGTGGGAAAATGAAGCCCATAAGGAGTGCGGCTTGCACAAAAGGTAAACCTGCGGGGCATAGGGTCCTGTATGGGGAACTACCTGTGGATCACACCGGAACCAATCAGCTCATCCTTGTGGTACCATGCAGCAAACTGCCCGGGGGCGATGCCCCGCTGAAGTTTATGAAACACGATATAGATTCCCCGGTCTGTCATATGGAGGGTGGCCTTCTGGAGGGGCTGGCGGTACCGGATCCGCACAAGATAATCCCTTTGCTCACCGGCATTCATTTCCAGATCCTTTCTGACCCAGTGAACCTCTTCCGGAACGATCTTCAATCCACGGCGGTATAGTCCCGGGTGTGACTGCCCCTGGCCGGTATACACCCGGTTTGTATCCACATCGGTGCCAATGACGAACAGGGGTTCCTCCTTGCCACCCACCTGAAGGCCCTTTCTCTGGCCCACTGTAAAGAAATGGGCTCCCTGGTGCTTGCCCACCCATTGACCGTCCTCCTTTGTATAGTTCCATGGCGAGCAAACAGCATCCAGGTCGGACTGATCCTGCTTTTCCACTTTGTACTGTGGCAGACCAGCCGGGATCTCAAAGATATTTCCTTCCCTCACCTTCAGTTTCTGCTGAAGGAAAACGGGGAGGTGAACCTTCCCTACGAAACAAATACCCTGGGAATCTTTTTTATCGGCCGATGCCAGGCCCTGCTCCCTGGCAATCCTTCGAACATCAGGCTTGTGCAGGTGTCCAATTGGGAAAAGGGTCCTGGCCAGTTGTTGCTGTGAAAGCTGGCACAGGAAATAACTCTGCTCCTTGTTTGGATCATCGCCCGCAAGCAAATGTTGAATGGTTTCCCCATCCACCACAGAGGTGGTCTTCCTGCAATAATGACCAGTTGCCACGTAATCGGGGTTGTACGCCTCTGCCGCCTTAAGGAATGCGTCGAATTTGATCTCCCGGTTGCAGAGCACATCGGGATTGGGGGTGCGGCCCTTCTGGTACTCGGAAAACATATAGTCAATGACCCGCTCCCGGTAAGGCCCGCTGAGGTCCACCACATGAAAGGGAATGCCCAGTTTCTTCGCCACAAGTTCGGCGAATACCACATCCTCATCCCAAGGGCAATCGGCATCGATCACGCCGGTTCTGTCGTGCCAGTTGATCATAAAGAGGCCGGTGACTTCATAACCCTGTTCTTTCAGCAGGTATGCTGCCACACTGGAATCAACTCCACCCGATAATCCAACCACTACGCGCATTTCAAAATCTCCTGTTCGGACACAAAATTAGAAAAATCCCAGGAATTAAGCCCATCCATGCAAAGTGGTTCCCCGTGCAGGAGGGCCCGGCTGCATGGGCCCACGGTGGACTGCCTTACCGGGCTGGTCCGGCCCGCGGACCTCCCCCGGGGGTTCATATCTCATGACCGGGGGAAGGGTGTGGCGGAGCTATAAAATCCTATATTTACAACATGTCCCCCCTGAATGTATACAAGGCTTCTGCGGGATCAGGGAAAACTTTTGCCCTGACCATGGAATACATGAAACTCCTCTTCAGGCATCCGGGAATTCACAGGCACATCCTGGCGGTCACTTTCACCAATAAGGCAGCGGGTGAGATGAAACAACGCATCCTGGGCAGGCTTTACCAGCTCTCCAGGTATGACGGATCGTCACCCCTGGTGGAGATGGACCTGCTTTCAGCGGAGACGGGGCTGGAGCCGGGGGCAGTCAGCAAGATGGCCGGGGAGTTGCTGCAAGCCATACTCAATGATTATTCAGGATTCTCGGTGGGCACCATCGATAAGTTCTTCCAATCGGTGATCAGGGCTTTTACGCGGGAGATCGGGATCCAGCCCGGGTACAACCTGGAACTGGACCACAACAGGGTCCTTGGACTGGCTGTGGACGGTTTGTTCCGGGAACTTGCCGAACGGGAGGATCTGCAACAATGGTTGATCCGGTTTGCCGAAGAGCGAATGGAGGAGTCCCGCTCCTGGAATTTTAAAAATGACATGGTCCAGCTGGGGATGCAACTCTTCAGGGAGGCGTTCCAGGGTCTCTTTCTCGGGGAGGACCTCTCGGCCATTGACAGGGAACACCTGGACCTGTTCGTAACCGATCTTCAAAGGACCGAGGATGAATCCAGGAGAAAAATGGAAGGGATCGGGGCCCGCGGGTTGGAACAGATCAGGCATTTGGGATTCCGGGTAGAAGATTTCAGGTTAAAGGGCAATTCGCCCCCATCCCTCTTCGAAGACGCAGCCACTGGAGGAACCCTGAATTTTACAAGGGCCAAGCTGGATGCGCTGGAGCAACCCTCCAAATGGCTCAATAAGGATGCATCACCCGAAATGGCCGAACTCACGGAAGGGGTTTTAATGCCCCTGCTGAACGAGCTCTACGATCTGCAGAAGGTATTGAATACCATCCTTGCCATCAGGCAAAACTTCTATACCCTGGGGATCCTGGGCGATATCTGGGAAGGGGTGAAATCTTATACCAGGGAACGCAACCTGTTCCTGATCGCCGATTCGAGCCGTTTCCTGCGGGGCATCATCGGAGGCAACCAGGTCCCTTTCATCTTTGAAAGAACCGGGAACCGTTACCATCACATCATGCTGGATGAGTTCCAGGACACTTCGGTATTTCAATACGAGAATTTTAAACCCTTGCTTGACAACGCCCTGGCATACGGGAATGACAATCTCGTGGTGGGGGATATCAAGCAATCCATCTACAGGTGGAGAAATTCGGATTGGAAGATCCTTGCCTCAGACCTGGAATCAGATTTCAGACACCAGCAGTTTCACGTGCACACCCTTGCCCGGAACTTCAGGAGCAGGGAAGAGATCATCCGGTTCAATAATACCGTTTTCCAGCTTGCACCTGAGATCCTGGCAGGGATCATCGAAGGGGAGCTGCAGGATTCCGTGGTCACCCGTAAAGAAGCTGAATCAGAGGTCCGGCGCTTCAGGAATGCCTATGCCGATGCAGTCCAGGAGATCCCCGGGGACCGGGTCGGCACAGGGGGCATGGTAAGGGTCCGGATCTTTGAAGAGACCGATGAGAATCCTTTCGGAACCCAGGTTCTCTCCAGCCTGCCTGGTTGGATCGAGGAGATACAGGAAGCGGGCATCGAACCTGGTGAAATCGCCATCCTGGTCAGGAGCAAAAGAGAGGGAACCGCCGTGGCCAATATCCTCCTTGAGCATGCCAGGCGCACGGGGGAGAGCCACACTTTCAGGCTAATTTCCAATGAGTCGCTGATGCTGGTTCACAATACTGCGGTTACACTTGTGATGTCAGCTCTCCGGTACCTGGTCTATCCCGGTGATGAATTGAACAATGCACTGCTCAGGTACCAGTGCTTCCTGGTGGGGCTCATCCCTGACGGGGAGGTGGAAAGGTTATTCGACACCTCCATTGCCATGGAGGAGATCCTGCCCGCTATTTTTTTCCGGGATATCATGCTTTTCAGGCAACTGCCGCTTTTTGAACTTGTGGAATCACTGATCAATGTATTCGGCCTGGATCGCAGGACACAGGACCTTCCCTACCTGCAGGCATTCCAGGACCTTGTCATAGATATTCAGCGAAAGGAACCCTTTGGGATCCCTGAATTTCTCCAATTCTGGGACCTGCATGGTTCCAGGAAGGGTATTTCTGTTTCAGAGGAATCCAATGCCATCCGGATCCTCACCATCCATAAGGCCAAGGGCCTTGAATTCGGGGCTGTGATCGTACCTTTCTGCAACTGGGAAATCACAACCGACCCGAGGAAATCCAACATTTTGTGGTGCAGTACCGGGGACACCCCTTTCCACCGGCTGCCCCTGGTCCCTGTAAGGTTCAGCAGCCAGATGGCACATACCCTCTTTTCCGGGGACTATTACCAGGAAAGGATGAAGGGTTACCTGGATAACCTGAACCTCATGTATGTGGCATTCACCAGGGCAAAAGATCTCCTCTACATCGGAATCCCCGAATCCGGTGACCAGACCCTTCGCAATACGGGCGACCTTCTCATGACCATGATGAATATGAAGCCCGCCAGGGAACCGGCCCTTGATTCCCTTGATTCTTACAGGAAAGGGCAGGTGATCTCCATCGGGAGCCTGCCGGGATATGAGAAGCGCGGGCAGGAGGAAGACCCGTGGGCATTTACCGCCTATCCTGTGAACAGGAGGAACACGCAGCTCAAGGTCCGTACCCGAAACGAAAACTACTTCGTGGATGAGGAGGGAACCTACAGAACCGATCAGATGTATGGAAATATCATGCACAGGCTCTTTTCGGGGATCGAATCGGCCCGGGATGTGGCACCAATGTTAGAAGCCATACAAAAAGAGGGGATTATCCCGGAGAGCGTGCGGATGGAGCTGGAGAAAAGAATCCTTGAGATGATCAATCAACCCGGCGTGAAAAAATGGTTTTCCCAGGGTACTGACCGGGTTGTGTTCAACGAAAGGAACCTTCTGTGCGGGGAGGGAAAAGTGATGCGGCCGGACAGGGTGATCGTGGAGAACGGACAGGCGACGGTGGTGGATTTTAAATTTGGAATGGTGGAGCGGGAGATCCACAGGAAGCAGGTGAGCGGTTATATGCGCCAGCTGCTCCAGCTCGGGTACACCGGGCTGGAGGGTTATGTGTGGTATGTGATGCTGGGTAAATCAATTAAAATCAATGAATTATGATTTACCCATGGGGAACTGAGAGAAGGCTCAATGCATACAGCGACTATTTCAGGAAACAATTCGGTGGAAGGGTCCAGAAAATCACCATCGATGCGGGTTTCACCTGTCCCAACAGGGATGGGACCTGCGGTACCGGGGGGTGTACCTTTTGCAACAATAAGGCATTCAACCCTTCTTACAATGATCCGGGGAAATCCATAAAGGAACAGATCAGGCAGGGTATGGATTTCCACCGGACCAGGTACCGGAAGGCCACCAGGTACCTGGCCTATTTCCAGGCCTATTCCAATACCCACGCCGACCTCTCCATGCTGAAATCAACCTATGAGCAGGCCCTTGAGATCCCTGGCGTGGTCGGGATCGTGGTGGGTACAAGGCCCGATTGTGTGGATGAAAGGAAACTGGACTATTTTCAGGAGCTTTCCCGGCGTTGCCATGTGATCATTGAATATGGAATCGAATCGCTGCTGGACAAGACCCTTGCAAGGGTGAACAGGGGACACGGGGCAGAGAAGAGTTACTGGGCAATCCGTGAAACTGCCAGGCGTGGGGTCCGGGTGGGGGGACATATGATCATCGGGTTGCCCGGGGAGACCCGGGAGGATTTCCTGGAGTCGGCAGTGAAGCTTTCGGAGTGGCCACTCAATAATATCAAGTTCCACCAATTGCAGGTGATCAGGGGTACGGCCATGGCCAGGGAGTACCTTGAGCGGCCGGGGGATTTTCTGGAATTTACCATGGATGCGTACCTCTTGCTGATGAAGGAGATCCTGGAACAGCTCAATCCAGCTTTCGTAGTGGAAAGAATCGCGGGGGAAGTGGTCCCTGGAATGGGTATCAAGGAAGGATGGGGTGTCCGTTACGACAGGGTACTGAAGGCCTTCGAAGAGCTGCTCGAAAAATGCGATACATGGCAGGGTAAGTATTATAACTCCAATCATTGATGAAACCATTCCTTGAAACACTTGCCGGGCATCTGATTGCCTCCGCCGATCAAAGGGATATCCGGATCATCCTGCCCAACCGGCGTGCCGGACTCTTCCTGCAACGCCACCTGGCCCACCACAGCAAGAAGGTTCAGTGGGCTCCCCGCATCTATGCAATCAACGACTTCATCAACGAGTTGAGCCTGCTGCGGATTTCTGATCCCGTGGAGGTTTTGTTTACCCTGTATGATATATATAAAGAAGGTGTGGATCTGCCTGATTCTCTGGATGAATTCTACTACTGGGGGGAGATGATGCTCAGGGATTTTGATGAAATGGATAAATACCTGGTGGAGGCTGACTTGCTGTTCAGCAACATCATTGATCTGAAAGAACTGGAGGAACCCATGGCAGGACTGGAACCCGGTCAGATCAAATTCATCAGGCAATTCTGGGAAGGTTTTCACGAGGGGGAGTTTACCCCTGAGAAGGATCATTTCCTCGAAGTGTGGAAAAGGCTCCCCCGCCTTTACCGGCAATTGCGAACACAACTGGAGGCCAGGGGGGAGGGCTACCAGGGGATGCAGTACAGGGAGATTGCAGAACGCATTGACAGGGGAGTGATGGATGAATCCGGAGGGGCCCGGACCATTATTGCCGGATTCAATGCGTTGAATGGTTGTGAGAAAAGGATCTTCTCCTGGCTTCGGAAGCAGGGAGCCGAATTCTACTGGGATCACGATCATCAATATACCCGCACCGGCACCAGCGAGGCGGGCCGTTTCATGAGAGAAAACATGAAGCTATTCCCGGCACATTCAGCGTTGGAGGATTTCACAGGATTGAAAGAGAAGAAACAGATCAGGATCTTTGAACTACCCACCGATCTTCTCCAGGCAAAAATGGTACACAGGATCCTGGATCAGGAGGATGCAGTTGCTTCAGGGGATTGCACGCATACTGCCCTGGTCCTTTGTGATGAGGAGCTTTTAATGCCCGTGGTCATGTCCCTGCCTGAAACAGTGGATGAGATCAACGTGACCATGGGCTATCCCATGAAGAACTCCCCGGTATTCAGTTTTATCGACTCCCTGCTTCGGATCCAGCATAACATCCGGGTGAGTACTGAAGGAATGGAACAGTTCTACCACAGGGATGTGACCTCCATCCTTGTCCATCCCTATATGAGAGATCCGGGGGGCACTTTCGGGCAAAACCTGGTGGAGGAGATTGCAAGGCGCAATTTGATCATGGTTGATCGCCAGTTATTCAACGGGCCACTGGAGATGAAGATCTTCAGGAAGGTAGAAGGGGCCGGGGAGTGGATCACTTACCTGAGGGAGGTATTTCGGCAAATCCTGGAAAACCTCTCAGGACAGCCTGACAGGCTGCACCTGGAACTTGACCGTGAATTTATTTTTCAATTGCTGGTCTACCTCAACAAGCTGGAGAACCTCATTGATTCCCGGCCCGGCATCACCATCCTGGTGATGGAACGGCTCTTTC